>JAEYHP010000047.1 GCA_023409435.1 Bacillota bacterium | reverse complement strand
TGGTTCTGCTCGCTGGAGGATATGGGAACGCTGTTGGGCGACGCCGAGCAGATCATGACCGGTTCCTTGGTGGAAATGTCGGGCGACATCACCGGCGCCATACTGTTTGTGCAGCCACTTGAGGATTCGATCGCGATGTCGGACATGCTCATTGAAATGCTGGGCGTGGAAAACGACAAAAATATCCCGTTCCCTTCCGACCTGCAGCATTCCGCGCTGATGGAGATCGCCAATATCCTATGCTGCTCGTACATTAATGCGATTGCCTCGTTGACCGACCTTTATATCAATAGTTCCGTACCCGGCCTTGTTATTGACATGGCGGGCGCGCTTATGAATTTGCCCGCGGTCATGTACGGAGCTTCCGGCGATACGATACTGATGCTTGAAACGGTGCTTGTGGATTTCGACAAATATGTGTCCGGCCGCTTCTTCCTGATGCCCGATATCGAATCGCAGACTTTAATGATGAGGAAGATGGGCCTTTTATAGTATGGCGAATACAATCATCGGCATTGCAGACATGGCGCTTGCAAAAGCGCCGGATACGTTGACCACGCTCGGATTGGGCTCCTGTGTGGGTATCGTACTGTACGACAGGGTACGCAGGATCGGCGGTCTTTCCCACATCCTACTCCCGAAAGCGCCCGCGGAAGGCGCATCCGTACAAACGGCCAAGTACGCCGATACCGCGATAGACGAACTCATCAGCCGTCTTGCAAAAAACGGCGCCGCGCCGCATATGCTCACGGCCAAGCTTGCCGGGGGCGCCAGTATGTTCTTCGCAAGCAACGGCAGCGATATCATGCAGGTCGGCAAACGAAACGTGGATATGTGCCGCGATGTGTTGAATAAGCGGTGCATTTCCATACTGGCCGAGGATACGGGGGGCAACGTCGGGCGGACGATCGTGTTTGACTGCGACACCGGCGCGCTCTTAATACGCACTGCATGGCCGAAAACCGAGAAAATTCTTTGACAACAACACTTATTGCTTATATATAGAAGAAATTGCTTTTACAGCAGGAGGAGCAACATGAAAAGAGTACTGGTAGTGGATGATGCGGCGTTCATGAGGATATCCATCAAGAATATCCTGACAAAGCATGGGTATGAGGTCTGCGGCGAAGCCGAAAACGGCGAAGTTGCCTTGCAGCGGTACAAGGAACTCACCCCGGACATCGTCACCATGGACATCACCATGCCCGAGATGGACGGCCTTTCCAGCCTGAAGCAGATCCTTTTGTTTCAGCCGCGCGCCAATGTGGTGATGGTATCCGCCATGGGCCAGGAGACCATGGTACGCGAAGCCATCATCGCCGGGGCAAAGGGCTTTATTGTAAAGCCGTTTAAAGAAGACGTCATAATAGGCGCGCTCAACAACATTAAATAACTGTTCCCTTTTTGGAACGCAAGAGCACATAGGAGAGAGGTGTCCGTATGTCCCAGTCCGACTCCCTTTTAGAGGTATACATTTTTGAAAACCTCCAGTTACTGGACCAATTGGAGACCCATATGCTCACCGCGGAAAAAGCGGACCGCTTTACCGAGGAGCAGGTGGACGCCATATTTCGCGTTCTTCATACCGTAAAAGGTTCGAGCGGCATGATGGGCTATGACGGGTTGACGCGCCTGTCCCACGCGATGGAAGACCTGTTCTCCTTTATCCGGGACAACAGGGCGAAGAAATACGACCACCGAAAAGTGTGCGATCTTGTGTTCTCCGCGCAGGATTTTTTGAAGAATGAAATCGAGCGCCTTCAGGACGGCATCCTTCCTGATAAAGATCCGAAGGAACTGCTCAGTGAGATTGCGCGCTACCACAAGGAATTGAAAAACGGAGGCGCAAGCGAGCCCCAGGAAACGGACTTGCCTGCCGCAACCGCATTCGCATCCGCGCCTGCTGCGGACTTTGAAGCGGGTGAAAAGCGGTACGAGGTGAAAATCCGGTTTGAAAAAGACTGCAAAATGGAAAACGTGCGCGCGTTCGGCGTGATAAAATCCGTTGAGCCGTACGTCAGTTCCATTGCAACCGTCCCCGCGGATGTTTTACAGGACGGCAGCGAGGATTATATCGTAGAGCACGGCTTTGCGATGACGTTGATTTCCTCCTCCACGCGGGAGTTGCTGGAAGAAAAAATATCCTCCAACTTCTTTCTCGCATCATTTTCCTTAACGGAAGTCACAGAAAAACAGGAAGGCGTGCAAAACGCAAAGCCCGCCGAAGAAAACGGGCAGGCAGCGGAGCAAGCGACCGCCCACCAAAAGCAGAATTTTATGAGCGTGCGGCTTGAAAAGCTCGATAAGCTGATGGACCTTGTGGGCGAGATCGTGATTGCAGAATCCACCGTCACCAAGAATCCGGAGGTTGTGAAACTGCGCGTTGAATCGTTCGAAAAAGCGTCGCGTCAGCTTCGGAAATTGACCGACGAACTGCAGGATACCGTAATGTCCATCCGCATGATGCCCATATCCGCCACCCTCCACCGCCTGGAGCGCATTTTGCGGGATATCTGCAAAAAGACGGACAAGAAAGCGGAGCTAAAGATCAGCGGTGAAGACACGGAAATGGACAAGAGCGTAATCGACAACCTTGGCGATCCGCTCATGCACATCATCCGCAACGCCATCGATCACGGCATAGAGGAACCAGCCGTAAGGCGGCAAAAGGGCAAGTCCGAAACAGGGCGCATCACCGTGGACGCCCGCAACAACGGCGGCGAGGTGCTGATTGTCGTATCCGACGACGGGCAAGGTCTGGACCGTGAAAAGATACTTAAAAAAGGAATTGAAGTCGGCCTGGTCAAGAAACCGGAAAGCGAAATGACGGATAAGGAAGTCTATTCCCTCATATTCGCGCCGGGCTTTTCCACCAACCAGGTGGTTACGGAATTCTCCGGACGCGGCGTGGGCATGGACGTGGTGCAGCGCAACGTGGAGAAAATGGGCGGCACGCTTTCAGTGGACAGCGTCCCCGGTAAAGGCATGAGCGTGCAGTTCCGCATCCCGCTGACATTGGCCATCATCACCGGCATGCAGGTTTCCGTAGGAGGCTCGATATTCATACTGCCGCTCTTAAGCATTATGAAATCCTTCAAGCCCTCTCCCGGCGAAGTGTTCAAAGACCCGGACGGCAACGAAATGATATTGATCCGCGGCAAGTGCTACCCGATCGTCCGGCTGCACCAGCTCTTTGGGATAGAGGGCGCACAGACGGAATTTGAAAACGGCATACTTGTGGTGCTCGAGGGCGACCAGCGCAGCTACTGCCTGTTTGTGGACGCTTTGATCGGTGAGCAGCAGACCGTAATCAAACCCCTGCCCCCCTATGTCACGCGTTCCCTGGGCTGGCAGAACGGCATTTCGGGCTGCACCATACTGGGGGACGGCAGCGTCAGCCTCATTCTTGACGTGACCGGGCTTTTGGAATAAAATGAGAATATATGTGCGGCATGTTGGATGATTGTAGTTGTGAACATTTTATCCTGCTTGCCGTTTTTTGAGTGTATTAAGGGAGATTGGGTATGAGGTATATTCCCTCGAACTGCCTGCGCGTCGGGCAGGTTCTGGCCAACAATTTGGTGCTTGACCGCAACAGGCTGCTGTTGCGGAAGGGAATGGCGCTCACCGCATCCCAAATACTCAAAATCCGGCAATTGGGCTTTCAGGGCGTATACATCGACGACGATATCTCCTCCGACATCCAGATCGCGCACGTCATCAGCGACGAGCTCAAGCAGCGGGCCAAGCAGGAAGTGCGGGCCATGTTCGTGGAAGCGGAAAACAGCCGCGGGCGCAAGATTCTTTCTAATACCGACCGGCTGCGGGACGTGATATCCAACATGGTGGAAGAAATCATGCACAACCGCAACACCATGGTCAACATTGTGGATATCCGTACCTATGACGATTATACGTTCAGTCACAGCATCAACGTCGCGGTGCTCTCCTGCGTGATCGGCACAGTGCTGGGGCTCTCCTACCGTGCACTCAACAACCTGACTCTGGGCGCGCTGATGCATGATATCGGCAAGGTGTTTATCGACAAGCGCATCATCAACAAACCGGGCAAGCTGTCGCCCGAAGAGCTGGACCAGGCTAAACGGCACAGCCTTTTGGGCTACAACTACCTTTGCGCGAACAAGAGCATACCCGAAGACGCCCGCCTTGTGGCTTTGATGCACCATGAGCAGTTCAGTGGCTCCGGTTATCCCTCCGGCCTTTCCGGCTCGCAAATCAATCTCTTCAGCCGCATCGTCTGTATTGCGGACGTATACGACGCGCTGATATCGGACAGACCCTACCGCAGGGCAATGCTGCCTTCCGACGCGGTGGAGTACATCATGTGTGGCTACAACACCATGTTCGACCCGGATATCGTATCCGCATTCACCAAACGCGTTGCCCCCTACCCCGTCGGCACCTGCGTCAAGCTGAGCACCGGGGAGCTCGCCGTGGTGGTCACCAATTTTGAAACCAACTGCCTGCGGCCCCGTGTGCGTATCATAAAGGATAACAAGCCGACGGAAGAGTATATCAATCTGGCGCAGGATTTCTCCAAGCTGCATGTGACCATACTCGAAATCGTCAATAACTGAAAAATAATGTACATAAAAACGGCCGCAATGCGGCCGTTTTACTTATTCTGTTCCTCCCATTCCCCGCGCAGCAGGCCGTATTCATAGGTATCCGTATAGATCGGGTTGCCGAACGCGTCTTTATGAAACGAGACGTTTTGTATCGAATGCCGTTCCCGCCGCATGTCCAAACGCTCAAGCAGTCTCCACGATTTTTCGTTTTCCGGGTTGCATTGAGCAATTACGCGCCGTGCCTTCCACTCCGAAAAGGCGCGGTCCAAAAGCGCATGAGCGCTTTCAAAAGCGTAGCCTTTTCCCTGATACGCGGCGCTGAACACAAAGCCAAGCTCCCATGTATCATCCGTCTGCCGTGAAAAATAGAGGTTCCCAATCAGGCTGCCGTTTTCTTTGAGACAGACTGCCCAAAAGGCTTCGTCTTCTGCCCGCCTTTGCGCTTCCTGCTTACACTGCTCTGCATGAAAAGGCGCATATGGCTCAAAGCGTACGACGCCGGGATCGGAAAGGTACGCGTACAGGTCCTCCCAATCCTCCCCGCGAAAACGCCGGATTACGAGCCTGTCTGTTTCGATCATCATAAAACTGCCTTCCATTTTTCTTTATATTAGGGTATCGCACCGACGCAGGTTATGCAACTCAAATCTAGCTGCCGGGCACGCAACTACATTTTTTTCTAAAATACTTGTATAATGAGGTTTGTCATGTTAAACTAGGTTTATTACGACAAACCACGTGTCTTGGAGGTGCGAGATGGATTACAGGCTGTTTGAAGCGGAGCGGCGGTTTTTGAACATCATCTGGGAGACGGAGCCTGTCAACTCCACGGAATTAAGCAGGCTTGCGTTTTCCGCCCTGGGCTGGAAGAAATCCACCACCTACAACATGATCAGGCGCCTCGCGGAACGGAAGTTTGTGGTGAACGAAAGCGCGACGGTGCGTTCCTGCGTGACGCGGGAGGAAGTGGCGCGGCACGAAAGCGAGGAGCTCATTGAAAAAAGCTACGCCGGGTCCGTTCCCGCCTTCCTTGCGGCGTATCTCAGGGACCGGAAGCTGACAGCAGCGGAAGCTGTGGAACTAAAACGCATGATCGAGGAGGCGGAACGCTAGTGGAGCACGTATTCCGGGTCATCCTCAACATCAGCTATACGGGTGGCGTTGTAATTCTTGCCGTGCTCATACTGCGCCTGCTGTTGAAAAAAGCGCCAAAGTGGATTTCCTATGCGCTGTGGGCCGCCGTATTGTTCAGATTGGTCTGCCCGTTTTCCTTTGAAAGTGCGCTGGCGCTCATCCCCAGCGTGGAGCCGGTGCCGCAGGAGTTCCTCACGGCACAAACGCCTGCCGTGTACACTGGAATTCCCGTGCTCAACACCGCGGTCAACCCCGTGCTTGCAGACAGCATGTCCCCCGCGCCCTATGCTTCCGCAAATCCCGCCCAGATCGCGCTGTGGATCTGGGGTTGGGTATGGGTTTTGGGCATAGCAGCGATGCTTGTCTATGCCTTGTACTCCACGCTGCGGTTTTATAGCCGCATCCGGTTTGCTACGCTTTTAGAGCCGGGCGTATATGAAAGCGACCAAGTCGGCACGGCGTTTGTGTTCGGCGTGTTCCGCCCGAACATCTATGTGCCGTCCGGGCTCGCTTCTATGGAGCTTTCGCATGTGCTGCTGCATGAGCGTATGCATATCAGGCGGCTCGATCACCTGTGGAAGCCGCTCTCTTTCCTTGTATTGGCGCTCCACTGGTTTAACCCGCTCGTCTATCTTGCGTATCATTGCTTTGGCCGGGATATGGAGCTTTCCTGCGACGAGCGGGTGCTGAAAAACGCCGGGGAGGATATCCGGCAGGCATACTCGAACACACTTTTATCCGTTTCCGTCTCGCGCGGGGCGCTTCTAGCCCCCTTAGCTTTTGGGGAAAGCAACACGAAGCTCCGCATAAAGAATGTGCTCCAATATAAGAAGCCGGCGTTTTGGATGGCGGCCGCGGGCATTGTGCTTGCGGTGGCTATCGCGGTGCTGCTGCTTTTGAACCCGCTCTCCCCCAGCCTGCCGGTAAATACCATCACCGAAACGCCAATCACGCAGGCCGAGCGCGAGGCGCTTTCCGCGCTGCCCGAAGATACAGACTACCGTTACAGTTACCATGTGGACCCTTCCGTCAAAAGCGTGCTTCTGTATGTGGAAGGTTGGCGCAAGGGCGTTTATCAGGGCACGTTTGGCAATGTCGTGCTTCCCCTGGATAGGCGGGAAGGAAATTTTACCATCTCGGAAAGCGTAAACTATGGCGGTATCTTTTCCAGTACCCGAAATATGAGCGGGTTAACTTGGACGGTTCTGACGGTTCCAAATGAAACCTCCGGCACATTGACTGCTTTCCGCTCTGAATTGCCGCCGGACTTTGGCCCGACTTCCAGCGCGGCTTCGTTCCTTTTTTATGGCGAGGAGGATGGAACATGGCCCATTGCCGTTAACGAACCGATCCTGCTGGGAAACGTGGTGTTTGGCGAAGGCGATACCCTTCTTTCCTATGACTGCCAGTTTCTTATGGAATACCCCGAGTATACCGCGAAACATGAATATATCTGCCTGTTCAAATGCGTGTTCTCCACAAAGGATGCGGCGACGCTGCAGGCGGAGCAAGCTGCCGTTGTCCCGGATCTGGTTGAACCCGAAGCCTTGCCCGACCCCGCCGTGCAAAGCGAGGTCACTACGGTTGCCTCGCCATCGCCAACCGCAGCGGTTGCGGAAGACGCCGCCATCACGCTGATACAGGGCGGCAAAGCCGTACGCAGCATTTCCCTAAAGGATAATCAGGACTATCAGGATTTGGCGCAACGCGTCATCTGGGACCATATGATCCGTTCCGCCGCCTCACCTGCTGTGGATGTGGAGTCGTTTGAGGAGCGCATTGAGTTGTATACCAGCATTGCGGAAGGGGAGCCTGCCAGTACGTTCTATGTGTTTCTCCAGGATGGCAAGCCCTGTATGCAGGCAGGCAGGGCCGGCATGTGGACATATATGCAGGAGGAGCTCTATCAGGAGCTGCATGCGGCTGCCTCGGGAGAAAACGCTCCGTCGGCAGGTTGATTTTGATTAACTGAAAATCCCCGCCGGTTTATCCGGCGGGGATTTTGTGATATAAAAGGCATCAGCCCTTGGTATGCGGGACATAGGTGTGATCTACGGTGATAACCGCATGATAGGTCGGGTCCAGTTCCTTGATTTCGCCAGCCATGTGGGCAATCAGTTTCTCATCGCTCCAGTCGGCGCTAAAAGGCACGACGACGTCGAATATGAGGTTCGTATGGCTGATGCCCCAGACCACCCGGAAATCGTGCATGCTGACGTCGAGCGGGAGGTCGGCGATCAACTGCTCCACCTTCGCTTTTAATTCGTTCGTGCGCGCGTCGTTTGTGACCACCGGGTCCAGATGGATGACCAGATGGATGCCGTATTCCTTTAAGAAATCGCGCTCGATGTTGTCTATGATATCGTGGCTGAGCATGATATCCTGCTCTGCGGGCACCTCGCAATGGACGGAGGCGAAGCATTTGTTCGCGCCGTAGCTGTGCACGCTTAAATCATGCAGGCCGATGATATGCTCGTAACCGAGTATCCTTTTATAGATGCTGTCCACCAACTCCCTGGTGGGCGCGGTACCCAGCAAAATGCTGCCCGTATCCTTTACCATCTTCACGCCGCTCCATAATATAAGCACGGCGACGACGGCCCCCATGTAGCCGTCAAGATCAAACCCGGTCAGGCGGGTGATGATTACCGCGAGCAGTACGGCGGAGGACGAAAGGATGTCGTTCCGGCTGTCCACCGAAGCCGCAAGCAACGTGATGGAGTTCATCAGATGACCGATTTTCCGGTAAAAGAGACATTGCCATGCCTTTATGAGTATGGAAAGCGTGAGTATGATCAGCGTAATCACTTCAAAGTGAACCGGCGCGGGATGCAGGATTTTCTGCACCGAGCTTTGCAGAAGCTGCAGCCCGAAAAACAGAATGAGCACCGAAACGATAAGGCCTGAGATGTACTCCATACGGGCGTGGCCGTACGGATGGTCCGCGTCCGCGGGCTTTGATGAAATTTTAAACCCAAAAAGCGTGATCAGGGAGGACGCCGAATCCGAAAGGCTGTTCACGGCGTCCGCAATGATGGAAACGCTGGCGGATGCGAGGCCTATGAGGATTTTCATGATAAAAAGCAGCAGATTCGAAACGACGCCTACGACGCTTGCAAAATTGCCGTAGCGCTGCCGCTTGCGCGCCGTGTCCTCATCCTGTCTTATTTTAAGAAACAGCCTCATCAACAGGCCCGTCATGCCGAACCCCCCCTTCTTCATGCTTCCCGGCATACGCGTAAGGCGTTTGGAGTATCCCATATATTTTAAATTTTTATGGATTCTCCCACGGAATTCGCGCATTAGTATCTATTATAAGGCCTAATTTGGAAAGCACAACAACACTTTTAACCTGCACAAAACCCGCCGATAGTCCGAAGGACTATCAGCGGCTAATGGTTTCCCGCCGCCCAAATGTGTAATAGGCGGAAAGCACAAATATCATCAGTTGCACGGAATAGATCACAAGCCGTTCCGTCAGGCCAAGTATGTTGAGCCCCGCGCCCATGCCGATGGGATTTGTCAGCCCCGTTACGGTGATGAGTATGGCCATAACGAGCAGGAAATTGCCGAGCCTCTTCCTGCCCGCCTCTTTCCGGTACCCCGCCGCCAGAAAGAACCCGGAGGCGATTGTCGTAAACACTACGATCACCGTGACCACGATGTGCATCATGTTCTGAAACGTCATTACGGTCTTATCCCCCGTCAGCGGGAACAGCGCGTATCCGAACACGGAAACGAGCTCCATCACCATCAATATGAGATATCCGGCGCGGACCGCCTTGTTGTACTGGCGGAAGGCTTTCGCTATCATGCCCGCGACGAACACAAGCATGCAGATTCCGTAACCCGTGGTAAATACCCGGAGAAGTTCCGCGTTCGGCGCGTTCTGGGCAGTAAGGGAACTGATGTCCATTGTAACGGGGTTATATTCCGGCCAAAGGAGCCTGCCCAATCCCGTATGGATGACATAGAATACGACCCCGGCCATACCAAACGGCGCTGCAACTTGTTCAAAACGCTTCACCTTGTAACCTCTTTCCAAGTAAATGGTAGAACAGCACTATTATATCTCCAATGACAAAGATTATATACGAAAAGCCCGGCGTCCATTAAGATACCGGGCCTTCTTTAAATTTTCCTTCATCGATTGCCGCTACAGCGCTTTCTTTTTCCCGAACACAGCAAGCGCTACCAGCGCCAGAGCCGATACCCAACGGCAGCCAGCCCGCGAATAGAGCGGGGCGAAGCTTGCCACGCCCCGGTAAGCGCCCTGTACTCTCGAGCAATAGAGCGCCAATATCCAGATGGCTTGTTCATACTCTCATGCCTTGTTATGCCCCGCATGAAGGGCCTATGCGGGGCTATTCTAGGGTTCCTTCTCCCTTGACGATTTTTATGACGTAGCCGGACTCCTCATAGGTGAAGGAAAGCAGAAGTATCTGCCCGTCATCCGCCGCCGACTTTTTCCCCAACTCGCCCGAGCCGGGAACAACGTTGAGATCGATATCTTTGGTCACCAGCCAACCCTGATCCATCAGCGCGGTCACATACGCCAGAAGATCGTCGTATACCGTCTCGCTTACATAGATGTATTGCTTGGATACAATGCCGTTGTTTATTCCGGATTCGACGCCCGTAACCTCGCGTTCTCCTATAACGGAGGTGATGCTGAGGACGTTGTCTTTGCCCATTTCATACTCTTTCAATGCGGATGCTTCCTTCAAAGCGGCGCCGCAGCCGGAAAGAGCCAGTATCAGGGCGAATATCATTAGGACAGACGTGAAGAGAATTGTTTTTTTCATAGCTACCTCCTGAAATAATGGTTTATCGTATACTTCCAATTTACCCATTTCGGCAATGACTTTACCGTTTACAGTACATAGAGAAATCTATTGAACTTGGCCGAAAAAAACAGCCTGACGTGCTGGTGGTCCAAAACGAATAAGCAAATCGCCGCAATTTCAGGGTTTCCATACAATACGTTAAAAATTATCGGATTGTCCATACGATAATCCCGGTATATACTATTGCCAACGAATCTTGCTTTCCTAGTCCGATTCCCCGCTGACAACAGTGGAAGTGCGTAATTTAAAAGGAGAAAAGTATGCTGGAAGAATTAAAGCAACGTGTGCTGGAAGCGAACCTGCTCCTGCCCAAGTGCGGCCTTGTTACGTTCACATGGGGCAACGTATCCGGAATTGACCGTGAAAAGGGCCTTATTGTTATTAAACCCTCGGGCGTGGAGTATGAGCATATGCAAGCCTCCGATATGGTGGTGCTGGACCTTGATGGAACCGTTTTGGAAGGCAATTTGCGTCCTTCCTCGGATACTCCCACGCATATAAAGCTATACCGCGCGTTCCCCAACATCGGCGGTATCGTGCATACGCACAGCCGCTGGGCCACCATATTTTCGCAGGCGGGGCTCAGCATTCCTGCTCTGGGCACCACAGGGGCGGATTATTTTTTGGGCGATATCCCCTGCACGCGCCTCATGACGCCCGCCGAGATCGCCGGGGAGTACGAGGCTGAAACGGGCAGCGTTATTGTGGAACGGTTCGCCGGATTGAACCCGGAGTATACGCCCGCCGTGCTGGTGCACAGCCACGGCCCCTTCGCATGGGGCAAGTCCCCCTCGGACGCGGTACACAACGCCGTGGTGCTGGAGGAAGTGGCCATGATGGCCTGGCACGCGCTTTCCATATCGGGCGGGACGCTTCCGTCCATGCAGCAGGAGCTGATGCATAAACACTTCTTCCGCAAGCACGGCGCGGGCGCATACTATGGGCAGGAGAACCGAAAATGATGGAAGGTTGCAAACATCACCTGACGCGCTGCCGGATCAGTCCAGACGCATGTATAGGCCGCCCTTAAAGGGCAGCCTTTTCTTTCTTGACAGATTTTCCAGAAATCATTATTATTAAAATAGACTGAACGGTCAGTATATTTTTGAGGCGATTCAAATGGCGCAATACAAAAAGAGCACGGATGCAAAAAGCAAAATTCTGCGCGTATCTGAGGAGTTGTTCGCCCAAAACGGATACGATGCGACCGGCATCGCCGAAATCGCACAAAAGGCGGAAATCACAAAATCCTTGCTTTACTACTATTTTGAAAGCAAAGAACAGATACTGGAGGAGCTGGTTTCCAGTTATCTGCTTCAAATACGGGAAGAAAAACAAAAGATATTCTCTGGCAACATTTCTGATGCCGATGCGGCCGAGCAATCCCTGCTCAGCGGGTTTTCGCTTTTGTCCGGCAGCAAGAATATTATACGTATTCTGATTGCCGAACTGCTCAAAGGCAATGTAAAGAACGAGCCACTGCTGGGCATTGTAAATTCGATCATACCGCCCTCCCTCTCCAGTCTAAATGCCCTGCAGAGTCAGCCCGCTTCCGGCGGCGTTTCCACATATCTGTTTTTCTTTGCGCTTGCTCCCCTCTTATCTTACATGATGTTTGGCGAGGTATGGGCCAAAAGCAACGGATGGGATAAGGACGGCTTTGCACAGCAATTTTTCGACATGGCGGAGGCAACGTTGAGCAATAAATTCACCGGGCTAACCCGGGATTTCTTTGCGCCGCACAGAGCGGCCATAGTGGAAAACCTGAAGAAACTACTCTAACAATACTGACGGAATGCTCGAATGCGGAAAGGAACAACGATGAATAATGAATTTCAGGGAAAGATCGCAATCGTCACCGGCGGCGGGGCAGGTATCGGAAGGTCGGTCTGCGAGGGACTTGCAAAATTAGGCGCCAAGGTGGTTGCAGCCGATATTCATGGCGCCAGCGCCGAAAACGTCGCAAAGGCAATACGAGAAGCGGGCGGCATAGCTCAATCCGCGAGCATTGACGTATCCGACGAACCCGCTGTAACCCGGCTCATTGACGATACCGTTTCAAAATACGGCCGTATCGATTACATGTTTAACAACGCCGGAATTGCCATTGGCGGGGATGTGCGCGACCTGGCGATGGACCAGTGGAAAAAGGTGATGGATATTAACTTTTACGGCGTGCTTTATGGCTCTCTCCATGCATATCAAATCATGGCGAAGCAGGGTTTCGGCCATATCGTAAATACGGCGTCGGGGACCGGGCTGATGCCGCAGCCAGGAAATTCGCCGTACTGTGCCAGCAAATATGCGATCGTCGGACTTTCCCTGTCATTACGGTATGAGGGCATGGATCTGGGAGTCAAGGTAAGCACGGTGTGCCCGGGGCATGTTCAGACTGACATATACAAAAACATGAAGGTAGCAAACGTATCCAACGAGAAAGTCGTGGCTAGCCTCCCGGTAAAAGCCATGGGCACAACAAAAGCCACTTCCATCATACTGGAGGGTGTGAGGAAGAACAAAGACATCATCATATTCCCGGACAACGTAAAGCTGGCATGGCGCATCAACCGTCTGTTCCCCAGGCTGCTGGATAAAGCCTGGGTCCAAAAGATCCGGAACATCCGAAGGCTTCGGGAAGAGTCCTGATTTCATTTATTGGGCACGATTTATGAAGTGTCCTCGCCCTGTGCCGTATTGAAACCGGCTATACGGAGTGATATAATCAATACAATTCCGAAAAACAGAAAATGGGCTGTTACTGGTAATGCAGGCAAAACCAAAGTTTTATGGGGCATGGCGACATGAACCCGTGGAAATTTGGTTTTTATTTTTTCCATGAGTTATCATATCAATAAAGATAGCGGGAGGCAGCAATGAGAAAACTGAAGGTCGCCGTAATCGGCGCAGGTATCTATGGCGTCAACCATATCCGCGCCTACCAGTGGAACGATAGCGTGGAGCTTGTCGCGGTCTGTGATTTAAGCGAAGCGCTGCGCGCGAAAATCGGCGCGGAATATGGGGTACGGACATATGCCGACGTCGCAGATATGCTCAACAAAGAGGAGCTTGACGCCATTTCCATTGCCACGCCGGATTGTTACCACGCTGCCCCCGCGCTGGCCGCCATCAAGGCCGGGAAGCATGTGCTCATTGAAAAGCCGCTCGCCACCACTTTGGAAGACGCCCGCGCCATCATCGCGGCGGAGCGGGAATACAAGGTTCGCGTTGCGGTCGATTACCACAAGCGCTGGGACCCTGCGGCCATACAGATCAAAAACGAATTAGGTAAACCCGGCGTCGGCAGGCCCATACGCGGGTATATGAATATGGACGATATCATTGACGTGCCGACCAAGTGGTTCAGTTGGTCCGATAACTCCTCCCCCGTCCACTTCCTGGGCACGCATTGCTACGACCAGATCCGGTGGTACATGGGCTGCGAGGTAACGGAAGTGTTCGCCGTGGGCACGAAGGAAGTTTTAAA
The DNA here is from genome assembly GCA_023409435.1 of Bacillota bacterium. Taxonomy (GTDB): domain Bacteria; phylum Bacillota; class Clostridia; order Christensenellales; family CAG-138; genus JAEYLA01. Next base: position 32,006 of record JAEYHP010000047.1, on the reverse strand, counting down.
ATCCAGAGGGATCGACACCTGGGACACCGTACAGGCGTTTTTGAAGATGGAAAACGGCTGCTACTGGACTGTGGAAAACGGCTGGATCTACCCCGAGGGCTTTGCGAAGAACAACGACGGCCGCACCCAGATCTTGTGCGAAAACGCCCTGTTCCGCATCGACAGCCAGAACCGCGGCGTGGAGATATTCGACAACGCGAAATATAGGACCCCCAACTCCTACTTCCTGCAGGAATACAACGGCCGCCCGTTCGGCTTCTGCGTGGAGCCGATCAATGATTTCATTCGCTGCTTGATTACCGGTGAGCCCTTTGTGGCGGGCACAAAGGACGGCCTGGAGGCGGAGAAAATCGCCGAGGCCGTACACAAAAGCGTTACAACCGGCAAGACCGTTACAATCGAAAGGGAACAGGCATAGCATATGGAAAAGCTCAGATACGGAATACTCAGCACCGCCTCCATCGTCCCCCGTTTTGTGGCCGCCCTGCGCGAAACCGGAACGGGCGAGGCTGTAGCAATAGCTTCCCGCAGCGCGGAAAAAGCGGCTGCAAAAGCGGCGGAGCTCAATATTGAAAAAAGCTACGGAAGCTATGAGGAATTGCTGGCCGACGATACGTTGGACGTGATCTATGTCGCGCCCATCAACAGCGAGCATTACCGTTATTCCAAGCTGGCGCTGACCCATGGCCGCCATGTGGTCTGCGAGAAGCCCTTTACCCTCCATAGCGCGGAGGCAAAAGAGCTGTTTGCGCTTGCAAAGGAAAAAGGACGGTTCATCGCCGAGGCGCAAAAGGCGGTGTTCCTGCCGGTGATGCAGGAGATCAAAGACCTCATTGCCTCCGGCGCTTTGGGCAAAATCCATCTTGTGGATTTCACCAGTTCCTGCAGTGCCGTTTACAACGAATGGCTGCATTCGGCCTCCGCGGGCGGCGGCGCGCTGTACGGAAACGCGAGCTATTCCCTGCACCTCATGCAGTTCCTGTTCGGCAGGGAGATATCCTCCTATTCCGGTCTTTGCACCAAGGGCAATTCCAAAGTGGACGAGCAAAGCGTCATCAACCTGAATATCGGCGGGGAAATCCTGGCTGTAAGCAAGATTTCCACCAACGTTTTGGCTACCAACGGCGCTACGATATTCGGCGACCTTGGGCGCATCGAAATTCCGGATTACTGGAAGGCCCGCACCGCCACGGTGCACTACGCTTCCGGCGAGACCGTGACGCTGGAGCATCCCTGCAAACACGAGCTTGTATACGAGCTTGCGCATTTCAACCGCTGCATTAAAGAAGGCCTGCTGCAAAGCCCCGTGATGGACGAAGCCATGACGGTTGGAACGCTGGAGATGATGGAGAGGTTGCGGGAAGAGTGGGAGTAAGGACGGGAGAGTCATTCTTATTTAAATCAGACGAGTAAAGCATCTTCCCAAAATAAAGCCCCTACAAACATTTGGACAACAAGGCTTGTTAGGGATTAATTTTGAATCACTTGAAAATCGGCAGTGATATATTTTCTTATAATAATGCAGGAAAGCACTCTAAGTACTTTTACAATAATTCAAAACAACTCTCATTTAATTTCCCGAAATACCAGTTTGATGTTATTTTTTCTTTCTGTTTGTTATTTCCGGCACTTATCAGTGTCAGCTCAAATGAAATATTATACATATCATATAATTTCAGAATTTTATATATTTCAGTATCACTATTCCTCCAAAAAAGGTTTATATAAAAAATTAAAACTTCATCTTTTGTTATTAACTGCGATATAAAATTATGTTGAGAATCCGGATTAAACGTCCACTTCTGCATGCAACATTCAAAAACTATTTTATCAATAATAATCCGTTTAATTTTAGCTTGACCTGCATTTTTAAATATAAACTTAAGCGACATCCGCTGTAAGTCTTTGGTATTAGAGAAGTGATCATATAATTGTTCACTGTCCTTTTTTAGAATCCAAAATGTATCTACATAGTGTTCTATAGTTGTAGATTTAAGCGATTTTGCCAACCGCTTTAATTCAATCTGTGCTTCTTCGACTTTTGCAACCTTTTCAGGCGTTAATTCTTTTATGTCCGTTATTTGGCATAATTGCATCAAACGGTTTTGTTCAGCCTCGTATAATAGTTGATCTTCTATTGTATTGAAATTAACAAAGCCTTTCGAACCAGATAATACGGATTGTGTAGTATCCGGATTTCGATTTGGTTCAATATGATTGACTTCTTCACCACTTTCAATAATTAGATAAGGTATGTATTCCTCAAGTTGAAGCATTACCAAATTTTGATTCGTTCTACTTAACTTGTAATTCTGCCATAAAGCTAATGCCCCTAAAGCAATGGTACCTAAAAACGACAGAATTGAACCATAAAAACCCAAAGCATCACCCATTGTTAACGTTGTAAAGACTAGGGCATAACCATGATCACCAATATAGTAAGCAATAAATATTAATGCTGGAAAGAGTATTAATAAAATTGCAATCCAGAAGCCATAAAGATATGGTTTCATGACTATTTTATCTTTTATTTTTGTTGATAATTCTTTGACCCATTCATTCATGACAAATCACCTTATAGTATAAAGTTTTTGGCGGATTATTATTGCACAACCCGATGCATCGTCTTGCTGAGCGATCTGCCTACATGCGATTATACTCGGTCCGTCTACGAGACATCTTCATTCTCCACCACAATCTCTCCCCCGTGTACCACCATTCTGACCGATAAGAAGGAATCCTCAAATGGCACACCCTCGGCAAGCGGATCGCCATTGACCACAAACAGGTCCGCGATCTTCCCCACCTCGACTGTGCCCAGCGTGTCGCCGATGCCGCATACTTCAGCGGCGTTTTTCGTACCCGCGACGATGATATCCATGGGGGACATTCCGGCCTGCCGCATCAGGTTCACTTCCGTAATGGGAAAGCCTGTATCGAAGCTGATGGAGTAACCGGCAAAATCCGTGCCCAGCGCCACCTTCCCCCCTGCCTTGTAGAACCTTAAAAGGTTCGCAATGGCCATGTTTATCCAGTCCAAATCGTAATCCCTGCTCACGCCGTTCCAGAGTTCCAGCGTCGGCACCCAATAGATGCCTTTTTGCACCACCTGCTCGGCGGTCTCCTGGCTGATAGGCTCCACCACCATGTGCGCGATATCGTCCACCCCGGCGTCGATGGCCCATTTTAAATTGCGTTCATGGCTGATATGCGCCGATACCCTGCGGCCGCCCGCGTGGGCCGTATCCACAATGGCCTTTATCATTTCGTATGTGGGCATTTCCCACTTGCGCCCCTGCAGATCGTCCTCGATGGAAATCTTGACGATGTCCACGCCTTTTTCAATATACTCGCTCACCTTTTTGCTTGCCGCATCGGCGGAGGCAAAGGAATCGCCGCCGTAGCCTCCGGGTACGGTGAGGATCGGCGTCGCCGAAACGATCCTTGCGTTCCCCAAATCTTTGTTCAGACGGTCCCTTTCGGATGTGAAATCGCTGGACGCCATGGGCGCTTCGTCCCGGATCGTCGTGACCCCCGCCACAAGCCAGTTTTTCAGGGTTTGTTCGTTGTACGCCCGGTGCACGTGGGCGTTGATAAACCCCGGCATGACCGTGGCGCCGTTTAGATCGATCGTGTTTGCGCCTTCGGGTATGGCGATGGAATCGCTGGCCCCAACTGCCGTAATGATGCCATCTTTAAAGGCGACGACCGCGTGATCAACAGGCGGCGTGCCCGTACCGTCTATCACGCGGCAGTTGGTCAGGTAAACAGCGACGCTTCCGCTTACGTCATTTACACTGTTTGTGTCGTCTACGCTGCTTGCATCGTTTATCCCGCCTGTGTTGCCTATGCTGCTCGTATCATCTATGCCGCTTGCGCCGTTTACGCTGTTAGCGCCTTGGACGGAACAACCAGTACACAAAAGCAGGACAAGAATAAAGGACAGCAGAGATTTTGATCGGAACATATTCGTCCCTCCTGATGGGAAATTATGTTTCATATAAACATGATTATATATGATATGAGCACCTATTCCAATATCATCTTCTCGACCTATTACCAAAAGCAAAGGACACCCTGACGGGTGTCCTTTGCTTTTGGTCGTGCTATTCCTGACAATTATTTGTTTGCAGTTTCAATATGGTCAAGTCAACCATATTATCTCCTACAATTTTATAAAGCAAGCTATTTGCGTCAGCCAGCGATAAACCATCAAGCAATACAGAAGAGCCGACAGCCGAATAGCCCTTTAGACAGAACTTGTCACAATCATCCAAACACCGTTCGACCTGCACTTTTTGGCAATCAAGCGCAACCAAAAAATCGCTGCTGCTTTTAAAGACTACTTTCATATACCTCTCCTTTTATCAGTCACTTGTCCAGAATACAACGGCATTCCCTGATTTACTAATTATTTCGGTTTTTACCCGCATAAACATAACTCTACGCAGCCTCAATTTTTATTTTTTTCAGCAGATAGCCGTACGCCACGCCCGGGCACAAAATTCCGGCCGCCAAGATAGAGCGGGGTTTTAGATGGGGTTTGGCACATAGCAAACAAAAAAGTCAGAAAGGTTCTAGCTCGGGGTATCTACAAAGGGGTATATTGAGGGCTCTGCCCTCAAACACCCGCTTAGGGCCATAACGGTCCTAAGAACCCATCCCCGGAAACGCCCTAGAATAGGGCGTTTCCGACGAAGGGATTCCCTAGGGATGTGTCCCTTGGGTAGGGGCTCGGGGGCAAGGCCCCTGAAAAAAGGTTTGTTGACAATCTGAAGCTAGGCTCTAACTTTTTCCATTGGTGCCAAAGGTGGGGCTCGATTTATAACATCGTTCTAAGCGAACCGCTGCGCCGCGCGTTTGAGCGCTTTGACGGCAGGCAGTTCTTCGCCGGACAGGAAACGTACCATCGCCCCGCCGCCCGTGCAGATGTAGCCTATTTGATCGGCAAGCTTGTATTTGTTGGTTGCGGAAATGCTGTCGCCCCCGCCCAATACCGTAAACGCTTTGGTTTCTCCCAGCGCGCGCCACACCTCTTTGGTGCCGTACTCGGTCGGCTCTTTTTCAAACACGCCCATAGGCCCGTTGACGAACACCGTTTTGGCCTTTAAAATCTCCTCGCGGAATATATTCGCGGTCTTTTCACCTATATCGAGGAACAACTGCTCCACGGGCAGCTGCGTTACGTCGACGTTTACGCGCCCGGCACCGGCATAGGCGAGGTCCACAGGCAGCACAATTTTTTCCGCGTATTTTTCAAGGAGCGGCTTGGACTGCTCAATGCAGGCCTCGAGATTGTTTTTGCGTATAAACTCCTGCGATGGCTGTCCGATATCCACGCCCTTGGCGATAAGCAGGACATTGGCGACAAGCCCCCCGGCAAGCACTTTATCCGCAATATTGTCGCGCAGCGCCGTTTCCATCATGAGGAACGCATCCTGTATCTTGGCCCCTCCCAACACGAACACCATGGGTTTTTTCGGCTGTTCGAGTATCTCTGCAAGCACGCCGTATTCCTTTTCAAACAGCCGCCCCATCGCGGAGGGCAGTAATTCCTCAAAACCTATGAGCGTGGGCTGGGCACGGTGCGCCGCCGCAAAAGCGTCCAATATGAAAAGGTCCGCAAGGGGATACAGCTTCTGTACCACCTGGGTCCTTGCCTGCTGCTCCGGCGTGAGGTTCAGCTTGGTTTCGAACAGCGTCATCTCTTCTGCCATGAACCGCACGTTATCAAGCAGCAACACTTCGCCGTCCTGCAGCGCCATGATCTTTTCCTGCGCGTACGGGCCGCATACGTCCGGCACGAACTCGATATCTAACCCCGTCAGCTCGCTCAATACCTTGGCGTGCGGGCGCAGCGTATAGTAGCTGCCGTATTCGATGTCGCTGCCCTGATGCGCAAGCAGCACCAGCTTTGCGCCCTTGCCGCTCAGCTCCTTCACCGTCGGCGCGCAGCCCTCTATACGCGTGATATCTTTGAGCCTGTCGTTTCCCTTATCGACAGGCTCATTGATATCGATGCGCATCAGCACGGTTTTCGATTTTACATCAAAATCGTCAATCGTTTTGATGCCGAATTTCATATTACTTCATCCCTAAATATTTATTTGTTTCGGCAGTACCCGCCTCGCGGGTCGTCTGCATCCTGAGTGCGGCGCGGATCGCGTCCATGCTCTTAATGTACAACGGCCCTCATAATATGTCCATCAGAAACGTGCCCGAACCCAATCCTTTGGATAACGAGGTAAAAATTGCCGTCAAATTCGTTGGCATCTGCGGTTCGGACATCACGGCTAACCGGCGAATCCGGAAGACGCATCCCGCCCATGATCATGGGCCATGAGCTTTCGGGGCAGGTCATTTCCACCGGCAAAAACGTACCCGCTTTAAAAAAGACGACCGCGTCACGGTGCCGCCCATCATGTACTGCGGCGTCTGCGATTTCTGCAAGCGCGGGATTAACGCTCAACCATGTCACGCCGGATAACGTCGTAGAAGCGGGGCGCCTGATTCAAAAGGGAAAAGTGTTTTGCTGGGGCTGGACCTCAATTTTCACGGCCCGCAGACGGGCAAGTGGGGTCGCGTCAACCCCATACACACCATGATTTACTCGGGTACGGACGCGGTAAGCGGCGTGGTGGAGAAATACGACATCGGCATCTACTGCGCGGACGATTATATTACCATGCGATACAGTGCGCTATGCACTGGGATGCTGTGGGCACGTGTTCTATAAGGATATGGATACCGGCAAGGTATACATGTATAATGGATATGACCCCGCCAACGTCAGCACGCTGTGCGTCCCCATGGCGGGCCTGACGATGGGCGAAATGTTCGTGCTCGACGAACTGGCTGACAACTGCAGCTTGGATGGCCGCTATGAATTCTTCTTCAATGCGCCGCCGCTGGCCATCACCAACGCGAGCGGCTCTCCGCTCAATCCGCTGGCTATCAAATAGCGACGGCGGATACGCATAGCAAGGGGACGCCTGGCGGCGTCCCCTATCGGATGGAGCAGATAATATGAAACTGGAATTCGGATTCGGGACCTGCTCGCAGAGCGTTGAGGTGCCGGAGAAAAATATGATCGGCGTACTGCTTCCCAACCCCGTGAAGCGCGGCTTGACGGGCGCGGAGGAAGTGTGCCGCGCGCTTCGTGCGCCCATAGGTTCTCCCCCGCTCAAGGAAATTGTGAAACCGGGTGAGAAAATCGCCATCGTCACCAGCGATATCACCCGCCCCATGCCCACGCATGTCGTGATGCCCGTGCTGCTGGACGAGCTGTACGCGGCAGGCGTAAAAAAAGAGGATATCACGTTGGTGTTTGCGCTGGGCAGCCACCGCAGGCATACCGAGGCGGAAAAGGAAAAGCTTGCGGGCCCGCGCGCCTATGCGGAGATCTCCTGCATCGACGGCGACGATTCGGACTGCGTTCACGTAGGCGTCACCTCCCGCGGCACGCCGGTGGATATCGTGCGCATTGTGGCCGAAGCCGACAGGCGCATTTGTTTAGGCAATATCGAATACCACTACTTTGCGGGGTATTCCGGCGGTGCGAAAGCCATCATGCCCGGCGTATCCACGCGTGACGCCATACAGAACAACCACAGCCGCATGGTGGAGGAAGCGGCCCGCGCGGGCAAGCTCGCCGGCAACCCCGTGCGCGAGGATATCGAAGAAGGCGCCGCTATGGTAGGCATTGACTTCCTGCTCAACGTGGTGCTGGACGAACACAAGGAAATATTGCTTGCCGTCGCGGGCGACGCGACGGAGGCGCACCGCGCGGGCTGCGGATATCTCGATCGCCTATATCTTAAGAAAATACCCGCGCGCGCGGATATTGTGCTGGTATCGCAGGGCGGCTCGCCCAAGGATTTGAATTTGTACCAGACGCAAAAGGCGCTCGATAACGCCAAACACGCGGTGAAAAAAGGCGGCGTGGTCGTATTGATCGGCTCCTGCCGCGAGGGCATGGGCGAGCGCGTCTTCGAGGAATGGATGACGAAAGCGCCCGACCCGGAGTCCCTCATAGAGCGTATCCGGCGGGAATTCAAGCTGGGCGGGCACAAGGCCGCGGCCATCGCGCTGGTGCTCAAAGATGCGGATATCTACCTCGTATCCGAGCTGGAGCCGGAGTTCGTGCGCTCCATATTCATGCGTCCCTGCGCGAATGTGCAGGAGGCGCTCGACGCGGCATTTTTAAAACTGGGAGCGGACGCAACGGTGCTGGCTATGCCATACGGCGGTTCCACGCTGCCCTGCTGCTCCAATACATCTTGCTAAAAGGGGAAGAAAAGTATGGATTACGCGAAGGAGTCCCTGCGCTTGCACGGGGAATGGAAAGGTAAGATCGAGGTCGTCGCTACGGTGCCGGTCAAGACGCGGGAGGATCTGTCGCTCGCTTATACGCCGGGCGTGGCGCCGCCGTGCCTCGAAATACAGAAGGACGTCGACCTCTCCTATGAGCTGACCCCGCCGACATAATCTGTGCCTGATCGTAACGGACGGTACGGCGGTGCTGGGTCTGGGCGATATCGGCCCCGAGTCCGCGCGCAAAGCAGCGTGGCGAGATTGTAAGGCATCATCGCTTATAGCGGCAGCGAGAATGAGTAGAAGGTTGTATTAGTGACTGTGTCATTATCTGGTGCCGAAGGTGGAACTCGATCTTGGCTATCGGCAGGCCGAGCCTGCGACGGCCCGCAAGCCTGGTGCCCGAAGGCATCTCCCGCCAAGGGCGGCACGAAATCCCGGGGCAGGAAAACGCTCTACAGGTGCGTTTTTTTAACGCGGCTTTGAGACCCGCTACATAAACACCGAAGATGGGACTCGATTTCGGCCATCGGCAGGCCGAGTTCGCACTTTCTGCTTCGCTCGGTTCTCCTGAGCACGAAATCCCGGCCGCTAAAAACGCTCCACCGAAGCGTTTTTCGGGTTCCCTCAGCTTAGACACTAAAGCACAGTGGGTTTTGGGATGGGTTTTTGGCACATAATAGCAAATAAAAAAGCCAGATAAAATCTGGCTTTAAATATTGGTGCCGAAGGTGGGACTCGAACCCACACGGTATCGCTACCAACGGATTTTGAGTCCGTCACGTCTGCCATTCCATCACTTCGGCGGGTCACAAATGTTATTTTACTATAACGGCAATTTGAATGCAATGCCCTCTATTGAGAAAACTTGCATTTTAGAAACTGCACCTAAAGGCGCAGCATATATACTACTGCCCAATCCCCCGCGCCTCGTACTGCCCGAGCTTGAATTTCCGGTACCAATCCTCGATCTCTTCCACCGGCGCGGCTTTCAAAGCAAGCAACACTTCCCTGCCAAACTCCAAAAACGCGGAGCCGTTGGCCGTAGTGAGCGTACCGTCCCGCACAGCCTGCCGCAATTGATATTGGCTTTGGCCGGTATAGCGTTCGCCCGCCGCAGCCTGAAGACTCTCCTGCGTGTTGCTGGTATGCGCCGCCTCATTCAAAAACCCGTTCATGCCCAGGAACACCGTGCCGTCACAGATCGCGCCAAGTACCGCTTCACTCTCCACAGCTTTTTGCACCAGCGGGAGGACCTCTTTTGCGCTTTCTTTTCTCCAGGAGTTGCCACCGATCAAAATGAGCGCATCGAACTCGCCCGAATAGGAAGTAAGGTCATAATCCGGCAGCACGCGAAACCCGCCTATGGAGAAAACCGGCTCTTTTGTAGGCGCTATTGTTTTAACGCGGCCGGGATTAAGCTCATTAAGTGCGGCGGACAAAGGAGCAGCCTCCCAATCCGCAAACTGATCCAGCAGCACAAACAGGACTTCTTTTTCTCTCATAACCAACTGCCTCCTCCCAAGAAATTCAGGATGCGCTCTTTGCATAGTAGGCCTTTGCCCATTCGAGCAGCTTGGGCTGTATCTGCGGGTAGGTCCACCGCTCAGGCAGGGTATCCATGCAGTATACGTTTGCCATCTCCATATCCGGCAGTTCGCCGAACGTCTCCACCTCCGCGGCGTAGAGCATGCCGAAGGTCTCTTCCCCTTCCCTGAAAACGGAATAGGCGCAGATTGGCGCAACCGTATAGGAGAGCGCGCCCGTTTCTTCAAACAACTCCCGCTTGGCGGTAAACAGGATATCCTCCCCCGGTTCCCTGTGCCCGCCCGGAATCTCATACGTATCCCGCTGCTTGTGCATGCAGAACACCCACTTACCCGCGTGGCGCGCGGCAATCACGGCAAATTTCAGCAGTTCGTCCGGCACAGCCTCATGAAACGAAACGCGCATCATTTATCTCCAATCATTCTTATTCCCCGCCCAGCGCGTCGATGACGTCCGCAGCCAGCAGCATGCGCGTCTGGAGCAGCTCATACGCCTTCTCCGCCGTGCTCCCTAAAAGATATGCGCCCGCACAGGCAGCATCGAATACGGAAAGCCCCTGTGCCAGCAGCGCAAGGGTAATTCCGGTCAATACGTCGCCGCTGCCGCCCTTCGCAAGGCCGGAATTGCCCGTCGTGTTAAGACAGACACGGGCGCCGTCTGAAATGATTGTGGTAGCGCCTTTTAACAGAACCGTACAGCCCCAATCTGCCGCAGCCTGTTTCGCGATTACAAGGGGCGCGCGCAGCACATCCTCTACGCTGCCCTGAATAAGCCGCGCCATTTCCGCCGGATGTGGGGTGAGTATGACATTCCGGTGCAATAGAGAGAATAAGGCCCGGTTTTTAGAGCTGGCGTTCAATCCGTCCGCGTCGATGACAAGCGGCTTCTGAGATGAGAGCAGTTCCTTTAATAGCGGTACAATGCCCTCTCCCCCGCCCAGGCCTGGGCCGATGGCGAGTACGTCCGCTTTCTCAATCAGCACCGTAGCTTCTTTAGCGGCGTCGTTTGACCATTCGTCGCCGTCCCCCACGGGATGGCAGATCGCTCCCGGGCACCGCGCAAACATGGAATGGATGCCCTTGGGCACCGCAACATGCAACAGCCCACACCCTCCCCGCAATGCAGAGCTGGCGGCAAGCAGCGCGGCCCCCGCGTAGTTCTTGCTGCCCGCAACTAAAAGCGCACGTCCATTCAGGCCCTTGTGGCTATTTAGCGGACGCGGGGGCAGCAGGCTACGGATATCCGCTTCCTCCAAAGCGAACGCGGCTTCATGCAACTCGATGGCGGAGCCGATGGAAACCTCCACGACCTCCCCCGCGTACTCCCGGCCGGGGAAAAGCAGATGTCCGAGCTTTTTGTGCTGGAATGTCACGGTCACGTTCGCCCGAACGGCAGCGCCCAGCGCATGGCCGGTTTCGCCGTCTATGCCGGAAGGAATGTCCACTGAAACCACCGGAATGCCGGAGGCGTTCATCCGCGCAATGGCGCGGGCAAATGCGCCCTCTACTTTGCGGCTAAGCCCAGTGCCGAACAGCGCGTCGATGAGGACGTCGGCGGCAATGGGGAAATCCACTCCATCCGAAGCATCCCGTATGGGGATTTTGCAGGCGGTCGCCATCTCATATTGCAGCAGCGCGTCGCCCTTCAAGCTTTGCGATGGAACAAGTAGCACACCCTCTGTTTTGACCCCCAGCGTGTGGAGCTGCCGGAGCGTGCTCATGCCGTCCCCGCCGTTGTTGCCGCCGCCGCATATGGCTAATACACTGCCACGTTCCGGAAGCAGGCGCAGCACGGCTTGAACCACTCCCGCCGCCGCATGCTCCATGAGCACAAGACCCGGGATTCGGCAACCGTTTATCATCCGCGCTTCCATATCGCGCATCTGCGCGGGGGTGAGTACCTGGCGCACAAGCGTCCCCCCTTTTAATACTAATGGAAAACATTAACGCGTCCAAAGCGGCGAGGGATTTTCGATGCGGGGTAAGGAACCGGAGTTCGGCGTAGCAGCGCTACGTTGAGCGAAGGGCGACGACGCCCCGCGCGAAAAGAGCCGCCGCGACAATGCGTTAATGTTTGAAATTAGTATAAGCAATCAGTCCTATATTGCCCTGTAGCCGCCGGTATAGACGCGGGGTACCCGGTCGCTAATGGAAAGCAGTATTTCGTAGCTGATGGTTTCGGCCAGAGCCGCCATATCGTCCGCGTCAAAGCTGGCATCCCCCTGGGGGCCAAGGAGCACTGCTTCGTCTCCGACCTGAACATCATGGATCCCCGTGACATCCACCATAAGCTGGTCCATGCAGATGGTACCCACGACAGGCACGCGCCTGCCATGTATGAGCACATACGCCTTGTTGGAAAGGCAGCGCTTGTACCCGTCCCCATAGCCTACCGGGAGCGTCGCGATCATGCGGGGTTCAGCCGCCGTATAGCGCCGCCCATAGCTAACCGTATCCCCGGGATTGATTTCCTTCATATGTGTAACGGCGGTCTTCCATGTAAGCACGGGCTTGAGGTCCACGCCCTCACCGCAACCGGGGCCGGGGTGGTAGCCGTACATGGCGATGCCCGCGCGCACCAGATCAAATTTCAGCTCTTCCGGGAGGTCCAATAGCGCGCCGCTGTTGCTTGCGTGCAGCAGCGGGAAGACGCCCATCTCGCGTGCGGCCTGTACGAACTCCAAAAACCGCCTGCCCTGCTCTTTTGTAAAGCTCTTATCTCCGATTTCGCTTACGGCAAAATGCGTAAACAGCCCTTCCACCCTGATATTGGGGGATGCAAGCGCTTTATTCAGCAATTCCCTGAACTCTTCCACGGTCTTCACGCCGATGCGGTTCATACCCGTATCCGCCTTGATGTGGATGCGGCAGACGGTGTTCTGCTTCTCGGCCTCCTGCTGCAGCGCTTCGAGCAGCGCAACGCTGTATACGGTGGGAATCAGATCGTATGCCACCACGATTTCCGCGGATTCGGGCAATATGCCGCCCAATATGAGGATGTTGGCAACTACGCCCGCATCCCGTATCCGCATGCCCTCCTCGGGGATCGATACGCCCAAATACTCCGCACCCGCGTACTGTGCCGCAAGCGAGGTTTCCACAATGCCGTGGCCGTAGGCGTTGGCCTTTACCACCGCCATGAATTTCGTTTCCTTGCCCACATGCTCGCGCAACACGGATATGTTATACCGAAGCGCGTCGAGATCGATTATGGTATGTGTTGGTCGAAGCATGGCGTCCTCCCCGCTCAGGCATCCAAAAGATGCACGGTCTTGCCGTTGATGATGGTGCGCAGGCAGTGGCTCCGAACATCCAGCGGGTGCCCGTCGAATATGGCGACGTCCGCATCCTTGCCTGCTTCCAGGCTGCCCACGCGCGCATCGAGACCCACGACCTTCGCAGCGTTGATTGTGATGCTGCGCAGCGCCTCGTCAACATCCAGCCCTTCGCGCACGCAAAGCGCGGCGCAGACCGGAAGGTGCTGTATGGGGATAACAGGGTGGTCCGTCATCAGCGCAAAGGGGATTCCCGCCTCATGCATCAGTTTGGGGGCGCGGAACGTCATGTTCTTCAGCTCGATCTTGGAGCGGTCGGAAAACAGCGGCCCTAAGATTACGCCCGCACCCAGCGCTTCTGTCTGCTCTTTTAACACGTCCAATATCAGATGCCCTTCCGTGCAATGGTCAAGCGTTACGGAAAGGTTAAATTCTTTCGCCAGCCGCAGCGCGGTCAATATATCGTCCGCACGGTGCGCGTGCATTTTGAGCCTGAGTTCCCCGCGCAGCACGGGCAACAACGCCTCAATCCCCAAGTCTCTGTCGGGCAGCTTGTCCGCGTCCTCTTCGCCCAGCTTGAGCTTGCGCTCGTATTCCTGGGCTTCCACCATGGCCCTCCGGAACAGGGCTGCGATTGCCATGCGCGTGTAGGGCGCTTCCTTTTGCTCCGTATACACGCGCTTGGGGTTTTCGCCGAAAGCGGCCTTCATGGCGACGGGGTCCTGAATAAGCATTTCCTCAACGTATCGCCCGTAGGTCTTCAATGCGGCAAACTGCCCGCCTATGACGTTGGCGCTTCCGGGGCCCGTCACCACGGTGGTAACGCCCGCGGCGCGCGCTTCCTTAAAGCAGGGGTCAAACGGATTTAAGCCGTCAATCGCCCGCATCTGCGGGGTGATCGGGTCGGAATTTTCATTGCCGTCCGCGCCCTCGTCCCCCATGCCGTCTTCCCACATGCCGATGTGGCAGTGGGCGTCCACAAAACCGGGCAGCACATACTTGCCGGTACAATCCACAGCCTCGGCGCCTTCTGCGCTCAAGTTCTCTCCAATAGCGGCGATTTTGCCGTTCTCAATCAGTACGTCCCCCGTAAAAGCGGGGACAGCCATACTCAAAACCAATCCGTTTTTCAATAAAAGCATCTATATATCCTCCCGCATCTATTATTGCGAATACGCGGGCCGTTTGCAAGCGTATGGGAAAATTCTTGTAGCTTTCCCTATAAGATCCTCCTATTGTTTACAAGGCATTCATTATTTGCACGCCCCGCGTTTTATGGTACAATAAAAGGCGAAAAAACTGGAATTATTGGGAGGAGCAATGCGCATCATCGCAGGTTCTGCGCGCGGGAGGCAGATATTTGCCCCCAAAGGACAAGCTACGCGCCCCACGCTGGACCGCGTCAAGGAATCGCTCTTCGGAATTCTCCAGTTCTCACTGCCCAATGCCAGGGTATTGGACCTTTATGCGGGTTCGGGCAACCTTGGGTTGGAAGCGCTTTCCCGCGGGGCAAGCTATGCCGTATTCAACGATCACAGCCGGGAATGCTGTGAAATCATCCGCAAAAACATCGAAACGCTCGGGTTTTCGGCTCAGGCGGCCGTGATGCAGTTTGAGGCGCTTTCAGCTTTGGAGCGGTTAAATGGCAAAGAGCCTTTTACTATTATATTTCTAGACCCGCCGTACCGCGCGGGCGCACAGCAGGCGCTTGAAGCCTTGTTTACAAAAGGCCTTGTAGCCAAAGGCGGGCAGGCGGTGGTGGAACACGCATGGAAGGAACCGCCTAAGGCCATGGAAGGATTGTATACCTGTGTGGACACCCGCAAATACGGGGACATCGGGCTGAGTTTTTTTGTAGCCCATACGGGCGGAAAGGAAGACCCCGATTGCAGATAGGCGTTTATCCCGGCAGCTTTGACCCGCTGACGGAAGGACATATGGATATTCTGCGCCGCGCCTCGGCGCTGATGGACCACGTGGTTGTGGCCGTATTGATCAACGCCGGAAAGCATCCGTTTTTTACGCTGGAGGAACGGCTTACCTTTATCGACGCCGCCGTAAAGGCGGAAGGCCTTGTAAACGTCACCTCAGGCTCATTTGACGGGCTATTGGTGGATTACGCGCACAGCATTGGCGCAAGGCATGTTATTCGCGGCCTCCGCGCGGTGATGGATTTTGAGTACGAGTTTCAAATCAGCTCCATGAACCGCAGGCTGGCGCCGGACCTGGACACGGTATACTTCATGGCCGAGCCGGAGCATTCGTACCTAAGCTCCAGCGTCATACGCGAGGTCTGCGCGCTGGGCGGCAATATCGATGATCTGGTGCCTGCGGTAAACAAGAGCACTATCATAGAACGTTTGGCAAAGCGATGAGCGCTATCATATTCATAGAAAGGTAAAAAGCGATAAGCACTATCATCCATGCTTGACAAAGCGATGAGCGTTATCATATTCATAGAAAGGTAAAAAGCGATGAGCACACAAAACGAGCAATCCTTGCGGATATTCACCGTACTTTCCCAGATTGAGCAGGTGCTGGAGGGCGCGCCGCGCCAGAAATTTTCTACCGGCAACCGCAGAATAGTGGATGTGGACGAGCTGTATGACCTTCTGGGCGACCTGAAGGTCACAATACCCGAGGATATCCGCCGCGCCAACAGCGTGCTCATTGAAGCGGATACGCTTTTAGACCACGCCAACCAGGAAGCAGTGGACATCGTGGAGCAGGCCCAGCGCGAAGCGCAAAAGATTCGTCTGCTGGCTGAGGAAGAGTTCGAAGCGCGCGTGGCGGAGGATAAGGTCTCGCTTGAGGTGCAGCGCCGCGCGGAACTGCTGCAGCAGCATGCGGAGCGAAACGCAAACATCGTATACAACGGCGCGAAGCAGTATGCGGATGAAATCCTGACGGACGTGCAGCGATACCTGATGGAATACCACCACATGGTGGCGCAGAACCGCAATGAACTTGGCATAGCGCAGGCGGAAGCCGTGCAGACGCCCGTAACCCCCGCTGCGCCTCAACCCGCTCCTAAACAGGTTGCGCCCCAGCCCGAACGGCGGCCCGTGGAGCCCCAAGTCAAAGCCCCCGCGCCCGTAGAGGAAGAGGAAGAGGAGGAAAAACCTGCGCCGCGCAAAAAGCGGGGCGGCTGGTTCTTCCACCGCGACGACGATCTCTTTGACGAAGAAGATGAGGAGGAATCTCCGGAAGACGGGGAGCCGTTAGAAGAAGAGCCGAAAAAGGGCCGCCATGCAAAGCAACGCAAGCGTGACGAGGATCTTGATTTGGATCTCGATGAATAAAATGTCGAACGGGGCTGTCCATATGGACAGCCCCGTCTTTTGTCTGTAAGTGAAAGCGCTCTATTCCGCCCGAATGGCTTCAACGACCGGCACGATGTGCCGCCTGTTTACAAAGCTGACCGTCTTGTTGTAGCTGGCAATCAGACCTTTTGAATCCGCATCCAGAGTCTCGGGATCCTTGCGGCGGATGGAGGCGACCAGCAGGGACATCAACAAGCGGTCGATTACGCCCATCTTTTTGTAATCAAGACCGCCCCGCAGTAAAAACAGTGGCACATCATTCATTCCCGGCGTGAAGTTGCCGCTTTTCACTTCCTCAATTGCCTTTTCCCTTTGAAGCGTCGCGCCAACCGCAACAACAACGAGGCGCTTTCCCTGCAATTTTGAATATTGTTTGCAGATGCGGGAAAACCCCAGCATACCGCCCGCGTAGAGTCCGCCGCAGTATACGATGGTATCATATTGGAGCAACCGTTTCAGCGTAACATGCTTCGCCTCTATAAGGTCCGCGCCGGTTTCCTCCGCGATCCACTCCGCATAGGTCTTTGTCGTGCCATATTTGGTTTTGTACGCCACCAGAATACGGCCCATACGTTCCCCTCCCCAATGCGCTACTCTATTCCCCCAGCAACGCCGCGCAGAACGTTTCCGCGTCGAATGGCTGCAAGTCCTCAATCTTTTCCCCTACCCCCACAAACCGCACGGGCATGCCGAGCATATCCTTTACCGCCACGGCCATGCCGCCCTTGGCGGTGCCGTCGAGCTTTGTGAGTACTACGTCTGTCAAACCCGTGGCTTCCCCAAACGCCTTGGCCTGGGCAATGGCGTTCTGCCCGGTGGTGGCGTCCAGAACAAGAAGCACGCGGCAAACGGCGTCCGGCAGTTCCTTGGAAATGACGCGGCGGATTTTTTCCAGCTCAAGCATCAGGTTCTTTTTGTTATGGAGCCTCCCTGCGGTATCGCAGATCAAGAGATCGCAGCCCTTCGCCTTGAAGGAATGGATGGCGTCAAACACCACGGCTGCCGGGTCCGCACCCTCTCCATGGCGTACCATGGGGACTTTTGCGCGCTCCGCCCATATGCCAAGCTGCTCCGCTGCGGCGGCGCGGAACGTATCCGCGGCCGCCAGCATGGGTTTTTTGCCCTGCTGCTTGTAATAGGAGGCTAGCTTGCCTATGGAGGTTGTCTTCCCCACGCCGTTTACGCCCACAATGAGCAGCACACCGGGGCCATCTTCCGGCAAAAATAGCTCTTCCGTACGCATATGCGCTGCGAGTATGCCCTTTAACGCCTCACGCGCTTCGGCGGTTTTGTGGAGCTTCTGCTCCTTTACGGCGTCCCTTAGTTCGCCCAGCAGGCGGCCGGTCAACTCCACGCCCACATCCGCCATAATGAGGGCTTCTTCCAGCTCTTCGTAAAAATCGTTATTGATGCTGTCCCGCCCCGCAAACACGGAGGCAAGAAAGCCGTCCCTTGTTTTGCTTAAGCCCTGCTTGAGGCGTTCAAATATGTTCGTCTTCTGTTCCATACCGGTACTTCCTTTAATCTATAACCTGATTTAGCCCGCCTCCTGGAAACGGGCGGATACGATCTTGGAGACGCCTTTTTCCTCCATAGCGACGCCGTAGAGGGCGTTGCATACCTCCATGCTGCCTTTGCGGTGTGTGATGAGTATGAACTGCGTATCGTCCGCGTACTCACGCAAATAGTTTGCAAAGCGCGTGACATTGACTTCGTCGAGAGACGACTCGATCTCGTCGAGTATGCAGAACACCGTAGGCTTAAGCTTGAGCATGGCGAACAGCAGCGCGATTGCCGTAAGCGCCCGCTCCCCGCCCGAAAGCAGGGTTAAAAGCTGAAGCTTCTTGCCCGGCGGCTGTGCGATGATATCGATCTCGCAGTTCAATACGTCTTTCGGATCGGAAAGCCGCAGCTCCGCGTAGCCGCCGCCAAAGAGCTGCTCGAACACCGCCGTAAAGTTCTGTTGAATAAGAGTGAACTGCTGCAGGAACTGCTTTTCCATGGTCTGGGTCAGCTCGCCAATGAGCGTATTCAGGTCCTGCTCCGCGCGGTTCAAATCCTCGCACTGGGTGTTGAGCGTGGTATAGCGCTCGTTCAATATCTCATAGTCCTCCACGGCGCTGACGTTGATGGTGCCCAAGCTCCTGATGTCCTTTTTAAGCTCGTCTATGCGCAGATGCGCCGCCGTGATACCGACGCCTTCGGTTTGCAGCGGCAGGGCAGTCTCGTAGGTCAGCTCGTAATCCGTCATGATGCGCTGCACCATGGCATCCAGCTCCACCTCGGTACGGCTCTTGGTCAGCTCCTGCCTGTGGCGCTTTTCTTCCAGTTCCCTCAGGCGCGTGTTGAGCTCGTCCTTGCGCGCGCGGGTATCCGAAAGCGTCTGCGAACGGCGCAGACGTTCCTCTTCCATGGCATGCTGCTCTTCTTTTCTAAGGTCCACCGCCGCCTGTTCCTGTGTGACCACCCCGCCAAGCGACTGGAGCTGCTGCGTCAATGCCGCTTCCTGCTCCAGAGTCCTTGCATGCGCGGCCTTGTTTTCCTCTATAGAACGTTCGGTATCGCGAAGCTCCTGCTCCAGGCGCCTGGTTTCAAGCAGTACGGCGTCCTCTTCCTTTTTGAGCGCCATACGCCGGACCTTGCGCTCCGTCATGGCGGCGGCCACCTCTTCCTGCTTGGCGCGCAGGCGATTTAGTTCCGCCTGGGATTTATGCACGTCCTCCTGAGTCGCGGCGCTGCCCGCCTCGATGCCCGACTGCACGGAGGTGATGCCCTCGCGTTCCTTTTCGATGTCCGAAAGGTTATCGCGTATCTGCCCGCATTCCATCTCCATGCGCTCGGCTTTTTGCGCGTTCTGCCTCAGATCGCGCTCGATCAGCTCCAGCTTTTCCTTGTGGCGGGTAAGTTCAATATCCTGCCCGTGCAGGGCGGCCTCCGCCTGCTGGAGAGTCGTCTTGAGCGTTTCCACAGCTTCTTCTGCCCGCGTACGTTTTTCCGCCTGTGCTTTTATGGCGGCTTCCGCCTCGCTGATGCTGCGCTCAAGCTCCTTCAGCTCCCTCTCGCGGCCAAGAAGGCTAAACTCCCGTTTCTGCACGCTGCCGCCCGTCATGGAGCCGCCGGGGTTGATGATATCCCCCTGCAACGTCGCGATGCGGAATGCCGAGTTGGCGCGCTTGTTGATGGCGATACCGGTGTCGAGATCCTCCACGATCACGGTACGGCCCAAAAGATTTTCCACCACGCTGCGGTAGCGCTCTTCAAACCCGACGAGTTCGGACGCGATGCCGATGCAGCCCGGCGTTTTGAGCGTATCCCGTTCCTCGGAAGTCAGTAACCTCCCCCGCATAGCGGAAACGGGCAAAAACGTGGCCCTGCCGTACTGCTTCGCTCGTAAGTGGTCGATGACGCGCTTCGCGTCCTCCGGCGTGGGGGTAACGATGTTCTGTAGCGTTGAACCCAGCGCCATTTCCAGCGCCGTCTCATATTTTTGCGGCACGGAAATGAGTTCTGCCACCACGCCCAATACGCTGCGCCGGAGCGCAACATCCCGCTCGCAGTCCTTTAATACGTTTCGAACACTGGAGTAGTAGCCTTCATGGGCGCGCGCCATTTCCTCCAACACGTTGGACCGGGAGCGCATGGCGTTGCAATTCTGCTCCAGTTCGTGGAGGCGCTGTATGGAGAGGCGGCTCTCCTCCTGCGCCTGATTGAGTTCGTTGTTGAGGCGGTTCTTTTCGTTGAGAAACGCGCGCTTTTTCTCCTGCTGCGCGTCCCATTCCCCCTGCGCGTCCTTGAGTTCCCTTTCCAGGCCTTCGCGCTCCTGGGCGATTGCTTCCTGCTCCCCGGTAACCGCGCCAAGCCGCTGGTTGAGCGCCGACGTCATGGCCTCCATTCTGGAAAGCTGGCTCTTGGCGTCGGACAGGCGGTTCAATGACTCGATGATGCTGTTTTTCTGTGCGTTGAGCGTGTTTTCCTGCTGCTCCACCGCCTGCTGCAGGGAAAGAAGCTCCGCGTCGGTCGCGGCGATTTCATCGTCGAGTTCCTTCAACATGTCCCGCCCGGCGGTATCGCTGGTTTTGAGGCGCTCTACCTGCGCCAACCGATCCTCCCAGCGGTTTTCGTTTTCCGTGATAGCGGAGAACAGGCGTTCCCGCTCCTTTAACAAATGCTCTTTGCGCTCGTTCAAAACGCCCGCCTCGCCGATATGCGCCTCCATGGCGGACATCAGCGTAATGAGCGCGTTCTGCGCGGCGCTTGCCGCCTGCTCGATAGCGCGCAGCGCCTCTTCCTGCGCTACGGTATCCGAAGAAAGCGTGCGCTCGGATTCATACAAAAGCTCGCTTTCCTCGTGTATTTCCTGCATGGCGCTCTCCGCCGAAACCAGGCGCTCCTGCATGCGCTCGTACTGGTGCAGGAACACGTTGACTTCCAGCGCCTTCAATTCGTCGCGCAGCTTTAAATAGACGCGCGCTTTTTCCGCCTGCTCCTGCAGCGGCTCCCGCTGGCTCTGGAGCTCACCGAGAATATCCTCCAGACGCTCCAAGTTTTTGCGGGTGTTTTCAAGCTTTCGGACCGCTTCTTCCTTGCGCACGCGGTAGCGCATGACGCCCGCCGCTTCTTCAAGCGCCGCGCGGCGGTCCCCTGGTTTATTGGAGAGGATCTCTTCCACCTTGCCCTGGCCGATGATGGAATAACCCTCTTTGCCGATACCGGTGTCCCGGAACAATTCGTTGATATCCTTCAGGCGGCAGTTGTTGCGGTTGATGGCGTATTCGCTGTCCCCCGAGCGGTACACGCGGCGGGTGACGGTGACCTCGTTAAAATCCACCGGCAGCGACGCGTCGGAATTGTCGAACGTGAGCGCAACCTCGCAGAATGCCTGGGCCTTTCTTTCCTGCGTGCCGTTGAATATGACGTCCTCCATCTTGCTACCGCGCAAAGCCTTGGCGCTCTGTTCCCCCAGCACCCACCGTACGGCGTCCGCAATGTTGCTTTTGCCGCTGCCGTTGGGGCCGATGACCGCGGTAATACCCGGATCGAATTGCAGCTCCGTTTTACGCGCAAAGGACTTGAAGCCATGTAACTCCAGCCTGATCAAACGCAATGCCTGTACACTCTCCCTTTGTGGTCTGCCGGTTAAAACGTACGCCAGGAACCAAATCATTTCACAATGAACAGTTCCGTCTCCTCACCGACAAAATCAAACCCAGTTTTATAGTATAGATTATGGTCTTTCCCCTCGGCGTCGGTAACGACATAGGCATATTGCACGCCCTGTGTAGCGGCGTCCGCGAGCATTTTCCGGAGCATTTTTGTGCCGTATCCCTTGCCCTGGTATGCATCCAGAACCACGAACTCCTCGAATTTTACAATACCGTTTTTTACAAAATAGTCGCAATATCCCACCGGGGACCCATCCACACTGCATACATAATATTGAAGCGAATGATTGAGATACCGTTCCCGCTTTTGGCGCAATTTTTTTGCGCTGATTGGCGAGGTCTCATACTTTGCGGCGCACTTTAACCCCTCATCGATTTCATCCGCAGTTTCAGCGCGCTTTACAATACAGCCGTCTTCCTCCGCCGGGGCGATGCCCGATGACACGGGCATGTACATATACTTGATACAGGATACCTCAAAGCCCAACTTTTCCGCCCATTCCAGAAGCTCCGGCGGAACCTGAATACCGGGATGAAATACGAATTTCAGAAAGTCCTTCCCGGTACTTCTCATCTCCCGCAGGCAACCGGAAATATATGCCCGGACGCCTTCCTGATTGGCTGCGTCCTGAAAGAGAACAAAGTTATGGCAATACATTCCCGGTATGGCGCTGTCCGAGAAAACGTCCCTGCCGGGAAAGGACTGCTTTTTGCAGAACAGTTCGGTATAGGCGTCCTCGATTTCCCTTAACCTGTTGATCATGGAAGCGTCCTCCCAAATTCTTTCGGGACTAGGAACCCTTTGTGGCGGTCTGCTTCTCATCCGCGCGCAGCAGCTTTAAAGCGGCTTTGGCGGCACGCTGCCCGGCCTCCTGCTTGGAACTGCCCACGCCCTCCCCCACAAGCCTGTCGTTGAGGGAAACGCGGATGCGGAATTCCTTCTGGTGGTCCGGCCCGGTGGCCGAAATCAGCCGGTATAGAAGGCTGCCCAAATGTTTTTTCTGCACAAATTCCTGGAGGCTCGTCTTATGGTCCTTGCCCGGCCCGCCGTCCACCGCCTGGTTGAGCGCCTGCTCCGCAAAGCGGAGGACAAACACCCTGGCTTCGTCTATGCCGCCGTCGAGGTAGATGGCTCCGATAAGCGCTTCAAGCGCGTCGGATAATATGGAGGGCTTTGTCCTTCCGCCCGTGTTTTCTTCCCCATGCCCCAGCAGCAAATAATCCTGCAGGGAAAAGTTCGCACGCGCCGCTATGTCGAGCGCCGTTTCGCATACGATGGAAGCGCGCGCCCGGGTCATCGCCCCTTCGCTCCATTGCGGATAGCGGCGAAACAGCTGCTCGCTGATGCACAGCTCCAATACGGCGTCCCCCAAATATTCCAGCCGCTCGTTGTGCACCTTGCCTTTCCCGTCCCCTTTTACGAATGAGGTATGGGTCAGCGCAGCGTCCAAAAGCGCGATATCCCGGAACGTGTATCCAATTGTATCCTGCAGCGCCGCAAGTTGCTGGTGCCGTACAGACATATTCCGTATGCCCCCTGTTCAAACAAACGCCCGCACCAGAAGTTTGATGCGGGCTGCCGGTAGTTCGTTCGCCTTAGTGTTTTTCGAGGTATTCCACGATGTCGCCCACCGTGCGGACCTTGGGCAGTTCCTCATCCGGTATTTCGATATCGAACTCCTGCTCCAGGTCCATGATCAGCTCCACGACGTCCAGGCTGTCCGCCTTTAAGTCATCCACGAGCTTGGATTCCATGGTGATGCCAGCAGCATCCACGTCCAACTGCTTTGCAATAATGTCCCGCACCTTATCGAATTTCATGCGATTACTCCTCTCAAGAACATGATGGAAAATAATAATATAGAAGATATTCCAAATCTCAGTTTAGGGCACGGGGGCGTTTCTGTCAATGCCAAATCCTTGTCCAATTCCGTACAATGCCGGATAATATGGGCGCAACGGCCCGATCCATGACCCTGTCAACACCGAATTTACAAATTGGAAATGATTTATTCCTCAAACTCCATGCCCGCCACAGCCGTTGCGATGGCCTCTGTGACATTGCCCTTCAAATAGGCGCTCGCCTGGCGCAGAGCGGCGGAAAATGCCTTGGCGTTGGAGCTTCCGTGCGCCTTTATGATGCCGCCGTTGATGCCTAGTAGCGGCGCGCCGCCGTATTCCGTATAGTCCATGCGCGCTTTGAGGCGTCTTAACGCCTTCTTTGCGAATAAGGCCCCAAACTTGGAGCGCGTATCCTTCATCAGCTCGTCTTTTAGCATTTGGCCCACCAGGGCCGCCACGCCTTCGATGTTCTTTAACACGATGTTGCCCGAAAACCCGTCGGCCACGACCACGTCAAAGTCGCCGGAGACCACGTCCCGGCCTTCGCAGTTGCCCGCGAAGCTTATGGGCATATTCTTCAGCAGCGGGTATGTAGCCTTCGTCAACTCGTTGCCCTTTTCCTCTTCCGCGCCATTGTTCAGTAAGCCCACGCGGGGACTTTCCACGCCCATGACATTTTTCATATAGGCCGTGCCCATGATGGCAAACTGCTGCAGGTACGAAGGCTTGCAGTCCACGTTCGCGCCGCAGTCGATCAAAAGCACGCAGCCGTCCCGAGTGGGCAGTATAGGCGCAAGTCCCGGGCGCTTGATGCCCTTTAAGCGGCGCACAATGAGGGTGGCCCCGGCGAGCAGCGCCCCCGTGCTGCCGGCGGAAACCATGGCGCCCGCCTCCCCGTCCGCAACGCATTTGAGCGTTTTCACAAGGGAGGAGTCCGGCTTGTGCTTAATGGCATAAGTCGGCTGTTCGTGGCTGGAGATATAGTCCGGCGCATGCTTTACCGTAACGCGTTTTTCGTCGTGCGGATGCGCGGCAAGGTATGTTTTAATCACGTCCTCCTTGCCCACAAGTATCAGCTCGATTTCCGGCTGCTGCTGTAACGCCAGCATACTGCCGTCCAGCATCGCCTGCGGCGCATTATCGCCGCCGAATACGTCAACCGCGATTTTCATATATTCTCCCCCTGTTCTAATATTCCCTCAAGCATAAAAGCCTTCCCCGCTTTTATGAGGGATTAGGCTGAAACGACAAAAAGACAGAAAACGAAGTCTCTGCCTTTTTCGTCAATTTCCGGTTGGATGCCTAAAGCAGGCAGTATGATCCCTCTGCGGGCAGGCCGTATCCAAAAGATACGGCGTAAGCATGGCGTTAAGCCTGGGTCTTCTTATCCGCATCCAGATTGACGACCTGCTTGCCGTCGTAAAAGCCGCAGTGCTTGCATACCCTGTGCGCAAGCTTGAGCTTGTGGCACTGGGGGCATGCCACGATACCGGGCATGGACAGCTTCCAGTGGCTGGACCTGCGGGAGTTCCGCCTGGCCTTAGAAGTTCTTCTCTTGGGGACCGCCATGATTACACCTCCTTACCATCGTCAAACAGTGAACCGAGCGCCGCAAGCGGAGAGGTTTTTTCTTCTTCCGGTTCGCATACGCAGGCGCACTGCGCCGTATTCAAATTACATCCGCAGACGGGGCACAAGCCTTTGCAATCTTCGCTGCACACGCTCGATATGGGCATATTCAGAAAAAGATTGTCCATCACCATCGGGGTGATATCCAATATCTCACCCGCGAATGTGTAGCTTCCCTCGTCTTCCCCGGACGCCCCCTTCACAAAACGCTCCCCCAAGGGGACCATGAGCGTTTCCGTAAAAGGCTCGTCACAGCGGGCGCATCTGGAGGAAAGTTTCGCCTCCATCCTTCCGTTCAAGGCGATGGACTCGCCGTCGAACGTGTAGGTGAAGCTGATTTTTACCGGCTCGGGAAACGCGATGGTATTGCCGCCAAATTTCTGGGGCGCGACCGTCTCGCTCCTTTCTTCCGAAAAAATCTCGCCCGGCTGCTTTAACGCCGCCGCGATCGAAATCTCCATAGGGTATTCCTCCAAAGTCAACCATCGTTTATTTTATCGACTGCCGTATGGTTTGTCAATTAAAACTTGGCTCAGGCTTAGCTGTTTTTTAAGCGGCAGTGCCGGGGCGCTTACTTTACTCCACGTTCTTTGCGGAGCTTGCGCCGCCGCCGGGGGTTTCTCCTGAAATACGCTTTCTGTTGAACACGTTCTTCTGCGCATAGTGCACCAGCGCAATAATGCCCAGCACCGTTGCAATAGACAGGAGCACGATGTTCCAGAACCCGATCCAGGGCCAGAAGCGTTTCACAAGAGTGGCGACCACGCCCACGTTAAAGAAGCCGGTGGCAAATTTGCCGAACCAATCCGCATAGACAACGATCTCTTTTTTCCACAGAAGCGCGCCGCCGATGATCATGACGAGTTCTTTCAATACCACGGCCGCCACCAGCCAAACGGGCACCCATCTGTTGATACAGAAACAGATCAGCGCGGCGATGAGCATCAGCTTGTCCGCCAGAGGGTCAAGAACCTTGCCAACGTCCGTAATCCAGTTGTAGTGGCGTGCAAGATAACCGTCCAGCGTATCCGTCAGCACAGCAAGCACATAGATACCCAGGGCGGCATAATATCTATCGTTCTGAAAGAAATATACAAATAAGCCCACCATACCGATGCGCAGCCCGGAAAGTATGTTTGGGATATGCCTCATGTAGTCTACCTGCTCCATTATCCTAAAATTGCCTTCCTGCATAGTATACCGCAATCCCGCCAAAACAGCCACATGGATTTCATAGAAGCAAAAATGAAGAATTCCTTAACACCCCGGCGCCTACCTTTTTAAACTCCGGAAATACCAGCCCTACTAGGCTATTTTCCTTACTGTACATTCATGAATTTGATTGCGGATTGATGTATATTTTAAGTCCACATAACCAACCGCCCTAGCGAAACGATGATACCCTATACATCCCGTTCGCAATGGATTTCCTTTAGGGCAAGGCCAATGCATCTTAAAAAAAATAGCTGTTTAACTCAGTAAGGCGGGGAAACCCCATCTCAGTCTGACGAAACCATTTGGGGCTGGGGGCCGCTTGCAGTTCGCAATGCTCCCACCGTTCCCTTACGGTGGTGCTCCCTTGCGACGGCCCACAGGCCTAGTACACGAGGCGTACACCGCCGAGGGCCTCACTGGCCTTTTCGAGCCCGGGGCATCCGGCAATCGGATGCCCGTTTCGGCATTCAAACGGTCCACCGGACCGTTTACTGCCTTTAGCACCGGCCTCAACCCCGCTTCATCTGCCACTGGCAGCGCCCGGCTCTGGGCTTAGAACCGCCGCAGAGCGACATAAAGTAAGGCGGGGTTTCCCCGCCTTACTGTTAGCAACATTCGGTTTTTACGCGGAAAGATCCTCTACATAAAGCACCGTCACGCCTTCCACTGCTTTTGTGGGCGCGGGGGCCGCCGCAGCAGGAGCCGCCGCAGGAGCGGGGGCCGATGCGGGAGCCGCAGGCGCAGCGCCGGATTTTGCGGCCTTACGGGCTTCAAAGAACTTCATGGCGACCTGCGGGAACAGCGCGTAGCTGAGTACGTCTTCTTCCTGCTCCATGATATCCTTGATTTCCTCGCGGTAGTTGTCAAGCTCGGGCGTCAGCAGGTCGGCCGGGCGGCAGGTGATGACTTCTTCATCCCCAATCGCCTTGCGCCTTACTTCCTCGTTGACCTTGCCGGGGAGCATGCCGTATTCGCCGTGCAGAAGCGCCTTTGACTCCTTAGAGAACGTCTTGTAGCGTTCGCCGGATATGACGTTGAGCACCGCCTGCGAGCCTACGATCTGGCTGGTGGGCGTAACGAGCGGCGGATAGCCGAACTCTTCGCGCACGCGGGGGATCTCCTCCAATACCTGGTAGTACTTATCTTCCGCATTCGCCTGCTTGAGCTGGGAAATGAGGTTAGAAAGCATGCCGCCGGGTACCTGATAAAGCAGCGTATTGACGTCCACGCTCAATACCTTGGGATCAAGGCTGCCCTCTTTCTTGAGCTTTTCCGCTACACCCCTGAAATGGGTGGCGGCTTTGGCAAGCTTGTTCAAATCAAGCCCCGTATCGTATTCCGTACCCTTGAGGGTAGCGACGAGCGGCTCCGTGGCGGGCTGGGCTGTGCCGTTGCCCATGGGAGAAAGCGCGCAATCCACGATATCCACGCCCGCCTGCACAGCCATGAGGTAGGTCATATCGCCGGTGCCGGTGGTGTTGTGCGTATGCAGATGGATGGGAACGTTCACCTCCGCCTTCAGACGCTTTACAAGGGAATACGCGTCATAGGGCAGCAGGAGGTTCGCCATGTCCTTGATGCAGATGACGTCCGCGCCCATCTGCACAAGCTCCTTCGCGAGCTTCACGAAATAATCCTCGTTGTGGACGGGGCTTATGGTGTAGCTGATGGCGGGCTCGCAGATGCCGCCGTACTTCTTGGTGTACTTGATAGCGGCTTCGAGGTTTCTGGTATCGTTGAGCGCGTCGAATATGCGCACGACGTCGATGCCGTTTTCAATGGCTTTTTTGCAGAACTGCTCCACCACGTCGTCCGCATAATGCTTGTAGCCCAGTATGTTCTGGCCGCGGAAGAGCATCTGCAGTTTGGTGTTGGGCAGGGCTTTCTTCAGTTTCCTTAAGCGCTCCCAGGGATCCTCATTGAGGAAACGGAGGCAGCTGTCAAACGTCGCGCCGCCCCAGCACTCCAAAGACCAATACCCTACGCTGTCGAGTATTTCACACGCGGGAAGCATGTCTTCCGTGCGCATGCGGGTCGCGGCCTGGGACTGGTGCGCGTCGCGCAGTATGGTATCGGTAATCAATAATTTTTTAGCCAATCGTGGGTTCCTCCTTTCACATTGATTGCGGCGGATACGCCGCAACGGTTAAGCAGCGCGGCTTTCTTTTAAAAGCTGCGCGGCTTCACTATGTTCTTACCCGTGTTTTCAGCCGATGACGCAGAGCAGCTCGCCGGTGTTGACGGCCTGGCCGCCCGCCACGTTGACGCCCGCGATTACGCCTTCCACAGGGGCGACGATCTCGTTTTCCATTTTCATGGCTTCCAAAACCATGAGAACCTGGTTGCGCTTGACAGCCTGGCCGGGTTTCACGCTCACGGAGAGTATGGTGCCGGGCATGGGCGCAGAAACGCTTGTCTGCCCTGCCGAGGCTGCGACCGGCGCAGGCGCGGGGGCCGCAACGGGCGCGGGCGCGGCCGCGGGAGCCGCTACGAAGCTGGCTGCGGCCGCGGGAGCCGCAACGGGTGCGGCGGCGCCTGAAATCTCTTCTACCATTACCTCGTAGGAAGTGCCGTTCACATTCACAAGAAACTTACGCATTGTCATTCCTCCTGTTGCTTTATATCTATGCGGTTATGTTATTCGTCTAGGAAACCTGACGGATGGAGTGAATCCGAAGTCCGCTTACATCCGTACCCATTTGTTCCGCCAGCGCCGCGGCAATTGCAGCCACAAATTCACCCCGGTTATATGCGCGCGGCGCGACAGGGCGAATAGAATGGATGCGAAGCCCGCTTATATCCGTACCCATCTGCGTCGCGATGGCCGCGGAAACCGCCGCGACAAACGCGCCCCGGTTGGGAACGGCAGCGCCTGTGCGCCGTATGGAATGGATGCGGAGCCCGCTTACGTCCGTACCCATTTCCATAGCGATGGCGGAGGCGATGGCCGCGACAAACTGTTGTCTGTTTGCAATCGGCTCAGGCTGTTGTACTTGAGATGCCAAAGGCGCTAAGGGAGCCTCATCTGCCTTTTTGCCAAACAACCGGCGAAAAAAGCTTTTCATCCCCAATGTTTTCACCTCCAATTAAAAGTTTTTATTATGGCAAGACGAGATAAGTTCGATTGGAATTATCGCTGGTGGCGGCATAATCCAAAATTTCCGCATTTTAATATAAAACCATTTTAACACCATTAATCCACACATATCAAGCCTATTTTCTTATTATTATGCGAAAAAAAGGACCGCGCTAACCGTTTCTTTGCGCCGTCCATTGCGGATGGTATTCCCACGCTATAATCATTTTTTATCGTCGGATAATAATGCGTCCATCCACGCGAGTTCTTCCCTGGTCAGATACCGCCACTCCCCCGGATTGAGGCTGCCCAAGCTAAGCGCGCCCACGCGCTCTCGCTTTAACAGCATTGTCCTGTGTCCCACCGCCTCCAGCATCCGCCGCACCTGGCGGTTGCGCCCTTCCCGTATGGTGATAAGGAGGCTTGTATGGCCGGTCTTCGTCGGGCGGACGCGCTCCACTTTCGCGGGCAGCGTCATGCCGTCCGAAAGCCTGACGCCGGTTTTCAGCTGCTCCGCTTCCTCCGGCATAAGCGTGCCGTCGCACACGGCGTAATACGTCTTTTCTATTTTGTATTTCGGGTGCGTCATCTTCTGGGCCAGACTGCCGTCGTTGGTCATGATCAACAGGCCTTCCGAGTTGATGTCGAGCCGCCCCACGTTATAGAGCCTTTGCGGAAATTCGGTAAAGTACGCCTGTACGGTCTTTCTGCCCTCCGGATCGCTGCTGGTGGAAACAACGCCGCGCGGCTTATAAAACAAAAGCACGACGCGCTCGTTTTCCTGGGAAAGCGGCGCGCCGTCGAATGTGACTTCATCGTGCGCTTCATCCACCGAGCTGCCGATTGTTGCGACTTCCCCGTTGATTTTCACGCGGCCTTCGCGTATATACTCTTCGCATTGACGTCTCGAGGCAACGCCCGCCTGGGCCATAAACTTCTGTAACCGCATAGTTCCCCCAACCATCCGAATAAGCTTCCCGTCACGCAATCCATTCCCGTGCGATTTCCCACAGGAAATACGGGAACTCCTTGCGCAGGACCGTTTCCGAAGCGATAAGCGGGACTGCGTGCAGGCGCTTCCCATCGCCCCAGGCTTCCAGCATGCCGACCGTCTGCCCCTCATAAACGGGCGCTTCCAGGGTCTGCGGGCTGACAGCTTTGAGCGTCACGGCATTCTCCGGCTCGTCCTGACGCATTGGAATCAGTATATCTTCTTCGGCCCGTATTTCCAAGCTGTTTTTCATGCCGCGGTTGACCGCAAGCGTGGCCACGGTATCCCCGGCTGTAACGAACGGCTTCCATGTGTAATCCGAAAAACCGTAGTCGAGCATGGCCTTTGCGTCGTTCCACATATCCGGGCAGTTCAATACGACGCCTACTATGGTGTGGCCGTTGCGCTCGGCTGAAAACGCCAGGCAGCGGCCCGCAGCCTTGGTAAAGCCTGTCTTGATGCCGTTGCCGCCCTCATACTGCCAGAGGATTTTATTTTTGTTTTTGAACGTGCGTATGACGTCGCCCGAGGTGGTTTTCCAGTATTTCGTGGAAACAACCTTCCGAAAGGCCTCATTCTGCATGGCGACGCTCGAAATCAAGGCAAGATCATACGCGGAGGTATAGTGCCCCTGATCATGCAGGCCGTTGGGCGTGACAAAATTGGTATTGGTGCACCCAATCTCTTTTGCGCGGTTGTTCATGATCTGCGCAAAGCCTTCCACCGAACCGCCGATGTGGATGGCGAGCGTCACCGCGGCGTCGTTGCCGGAGGAAAGCATAAGCCCGTAAAGGAGATCCTCCACCGTGATCTTCTCCCCGTTGTTCAGGTATATGCTGGAGCCTTCGGTACCGTATGCTTCCTTCGGTACGGCCACCACGGTATCGAGCGCGCAGGTTTCAAGCGCAATAAGCGCCGTCATAATTTTTGTGGTGCTGGCCATAGGCAGCTGCGAATGGGCGTTTTGCGCAAATAGCACGCGTTTTGTGGTCACATCCATCAAAACCGCGCCGGACGCGCCCACTTCGGGCGTTGCCGCAAATGCGGGCAGCGCCGCTCCGATTAATACGGTAAAGGCCAGCAAAAGAAACAGCCATCGTATCAACTTCATAAAGCGTTATGCGCCGCCCGCGGGTTACCCCTGCGGGGCGAACGTATCATCTGTGCTGCCTGAAGCGTTTGTCGCGGATGCAGTACCGCTGTCCTCTTTGCAGGATGCCTGCCTGACCAGACGGTCCACCTCGCGGATGGTTTCGGGTACCATTTCAATGATACGGTCGAGCGTGCAGCTGTAGTTCGCAGGCAGGACATGCACCACGCCGTCGGTGATTGCCAAAAATGCCATAGGCGTCAGGTTTAAGCCGCCGACGGAAGTACCCGCGAATGGGAAGCGTCCCTCCTCCGGATGATCCGTCCCGTCGCGCCGTGCGGCCTTGGTGGGGCCGTATTCGCCGCCGCCGGAAAGGAACCCCAGGCATACGCGGGAAACGGGGATAATTATGGTATCGCTGCCCGTCATAACGGGATCGCCCACGATGGTGTTGACGTCCACCATCTCTTTGAGCTGTTCCATAGTAGTCTTCATGATGTTTTCGATAGGATGCGCCATACTGTTGCTTGCCCCTTTCTGTTC
>JAEYHP010000046.1 GCA_023409435.1 Bacillota bacterium | reverse complement strand
ATTGTCCACATACGTCTGCAGATGCCTGTCATGATGTAAATGCATCGTCAAGGTATCGATATACGGCTCAAGCGCATCATAGGCGTACCTGAGCGGCGGGTTCACAAACGGGTAATGCGCATTCGCTTCCATATCCTGTCCTCCTGCTGATTTTTCCCCATAGTATATTCAGCGAGACCGGATGTAAGAAGTCAGAGGTCGCTATCCACCGATTTTTCTTATACCGCCATGATTTTAGCGAATTTCCCCATAACGCCCGGAATGTCGATCTCCTGAGGACAAAGCTTCGCGCATGCGCCACAGTTCAGGCAGGAAGAGGGCAGCTCCGCCTCCTTCATGGCATCCAATGTAAACTTTATTGTAAATGGATCATCAAAGCTGATTTCGTTGTACATGGAAATCAGCTTAGGGATATCCAACCCTTGCGGACATTCTTCACAGCAATACCTGCAGGCGGTGCAGGGCACCATATTTAACATAGAACCCACCACTTTTTGGAGCAGTTCTTTTTCTTCGTCCGTTACAGGATCCGGTTTTGAGAACGTTGCAATATTTTCTTTCAGTTGCTCCATTGTCGTCATGCCGCTGAGTATGACCGATACGTTTTGTAGCGACTGAAGGAAGCGAAACGCCCAGGACGCAATAGAATCGTTCGGCCGGGCGTTTTTCAGCATGTTTGTGGCCTGCTCATTTAGCGTCGCAAGCTTGCCGCCGCGGCAGGGTTCCATAACGATTACGGGTATACCGTGGTTTGTTATGACCTCATATTTCTTTCCCGCATCCTGCAGGGTCCAGTCCAGGTAATTGAGCTGGATCTGCGCAAACTCAAAGCAATCCTTCCAGTTCAGGAACCTTTCGATCGTATCCGTTCTGGCGTGGGCGGAAAATCCCAAATGACGGATGAGGCCCTTCTTCTTTTGATCCAAAAGATACTCCACCACGCGCAGTTCCTCATCCGTATAGAAGTCATACGCGGTTTCGCATACATTGTGCAGCAGGTAGAAGTCAAAATAGCTTACGCCGCACCGCTCCAGCTGATCCTCGAATATGTCGGCGGGCGAAGCCATGGTATGGCCGGAAAGGTACCCTATAAACTCCAGACGGCCGTTTTGATAGCGCATCATATGGCCCGGCATTTTTGTGGCGAGATACCATGTATCGCGTGGATATTGGCCGAGCACTTTCCCTACAAACTGCTCCGATTCGCCGTTATGGTACCGGTAGGCGGTATCGTAATAATTGATCCCATGCTCATAGGCATACTCTATGAGTTCCCTTGCTTTTTGCTCGTCGATCGGCCCGTGTTCCCCAACCGTCGGAAGGCGCATATTCCCCATGCCAAGCTGAGAAAGACTTAAGTTTTGAAACGGTTTGTAAATCATGGAATGGTTTCCTCCTATATGATACACTCCCTTTTTTGCCTACAAGATAGACAGTATCACTTGGAGTTCACTTTAAGTCAAGAGCTTTTGAAAAGAAAGCAAGTATTATTTCCAATCCTACTCATCGGATATAATCAGAGCCGTCCTGCTTGGACGGCTCTGATTTCGATACTATAGGACAGGCGTTCCGATATCCCCCGCCGGAGGGAACCAATGCCCGGTTTTATTTACAAACCGAACAAGCAGCAGCATGACGGGAACCACACCCACCGTGGTTACAAGCACGACCGGGGAATTCGCGCCAAAGAGCGTAATGGCGACGGCGACCGACAGCTCAAAGAAATCCGACGCCCCGATCAGCGCGGCGGGAGCGGCAATGTTATGAGGCTGTTTGCATTTCCTGCAGATACAGGGGTACGCCGATGGCCGCGGCAAGCGGCACCGCCGTGGCGCTTTTAGCGCCGAGCAACATCAAAAATCATGGTAATGGCCGCGTTGCCGGGCACCGGTGAGGGTTAAACCCCCACCGTCATGCTCCTTCTCTCCATCAGCATCACGTCATGCCAGTCTCCATTTGGCATACGGCCCAGCCGCTCTTCCATGCCGATCTCCCGGAACCCGCACTTTTTGTGCAGTTCTCTGCTGGCCGTGTTTTCCCGTATAATTCGCGACTGCAATGTCCAGAACCCGTTCTGTTCGGACTGGAGGACCAATTCGTTTAGGAGCGCAGCGCCCACGCCCCGGCCCCGCTGTCCTTCCGCGACATACACGCTGATGTCCGCCACCCCCGCATACACGCGCCGGCTGGAAATGGGCGTCAGGGCGGCCCAGCCGAGTACGGCGTCCCCGGAGCGCGCCACCAGGCGGCAGCAGACGCAATGGCTGCAGTCCCATTCCTCCCAGCCCGGAACATCCCCCTGAAACGTGGCAATTCCCGTCCTGATGCCAGCAAGATAAATGGCGGAGACTTCCGTCCAATCGTTTGGTTTTAAAGCTTCAATTGCGATATCCATACCCCACCCCCGCTATTTGTACGCCTTGACATGCGCGCCCGCAAAGGCGCCGTCCATCGAGTAGTCAAGCTCTGGAAGCGGCACGCCCTTGGATGCCGCGATACCCTTGATTGCATCGAGCGTATACACATTGACCGGTGTGATTTCCACGCCGGAAAACCCGACGCTTTTGAGTATGCGCTCGTATTCCGCAACACAGAGCGCGCCTGAAACGCAGCCGACCCACATCTGTACGCTTTTTCGGATCTGCTCCGGGAGCGGCTTTAGTTCTACAATATCCGCAACCGCCAGCCTTCCGCCTCTTTTAGCACCCGGTACGCCTCCTTCAATGTTTCTTCCTTGCTTTCGCTTAAGTTGATGACGCAATTGGAGGTCACAACATCCACGGCTTCATCCGTAAGCGGAATATCCTCTATGTAGCCTTTGAGGAACTCCACGTTCTTTGCGCCGCTCTTTTCCTTGTTGCGGTTGGCTAAGGCTAACATTTCGTCCGTCATATTCTTGTTGGATGGGAATCCGTTACTGTCGGCCGCTATAAGTACCGCCGGACCCGCCCGCAGTACTCCTCATACTCCTTGCCATAGTGTACTTTGAGGAAAGCTTCCTCCTTCAGTATCTGTCGGTGGACCGCCAGCGCAAGCAGAACAGGGACGCAAATAAGAACGATATTGGGATGTACCAGGAACATGCCGAAAAAGAACAGCAAAAAGCAGACATAGATAGGGTTGCGGCTGATTGAAAATACGCCCGACGTCACCAGCCGGTCCGGATTCTTTTCATCGATGCCCACGCGGAACGAATCCCCAAAGGATTTGAGCGTTACCGCAAAACCAACAAGCGCAGACAAACAGAGCGCGAGACCAAGCCAGCCGACGCCTTCACTGACCCAAAATGGATTTATAAGAACAGCCGGTATGGGAAGCCTGAACGCAAGGGCAAACACGCCGTATACAAACAGCAGGAATATCGGCAAGAGGAGAAAATCGCTTTTGTCCGTTTCCCCGAACACGATGGCTTTGATTCCCTTTTTTCTTAAGGCCAAAGCCCTGCCGCCCAGCAGGGAGAAAAATACGACCAACGCGAATATGCTTAAATAGTTTTGTATAGCCATACATCCATTCTCCATTTTGTATCATCTTTTCTGCCATTACTATTTTAACACCTCCCTACATAAAAGTAATGCTTCGCTTGCAATCGGCAGAGTATTTTCGCATAACCGGAGATTTGAATGGCTTCTCCTGACACGAAAACCCCAGCCGACTCACGCAATAAACAAAAACGGCGGATGATCCGATGCGGTAAGCATGGAATCATTCCGCCGTTTTTACGTGGTTGCTTATTTACAGCTCAAACTGCCTTGCGATCACCGCAAGCGCGGTGGAAACGTCGCTGTTTTTGATGCAGCAGGCGATCTTGGTTTCGCTTGTCGTCACAAGCTCAATGCTGACGTTCGCATCCGCGAGCACCGAGAAAAGCTGCCCCGCCACGCCGTGGCGGATCGCCATGCCCGGGCCTTCCACGGTAAGCTTTGTAATGTTGTCGAGCGCGTGGATATCCATACCCATGTAGAGCGGGCGCAGCGTCTTTAACGCGTTGAGCGCCGTCGCAAGCTGGGACTTGGGTAAGGAAAAGCTGACGCTGCCGGAAACGGAACCGGGAACCGTGACGCTGATCATATCCACAAATACGTTGTTGCGGGCGATGAGACCGAAGACGTGGCTCAATACGCCCGGCTCGTTGGGAAGCGAGCTTACGGTGATCACGGCCTGATCGTCATCCGTATAGATGTGCGAGAGCACGTCTTTTTCCGTAACGATGTCGTGCATGCTGTAGAGCCCGGGTTGTTTGTGCATCAAGTATTGCGCCGCGCGCAGGGCGCCCATGCCGAACACCTGCTTGGAATACGCCTTGTGGGAAATGGAAACGACCTCGTCCTGGCCGAAGAACTCCACCTCATGCTCGCCCACGATGGTGCCGCCGCGTATGGAATGCAGACCGATCTCTTTTTTAGAGCGGCGAACGTCCTTGGTGTGGCGGCCAAACACATATTCCTTGCCTGCTGGGAACTGTGTGCTGACGGCGTCCGCCAACATCAGCGCCGTTCCGCTGGGAGCGTCCACCTTGAGGTTGTGGTGCTTTTCGGTAATTTCAATATCGAACGCATCGCCAAGCGCCGCGGCCGCCTTTTTAATCAGCTCAATCTGCAAATTGACGCCCAGCGACATGTTGCCGCTTAAAAATATGGGGATCTTCGTCGCCGCGCGCTCCAAAGAAAGCTTGTCGTTTTCACTCAAGCCCGTGGTGCCGATCACCAGCCGTATTTTGTTCGCCTGGCAGTACTGCACCAGCTTGGGCAGTGCTGCGGGGCGCGAAAAGTCGATCACCACGTCGGCGCCCTCGGGAACCTTCATGATGTCGTTGATGATCGGAACGCCTTCGGCCTCCGGGCACTGGTAGGTCGCAACGCCGGCTACCACCTGAAACTCGGAGCTATTCTGCTTGCACAGGCGCATAATGGTGCGTCCCATCTGGCCGCACGCGCCGTTGATGATGACCTTGATCATATCTTCACCCTTGCTCGCTTCCTTATTTTTAGGAAAGCAGGCCGTAATTTTTGAGCGTAGCTTCCATCAACGCACGGTTCGCGTCGGATGGCGGGCAGAGCGGCAGCCGTAGCGTGCCCTCACACCAGCCCAGCATGGCGCACATGGTTTTGATGGGGATGGGGTTTACTTCACTAAACGCCGCTTTCCATATGGGCAGCACCTTAAACTGTAGCGCGCGCGCCGTTTCGATATCCCCGCGAAAAAACGCCGCGCAGAGTTCGTGCATATCCTCGGGGATCACGTTTGCGATTGTTGAAATGACGCCTTTTGCGCCCAAGACAAGCAGCGGCAGCACATGATCGTCGTTGCCGGAATAAATGTCCAAGTCAGGACATAGCGCGGCCAAATTGACTATCTGCTCAATGTTCCCGCTCGCTTCCTTGATGCCCACGATGTTTTTGTTTGCCGTCAACTTCTGCATGGTGGCGGGCAGCAGGTTTAAACCCGTGCGGCCGGGCACATTGTATACGATGATAGGAAGGAAAACGGCCGTAGCTATTGCGGCGTAATGGGCGACAAGCCCTGCCTGCGTAGTTTTGTTGTAGTACGGCGTGACGA
The DNA here is from genome assembly GCA_023409435.1 of Bacillota bacterium. Lineage (GTDB taxonomy): Bacteria > Bacillota > Clostridia > Christensenellales > CAG-138 > JAEYLA01. The sequence continues at coordinate 1,177 of JAEYHP010000046.1, read as the reverse complement.
TTAAAAGGGCGTCCGCTCCCGCTTCTTCCGCAGCTTTGCTGTCCCGTATGACGTTCGCGGTGTTGTTGCCGCCCGTGCCCGCGATGACGGGAACGCGGCCGTTGACCTGTTTGACAGTAAATTCTATGGCGGCGCGCTTTTCTTCCGCGCTCATGGTGGATGCTTCGCCCGTGGTCCCGCAAACGATGATTGCATCCGTCTTGCCTCTTATCTGGCGCTCGATCAGTTTCTCAAATGCACCAAAATCGATTCCGTTTTCACAAAACGGGGTAATGACGGCAACGCCGGAGCCTTCAAAAACAGCCATGGGTGTCTCCTCCTTTTTTGTATTATACCAATGGAAAATAGGAATGTATCCAAAGCGGCGAGAAATTTTCGGTGCGGGGCAAGAAGCCGGAGCAAAACGTAGCAGCGCTACGTTGAGCGGAAGGCGACACCGCCGTGCACGAAAAGAACCGCCGCGCCGATGCATTGATATTTGGAATTGGTATGAATCGGCACTTGCTAAAACGGCGCAGAAGGGATTTCCCTCTGCGCCGCAAATAAAGCGAACTTACGCGTTCTCCCACTGGCGGATGAGCTCCTGCGCGATCTGCACGGCGTTGGTCGCCGCGCCCTTGCGGATATTATCCGCCACGCACCAGAAGTTGATGCCGCTTTCCACGCTGAAATCCCGGCGAATGCGGCCCACATAGACAGGGTCGGTATCCGCTGCGGTGACAGGCATGGGGTAGACGTAATTCTTCGGATCGTCCTGCACCACAAGGCCGGGCGCATTCCGCAGCACCTCCACAAGCTCACTAAGCTCAAAGGGGCGCTCGAATTCCACATTGATGCTCTCGCTGTGGCCATGGAACACGGGCACGCGCACGGTAGTGGCGGTGACCCGCAGCTCGGGCAGCGAAAGTATCTTGCGGCTTTCGTTGATCATCTTCTGCTCTTCCTTGGTATACCCGGTATCCAGGAACGAGTCGATATGCGGCAGACAGTTGCCCGCGATGGGATGCGGGAACTTCTTAGGCGGGTTGCCCTTGATGCCTTCCTCCAAATCCGAATATCCCAGCTGGCCCGCGCCAGATACCGCCTGGTAGGTGGAATACACCACGCGCTTGAGGCCATACGCTTCATGCAGCGGCTTTAATGCCACCATCGCCTGTATGGTGGAGCAGTTGGGGTT
>JAEYHP010000113.1 GCA_023409435.1 Bacillota bacterium | reverse complement strand
CCTGGTATGGGCGCTTGCCGCGCCCACGACTATTTCCTTATTGTGGGGAAACTGCGTTTCCCCACACCCCTTTCCTATGCTGCCCGCAAGTATCGTAAAAGCCCGCGCCGTAATTTCGGCGCGGGCTCATTCAGGGGGATAGAGATAGAGCTAACCGATTATGCGCCCGCGGCGTACCAAGTAGTCAAATTCGGAATGTTGAGCGCCGCATACCACAGTACGAATATGAGTACGGACAGCCGCAGCAGCGGCAGTTTTTTGCTGTAGAGCCGGATGCAGAACAATACAAGTACGCTGGCAAGGTAGCACAGGAACCAGAACGCCTGTATGCGCTTGAACGTCAACCCATAGGCGCCTGTGTAGAGGGAAAGCCGCGTGAATGCGGAAGCGAGTATAACGCCCGTAGCAACCAACAAAAGCATCATCAGGACACGGAGAAACGTCTTTTGCTCCACCCGGCAAATGCAGAGCGAGAGCACGCTGAAATTGATGGCGGCCACCCACATGAGCTGGTTGAAGCCCTCCACGGCATACTTGGAGTAGGTAAGCCCCTCCGGCAGGCCGTAGCCGCCGAAGAGGTAAAGAAACTGTACGGCGGTGAATATCGCGTAGGCGATCAGCAGCGTAATCAGCACCACGGCGGGCGCGGTTGCGCTTAAGGGCTTGTATGCGCGGGTAGAAATCAACTCCGTCTGCTTAGCCCATGCCGCGCCATAGAGAAAGCTGTAAAACAGCATGGCGCAGATGAATATGACGAATATCCGCCAAATGATATCCGCAAAATCAATATTTCCAAACACCTGTATCGCGAGCGCGTTCATGACCGCGTCCGCTGAAAGCAGTAACGCGAGAACGATAATCAGCACCGGTATCGCAACGAGTATGCCTAGCCAAACATGCTTGCCTTTTTCCCCGCTTTTAAACAGGCTGCCCACGCCCGCGAAAAAGCGCCCGAGATATTGAAACGGCTGCACAAAAAAACCGGTCAGGAAATAGACGAAATACCCGCTTTCATGCTCCTTGGGAAGTGGCTGGGTCACATACTGCGCATGCAGCATCAGCAGGCAGGGGATGGCAAGCTGGTTTAGAAAGAGCAGGGACCATTCGCTGTAGCCATAGGCCTGAAAAGACATCATCACGCAGAGGAACGCGGCGGCGCCGCACAAAATAAGCCCCAGCGGCCGCTCGGTCGCCTTTTTGTAGCAAAAAATATGAAACAGCGCGATATAAATCAGCCAGAACGCGGCGAAGCTTACCGCATAAGGGCCCGCGTTGGCCTCGGAAACACTCGACAAAAAGGAAAATGCGGTTTGCAATACGAAACCAAGTACGATTACGCCCAGCAGCAGCCAGCGCTGGGGCGCTGTGACCGGCTGCGGCAGTTCCGCCTGCTTGAGCGTTATATAGGCGCTCTCAAAATATTGACCTCTTGCAGGTTGGGGCGGCGCAGGGGGAGCGGAGGCTGCGGGCGCGGTTTTTGCGCCGCAGGCCGGGCAAAAGCGGTCCTGCTGGCGCAATTCGTTACCGCATGCGGAACATTTCATATGGATACCTCCCGATCATTTTCTTGGACATGGGTCAGCAGGGCGTCTTCCTCACCCGCAACATATTCGAGAATATCGCCCGGCTGGCAGTTTAATGCCCGGCAGGCGGCGTCCAACGTAGAAAAGCGGATGGCTTTGCCCTTGTTGTTTTTGAGTATGGAAAGGTTCGCTAATGTCAGGTCCATCGCCTGTGCAAGCTCCGTGAGGCCTATTTTTCGCCTGGCCATCATGACGTCCAAATTTACGCGTATCATAGCTGCCCCCTATATCGTCAGCGCGTTTTCTTCGCGGTACTCTATGGCCTTTTCAAACACGCCGCGCAGCACCAGAGAGAAAAGCGCACAAAGAACTTCCGCCGTCAGGATCAAAAACAACATGGGGCGGAAGTACAGGAGCGTTACTACCAATGTAAGCGCCGCCATGATGAGCGCGGCAAGGCCCATATTCCTTAAGCGAAGCACGTTTTTACGGATAAACGGATCGCTCTGCGTGCTGTGCATCATTCTTGTGAGCGTAAATAAGATAAACAGGCCGTGTAGCGCCCCCAGTATCCAGCAGACGAGCGCTATAAAATAAGCGGGCGTAGCTTGCGGCGCAAGGTCGGGCGTAAAGAGAATATACGGCAGAAGCCTCGGCAGCAAAATGATAAACAGAACCCCCAGCGCCATGGTAATGTACACCAGCGTAAGCGTAATGGTATTGAGAAGCGCCGCTTTTTTCATTTACAGTTCCCCTTTTTTATTCTATAGAAATTATATGTTGCCTTGTATCGACTTTCAATACAAAATTATCGAAAAACAATAAAATTTTTATGAACATCAATATTTGGCGGGCACAAAAAAGCCGCGCATAAGAGCGCGGCCTCCGAATGGATCATACTCTATAGTTCTTTGATATAGCACCGCCGCGTCTTATGCTGCTCGGTTTCAAAATAACGCCACTGGCTCATGACGTTGGAGTTGGTTTCCAGTTCCGGCCCGGTTTCGGCGTACTTCCGGCTGTCCTCTATGGCGAATTTCAGCAGCCGGTTCATAATGACGGCGTTGATGCCCGTGCCCTGGAGTTCCGGCTTAACGGCGATCAAAAACATATCCAGCGTATCGTTTTTGCCGTTGAGCGCGTGTAGGACGTGGTACCAGCCGAAAGGAAACAGGCGGCCCCTGCACTTTTGCTGCGCACGGGAAAGCGAGGGTGCGCCCACGCCAAAGCCCACCACCTCGTCCTTGTCGTTGAGTAGGATGGCGGCGGTACGTTCATTGATGAGAGGCAGGAACTCGCCTACGTACTTTTCCACCTGGCGCTGGGTGAGCGCCACCATACCGTAGAGCGCGAGATAGGCCTCGTTGTAAAGCTTGAATACGCCCTCTACATAGGGCTTGATGGAGTTCCTGCTGGTGAGCGGCGCAGCCTTTAGCTTCATGCGCCGTTCCACAGCGCTGGCCAGGCGGTCCAGCCGTTCGTCCGGCTTGTCGGGCAGCGAGACGCGGTATTCAATCCAATCGATGTCCTTTTGGTAGCCCATGCGCTCCATCTGTTCCATGTAGTAGGGATGGTTGTAGTACACAAAGAACTGGCTGAGTTTATCAAAGCCCTTGATGAGCAGGCCTTCCCGGTCCATATCCGAAAAGCCGAGCGGCCCGTGCACGGCGGTGCAGCCCTTTTCCTGTGCCCAGCTTTCCACGGCGGCAAAAAGCGCGTTCACCACCTCGGCGTCGTCAATATAATCCGCGTGGGAAAAGCGCATCTGGTTGAGGTTGTACTTTTGGTTTGCGTGGGTGTTGTAAATGGCGGCGATGCGTCCGACCACCTTGCCGTCCCGGTATGCTAAGAAGCATTTGGAATCGCAGTATTCATAGGCGGGGTTTTTTTCCTTGTCAAAATCGTTGACCTGAGAACTGAACATGTCCGGCACATAGTAGGGATTGTCTTTGTACAGGTTGTTGGCGAAAGCGATAAACGTCTTGATGTCCTTTTTCTCCGTAATCTCGCGGACCGTTACCATTTTGTTTCCCCCCAACTTACAAAAAATAAGAAATAAGGCCATATAACTCCCGACCATTATAGCAGATTCCAATGGGTGCGGCAATAAACAGCAGGGATTGTGCGAGATAGCGGGAGAAAACGGGAGCAATTGGCAGAAGAGCGCAAGAACCGAGGTATGAGTGGTCACTCATACCAAAAATCTCGGGAAATCGCCGCCACATCTGTATGGCCGCCGCTTTGGGGTGGAGAAGAAGCAGTTTATTCCGTGCACTCCATACGCATAGGAATTCATCGTTTCTTCATACTTTGGCTATAGGCGCGCAACGCGGTTCTGTTATAATCATGTATGGTTTGGATAGCGGACGCGAAAGCGTCCGCAGTTTCCGTATAAGGATTTTAATTTGTTCAGGGAGCAAGTGTATGATAGACAAAGAGTCCCATAAAATCCGGCATGTGAGGGGAGCGGCTCCTGCCCCATATGCGGGGGAAACAGCCGCACAAGGCGCGGCCGTACCGGCCGCCGCGGATTTAGGCGTAAGGGGAAACACAAAGCCGCCGCACGGAAGGGCAAACAGGAAATTTGCCGTAAAACGCGGCATTCTTTTTGCCCTGCTTGGACTGTTCCTTGCCGCATTGGGCGTGGGTTTGAAGTTTTATTTGGACGTCTCTCACCCTCAGACGGTATTCGGCTCCGGCTCTAATGAGGATGCCGAGGCGCAGCTTATGAGCCAGGCGGATACGGCGTTTATGAAGGACCGCGTCAATATTCTGGTGTTAGGGGTGGATAAAAGTGTGGAACGCCCAGGTTGGGGTTCGTACCGAACGGATACGATGATTTTGGTCACCATCCATTTTGATACAAACGACGTGGATATGATTTCGATCCCCCGGGACAGTTACGTAAAAATCATCGATGCCAGGGGGAAGGAGCAGAGACGCGGCAAAGTCAACAGCGCTTTTTCTTTGGGCGGCGGCCTTGAAGAAGAAGGATATCAGTACACGATGAACACCGTCAGTTATTTGTTTGGCGACATACCAATAAACTACTATCTCGGATTTGATATGGATGTTGTCAAGGATGTCGTGAATGCTATGGGCGGCATTGATTTTAATGTGGATACTGAAATTGATGTGGACGGTTACGTGCTGCACCCCGGCATGCAGCACCTTGATGGATTGGGCGTTCTTCAATATGCCCGCCAAAGAAAAGGCTCTTCGGATATCGCGCGCGTGGAACGGCAGCAAAAGGTCATTATGGCCATATTCCAGCAATTGAAGTCCACCGGGCAGATCGCCCGCGTCCCGGAAATTTATCAGGCGGTGGAACAAAATATCCAGACCAACCTGAGTTTTAAACAGATTACCTCGCTTGCGCTGCTGGCGTCGAAAATGGACGCGTCGCAGCTGGAGCGCCATATGGTAAGCGGCGATTTCCTGGATATGAACGGCGCAAGCTACTGGGGTGTAAACACTAAGGCGCTCGAAGAAATGATAAGGGAGGTATTCGGCGCGGAAGTTTCTGTAGACGGCGAGATTGATTTTAAAAACGTCGAGCCATCCATAGAGGAAGACAGCGGCAATATGGCGGAGGAACTTTCGGCGGCGCAGGAAGCTTTTGAGCGCGGGCAATCCCTGATGGAGGCGTACGGCTCGCACCTCGAAGAAAATTCCCGCAGCAGGCTGCAGCAGTACATGGACGCCGTGCAGGACGCCATGGAGGCGCAGGATAAGGAACAGCTCGTTTCCGAAATGAAGCAGCTTACACAGTACTGCGACGCGGTGGAAGAGGGCGTGCGGAACGCGGGGTTACTCCCTTAAGCGTGCACTATTTGTTGCTATAATAAAGCAGGGTGCGGTAATCCGCACCCTGCTTTATTGTATTTCGTCTGATTATCCGGCTGGCGTTTCCTCGGGTATCTCGGGTATTTCGGATATTTCGCCCGTATCCGGCGTGGGCTCGGGCACAACAGGCTCGGTCCCCGGCATGGCGCCCGCATTCTCGAGCGCCGCAAGTATTTCGTTACAAAGCTGCACGAGCGGCGGGGTGTAGGCGTCAAGCTGCGCTTTATCCTCCATATCCACCGCATCCTCCAGCTGACTCTTCGCGTTCTTCAGCTGGGCTTGAGTGTCCTCAGACAACCAAGCACCGTACTGGGCGAGGATAGCGTCCGCCTGGGCGATTGCGTTTTTTGCCGCTTCAAGTTCGGCGGCAATCAACGCGCGGTTCGCTTCGATCTGCGCCTTGATATTGGAGACATTGATTTCGGCGTCTGTAGAGACGCTGATGCCGAACACCTCCTGGATGAGCTTATTGAGCTTAGAGGTATTGACGCCCCAATAGCTCATCGTATACATATTAAGGAATTCTCCGTCCACCGTATGCTTGTAAAGCTGGGATTGGTCCATCTGCAGCGCTAGCAGCGCAAGCGAGGTGATCTGCTTGAAGCTCAAATTCGTCTGGATGTTCTGCTCCACCGCCGTGTAGATCTCGGGCAGGTTCTGTATCTGTCCCGAGCTTTTCAATTGCTGGAATATCGCCATGATAATGCGCTGCTGCCGATCTACGCGGGCGATGTCGGAAGAACCCTTCCTCTGGCGCGCGTAGTCGAGCACCGCCTGGCCGTCCATATGCTGCATGCCGGGGTGCAGCTGCCGCCCGTTCATGTTGACCTCGACGTCCACGTTGTAGTCTACGCCGCCCATGGCGTTGACCACTTCCTTGACGACGTTCATGTTAAAGCCCAGGTAATAATGGATCGGGATACCGCCCACCAGATAGCTGACCGTGCCCATGGCGTACTCATAGCCGTTTTTCTGTGCGCCGCCGCCGGTGGGGAAGGCGCTGTTGATTTTCGCAAACTGCGGCAATCCATTCTTGGTAATGACCTTTCCGTCACTGTTTGCGATTTTTACATAGCTGTCGCGCGGGACGGAAATCATGTGTACGTCGTTTGTGGCAAAGTCGATTGTTACAAGTATCATCGTATCCGTACGGAAGGAGCCCCAATTGGCGCGCTCCGTGCTTTCATCAATGCCCAGTACGAGTATGTTTACGCGGTCTTTCATAAACTCCAGGTCCGCCGCGCTCAACAGCTGTGCCTGCGGATTGGGCGTGGGGGAAGGCGTGGGCGAAGCGCCCGGGGCTAAGGTTTCCTCCGGAGTGGGGGCGGGCGCTAAAGTGGGCTGCGGGTCCTCCTGGAACAGTGCAGCGGGGTTCGTTACATCAAAATAAAACTTCAGCCCGATGCCTGCGCCCACTACGAGCAGCGCAAGCAAAGAAAAAAGCACGATCTTTCCTGCTTTTGTCATGTTTTTCCGGGGCCTGTGCCTCTTCTGCCCTTTGGGTGAGCGCGAAAGCAGCCCGGATTGCCGTTTCGGGGCTAGGGGCTTGGCTTTTGCAGCTGCGGCATTTGAGGAGTTCGCCACAGAGGCGCTTTCCGCCGCGCCCTGCTGCGGCTGCGGCTTGCCGCCTACATGCCTGATTTTACGCGAATTGTCGTCGTTCAACATATCGGCTCCTATGGCAAAGCCGCATACTACGGATGCGGCCGCTTCTTATTTTTCCCAACGACTTATTATAGCGCAAGGCTTAGAGCTTGGGCATATATCGTATATGAATAATTTATAAATATTAATGATGTCGCTAATAAAGTCCTTTGGACTTTATTAGCGAGTTTTCTGCAGGTTAAAAGTGCGTCGTGCGTACTTTTTTCGCAAAATTGACGCACATGCCGCCAGTTTTGTTTGAAATGTGGGTTTCCTGCAGGGGAGCGGGTTCGGCGGCCCGCGGCCGAAAATCGATCCTGTGAATCGATTTTAGAATCCCGGCACCTCTGATTGCGATCCCCCACACCCCTAAAGGAGGCTATTCTCCGCTTTCCTGAATAAGCAGGAGGCCGGGGTTATAGAAGAGAGGGTTGCCCAAGTATAGCATGTTGATGCTCTTGTTGATGCGTTCGCCGTTTTCCAGCATCCACACTTTGTCTACGCCCGGCATGCTTGCAAGCGTATTGACCATGGCAAATACCGTCATCTGCGCGCGCGTGTTCTGCGGCAGGCGCGACACGCCGCTTTCCACAAAGGCGGAAAGCTTCTCGTAAAAGCCCTCCCTGAAGCTCACCACGGCCATATTGCCCTGCAGAGAAACGTCCAGGACGTCCCCCTGGTCAAGCACGGAAAGCGGCAGACCGGGGTCGGCAGGGCCGGTAAAGAGAGCAGTCAGTCTTGCAAGCGGGTCGTACGCGGCGTTTTGCGGCAGGCACCGCAGAACAGGGTAGAGGCCCAGGCCGTCCTGGTCCGGGAAAAGCAATGTCACGGTATGCCCCAGCATGCCGGAAAAATCGGTGCGGGTGAATATGTCGCTGCGATCGCCATTTTCGAGCACGCTATCCAGCGTAACGGATGCGTCATCCAAATAAATGCGAACACCTTCGGTCCGGGGCCAGAAACCCGTTACCGTATATACGATCGAAGCGTATGCGATGGGAGGGATTTCTTCCGCCGGGCGGGTGAAGTAGAGGTCCACGACCTGATCTGTAACCGAAACCGCAAGCGGAATATCCGTTTCCGCGGAGGAAGGCGAAGCGGAACCGATATTAGGTTCGGGCACCGCGCACTTTACGAGCTGCATGTCGCTGGGCAGCACAGGTTCCCGGCCAACGCTGCCCAGGGAGCCTTTTGCAAGCTCGCCCAAAAGCGCCGCGACTACGATATTGGCATGCTCCTGTTCCTGATAGGAAAGCTGCCGCACGTCGCACAGCAGCAGGCTGCCCGTAATATCCGTAAAATAAAGCTGCGCGTTGCGGGTTTTCAATGGGTTGGCCTCGCCGGTCTGCCCGGAGCCGGTATCGGTGTTGTCCTGTTCGATGGTACTCAGGTAGGAATCGAGCGGGATATCGATAGGGGAGAGCACCCCGAGCGGATTGCCGCCGTACCCCGGCTGCATGCCGTTGAGATAGATATCCGTATATTGAATGCCTTCGCTCGCATATACCGTGGCCGCAGCCGCCGCGCGTAAAACCAGAAGCTCGTCGCCTACCGTAGGCTCGCCGGTACAGGTAAAATAGATGTTGCATACGTCGCCGGAAAGCTCCACGCCGGAAAGCGCCCAGCCTTCGGGTACCGCCTGGTCGAGCGTGGGGCTATCCGGTCCCTCACACAGCGCTTCTATGGCGGCGCGCGCGCGGCTGGCGTTTTCGGGACGCGCAAGCTGGCGCCTTTCGCTGCTCAACGTGTGGCCGTCCTGAGTGGGGAAGAAAAGTTCAAGCTCTATGCTCGTATCGTTTTCGGCCTTAACGGGCGGTGGCGTCGCAGCGCTTTCGGGCAGCGGAGCGGGGTATTCTCTGGCGGCAGAACAGCCGATAAAGGACGCAAGAAAAAGCAACACCAATACAAGGCAGAGGCTTCTTATTGTTTGCCGAAGCCCGCCTTGCTGTCTGCCATGATGCGTCCTGCCGATATCGTTTGCCATATTTACCTCTATTTAGACTGTTCCAGTGCTTCCGTCAGGGAGTAAAAGCCGATTTTATAAAGCCCGCCTTCGGGCAGCAATGCGAGCACGGCGTTTTTTACCGTGCGCGTCCTGCCGTCCTCCCGGGACGTCCAGGTGATATCCGCCGTGGCCTTGCCATTGAGCGTCCCGTCGGTATCGGCGTTCTTTACGTCAAAGTCGTCGATCGTCCCCAAAGAAAGAAGGTCCGTCTCAAATGCCGCAAAATCCGGCTTCTGCAGGCCGCCCGTCTCGCTTTCCGCAAAGAACATATAGGCCTGGGCGTAATTTTCCTCGGTCAGCCGCTGCAGGGCAAGGTTGACCATCAGGTTGGGGTTAATTACCACTTCCTCCTCAAAGCCCATCGGGTCAAGCCACTGCGAGGAGGTGTATTCCGACGTAAACCCTAAAAGGAAGGGGGAAACGCGCGATCCCTTGCCCGTTCCGTCCATATCCACCAACACCTGTACGCGGTTCGCTTCCCCCAATGTGCACAGGGAATTGACGATGGCGTAAATTCCCAATCGCATTGATAACTCGATTTCTTCCCGAGTCGCCGTTTCATCCTCATATTCCAGAATTTCTTTGGACAGCACCACATAGAGGATGCCGCCGTCCGGGTAAATGTCCACAAGGCGCGTACCCTTGGGCAAAACGCGTTCCAGATCGCCGAACAGCGCGGTGGGGCCGTTCAACAACTGCCGGATCACCGCGCCTCCAACATATTCGTTGGCGCGCACGGCCACGGTACGTTGTACCGGAACCAGGGCGGGCTCGTCCGTCAAACGGAAATAGAGCGTAATATCCACATCCCGCCCGATGCCCGCGGCAGGGTCGATGCCGGGCAGCGCTTCTTTTATGGCGTCTTCCTGTATGGTGGTCTGTATGCTGCAGCCGGTTGCAAATAAAAGCAGAGTCAGGCATAAAGCGATTAAACGCAGTGCGGTCTTCACTCTAACTCCCCTCCTTTTTGCTGCGGGGGGTGCAGCGGCAGCCGTACGGTGAAGGTGGAGCCGCGCCCAAGCACGCTTTCCACCTGAATGTAGCCCCCGTGCATGGAGACGATGCGCTCCACAATGGAAAGTCCAAGGCCGGTGCCGCCCGTATCGCGGCTTCTCGCCTTGTCCACCCGGTAGAACCGCTCAAACAGCCTGGGGATGGATTCCTTAGGTATTCCGATGCCAGTATCGTGTATAGTAAGCACGGCATACGCGCCGTCCGGTTTTAACGTGACGGAAACGCTGCCCTTGTCCGTATATTTGAGCGCGTTATCCACAAGGTTTGTGATGACCTGCTCGATACGGGTCTCGTCGCATTCGATTTTTACGGAGACAAGCTTACGCTCCAGACGGATTCCCTTGTTTTTCGCAAGCGGCATCAGCCGGTGCAGGACCTGGGAGACCAGTTCTTCCAGATCCACCGTGGTGAGGCAGAGTATTTTGCCGGAGTTTTCCTCGTTGACCAGGCGGAGAAGATCATTGACGATATGCGTCAAGCGGTCCACCTCGTGGTTGATATCCGAAAAGAACTCCCTTGACATTCTGGGATCCGGGTTTTCTTCATACAGCATGGACTCCGCAAGCAGCTTCATGGTGGAAAGCGGCGTCTTTAATTCGTGCGAGGCGTTGGAAACGAACTCGTTTCTTACTCTGTCGTGGCTTTCCAGCTTCTCGCTCATGATGTTGAATGCATCTGCAAGCTCTGCAAGCTCGTCCTTGCCTTTTACCGGTACGCGGTCCCCATACCCCTGTGCGCCCACGCGGCGGATGGCGTTGGTCAGGGTGACGATGGGCTTGGTGAGCCAGCCTGAAACCATGAGGCTCACGATGGCGACTGCCCCTGCGAACGCCACAAACACCAGGCCGATCTGCTTGGTGATGTCGTTGACGTGCGTGATGGCGTTCTGTATGGAAACGGAGTAAAGAAGGACTCCATGGATCGCGCCGTCCACAGTGACGGCCGCGGTATAATACACCACCCAATCCGTGGAGGTGATGAACGTAAACGTATCAAGATTGTCGTATTTGTTGAGCTTGTGGAATCCATAGGAAGATTCGGCGTCCGTCATCAACACGTCGCGTACCTCCCGGTAGGGCAGCTTAAAGCCGTTGTATTGGGAGGCGGTGTCCATCTGCACCACGGCGTCCGTATCCACGAACAGCACCCTGCCGCCGGTTTCCTGCGCCCAGTCGGAAGTAAGCGCGTACATGCCCCGAATATCTTCGGTGGCAACAAGCGGCGCCAATTCAAGCGCCAGGCGCTCGGTCTGCTGCTGCTGTTCCTGCGTCCGCTGGGAAACAAGGAAATTTTCGATCAGCACAGAAACGATGGTACTTACCGCGACGAACGCGAGTATCATCAGCATAAGGTAAATCGCCAGTATGCGAAACCGTATGGAACCTAAAAACCTACGCATGGCCAAAGTAATAGCCGATGCCCCACTTGGTGAGGATATGTAAGGGCTTTGCGGGGTCCGCTTCTATTTTTTCGCGCAGGCGGCGGATATGCACGTCCACCGTGCGGAAATCTCCAAAATAGTCGTTCCCCCAGATGGTCTCCAGCAGTTCTTCGCGGCTGAACACGCGCCCGGGGTTGGACATAAACAACTGTAAAAGATCAAATTCCTTGACCGTCAGGTTGATGGGCTTGCCATCCGCCTCCAGAGAGCGCGACACGGAATCGAGAATGAGGCCTCCCCCCGCAAGCTGCGGCTTCTTTTCCTCGCGCCGCCCGGAGGCGCGGCGCAGTATGGTCTTGATGCGGGCCTTGACCTCCAGGATATTGAAGGGCTTCACCATATAATCGTCCGCGCCGTACTCAAGCCCCAGAATTTTATCCATATCCTCGCCCTTGGCGGTCAGCATGATGATGGGGACGTCTGAAGTTTCCCGCACGCGCTGGCAGACTTCCACGCCCGAAAGCTTGGGCAGCATGACATCAAGCAAAATGAGGTCGTATTGGGTGCCAAAGATTTTTTGAAGCGCTTCCTCTCCGTCCGCGGCGGAGTCGATCTCGTACCCCTCCTGCTGCAGGGAAAAGCGGAGCCCTTTGAGTATCAAAGGCTCGTCGTCTACCAATAATATCCTTACCGCCATACGTTGCTCCTCCCCATGCAGAGGTTTTTCTTAAAGTCACACCTGTGCTTATGACAGAATGAATGGATCCCAAGAATATTTTAAGTATACCACAATTCCATTATTTTGTGCGGCAAAATCCCGCGTAAATTGGAAACCGTTTGTGAATGAAGGAGAATTGACTATACAATACCGATACAAGTTTGCTATACTAATATGAGATTTTGGGCGGTTTGGGCAGTATTACGAAAGAATTCCATTCTTTGCTGAGATTGATTTGCCTCTCTTTTCCGCCTAGAAAGCAATAAAGGATGAAAAGCTTTGAAGAGATTTCTTAGTGCGCTGACGGCGTTCCTGCTGTTGCTGATGGGAGCATCCTCTGCGTTGGCTTATAGCCCGGGGGACGACATTAAGGCGCAATATGTTGCGTTTGCGGAGGCGGGGTCAGGGACGCTGCTGGTGGAGAAGAACGCGAACGAGCGCGCGTTTCCGGCCAGTACCACCAAAATCATGACTTTATTGGTCGCGCTCGATAACGGCAATCTTGATGATACCGTGACGGTGGGCGAAGAAGTGTCCGCGTTTGGCTCCCACAGCTCGCTTATGGGGATCATTCCCGGCGAAACGCTTACCCTTCGGGATTTGATTTACGGCATGATGCTTGTTTCGGGTAACGACGCAGCCTCGGCGATCGCCGTGCATATCGGCGGCTCCATCTCCGGCTTTTCGGATATGATGAACCAAAAGGCTGCCGAGCTCAACATGACCAACACCCATTTTGCCAACCCGCACGGTACGCAAGATGAAAATCATTATACCACCGCCGCGGACATGGTAAAGCTCGTCAGCTACGCGCTGCAAAACGAGGATTTCCGCGCCATTTTTAAAAAAGACGTGTTTGACGTACCCTCCACCAACAAGGACAGCGACGGATATCATCTGGAAAACACCAACCGCCTGATCCATACCAAGGCCGACAGCACGGATAAAAATATGGAATACGCCTATGCCATCGGCGGCAAGACGGGGGAGACCAACCAGGCCGGGTTCTGTCTGGTTTCGGCTGCGGAAAAGGACGGCGTTACGTTTATTGCCGTGCAGCTTAACGCGCCCGATAAGGATTACCGGTTCTCGTTCGCCAAAGAACTGTTCGATTGGGGCTTTTCCAGCTACCAGACGCTGGACGTCTCCACGCTGAGCCTGCCTGCTCAGGTAGAGGTCTCGGTCAAAAATTGCAGCTTTGACGATGAAACGGGCGGCCTGTTAAAGCTCAATGTGGATTTGACCGGAAAGCAGATTTCCTGCCTGGCCGATGAAATGGACCGCATCAAGAACAATGTTTCCGCCATCACCACCTCCGTTGCGACGGTAGGGGAGATCACCGCCCCCGTCAAGGAAGGCGACCTGCTGGCGACCGTTTCCTATAAGTTTGAAGGCCGCACGCTGTTCACCGCGGATGCCTTCGCAAGCCGGGATGTAGCTCAGATGGGCGGCGGCGTGGTAGAAACGCCGGACGTCAAGCTGATGGAAGATCCGATTCCGGGCAGCACCACGCACGGCCCGTGGCCGTTCATTATTCTTGTTGTATTGCTCATACTGTTTGTGGTGGGCCTGTTCAGTTACCTCAAAAACCGCAGGCACGCGCGCCGCAGGAAGGCCCGCCGCGTTACCTACGCGTACCGCGGCAGGAGATAGACAGATACTCCGGCAGCAAATATTCAAAAATCTTGCATGGTCTTTTTGCTGCCACTCTGCGTTATCCTCCTCGCCTTGCGACCGGCAAGGCTTCGTCGTCTGCCTTGATTGGCAACAAAAATCCGGCGGCAATTTTTTAAAGACTATTACTGCCGAAGTAATATTTTACCCGGGAGGCGTCCATGCAGAAGGGCGTAAAGGTCATCGCGCAGAACCGAAAGGCGCGGCATGAATATTTTATAGAGGATACCTATGAATGCGGCCTCGTGCTTTTTGGCACCGAGGTCAAATCCCTGCGCGCGGGCAGAGTCAATTTAAAAGACAGCTACTGCATTGTAAAAAGCGGCGAGATATTTATCCACGGCATGCATATCAGCCCCTATGAGCAGGGGAACATCTACAACAAGGACCCGTTCCGGGACCGCAAGCTGCTGCTGCACCGACGGGAGATCGATAGATTGCACGGCCTGCAGCAGGCGCAGGGGATGAGCCTGATTCCTTTGCAGATCTACTTCAAGGAAGGCCGGGCGAAGCTGGAGGTTGCCGTGGCAAAGGGGAAAAAGCTGTACGACAAGCGCAGCGATATGGCGGACCGGGACAGCAAACGCGAGATGGAACGCAGCTTTAAGGAAATGCGCGACCGTGATTAACCCGTTTTAACCTGCTTTTCGATTGTTATGTATAAGCTAAAGCGGTAATTGACCGGTGGCGTTTATGAATCTTGCTTTCACAAGGCGCAATGGTAAAGCGCGAGCGAAAAAAGATACGTTCTTACTTAAAGGAAATCAAACCGCGCTTTTGAAAGAGGCAGCGGATTTGCATATTTTACAGGAGGAGTTCCATGAAGACTTTGCCCTTTTCCAAGGAGCAGCTTGAAACCATTGTAGAAAAGTACCCCACGCCGTTCCACATCTACGACGAAGCCGCAATGAAGAAAAACCTGAAGCGCCTGCAAAACGCGTTTTCCTGGAACAAAGGTTTTCGCGAATACTACGCTGTAAAGGCGGAGCCCAACCCGGTGATATTGAAGCTGTTGTATGACGAGGGCAGCGGCATGGATTGCTCTTCGTTGACCGAGCTGATGCTTTGCGAGGCATTGGGCATTACAGGCGGGAGCATCATGTTCTCTTCCAATGATACCCCGCCCGAGGAATTCGAGCTCGCGAGATCGCTTGGCGCCATCATCAACCTCGACGATATCACGCATATCGATTTTCTGAATCATCACGGCGGGATTCCCGAAACCATCTGCTGCCGCTACAATCCCGGCGGGGAGTTCCGCGCGGGCAACACCATAATGGGCAGCCCGGGCGACTCGAAGTACGGCTTTACGCGGGAGCAGCTGACCGAGGGTTTTTTAAAGCTCAAAGCTTTAGGCGCGAAGCGCTTTGGCCTGCACGCGTTTCTGGCCAGCAACACCACCGACCCCAACTATTACCCGGCGCTTGCGCGCACGCTGTTTGAAACGGCGGTGGAGCTGCGCAATGAGACGGGGGCGGAGATATCTTTTGTGAACCTTTCTGGCGGCATCGGCATTCCGTATCTGCCCGACGCCGGGGAAGCGGATATTGAATGGATCGGCCGCGAGGTGCAGCGCGCGTATGACGAGGTAATCGTCCCTGCGGGCATGGAGATTTCCATATTCACGGAGCTTGGCCGGTATATCACGGGGCCTTACGGTTACCTTGTGACGACAGCCATCCACAGGAAAAACACGCACAAGCAGTATATCGGCCTGGACGCCTGCGCCGCGAACCTGATGCGCCCGGCCATGTACGGCGCGTACCACCATATTACCGTAATGGGCAAGGAAAACGTGCCGCATGACCATGTGTACGACGTAACGGGCTCGCTTTGCGAAAACAACGATAAATTCGCTGTAGACAGGCCGCTGCCGAAAATCGACATCGGCGACCTTGTAGTGTTGCACGATACCGGCGCGCACGGCTTTGCCATGGGCTACAACTACAACGGCAAGCTGCGCTCCGCCGAAGTATTGTTAAAAGAGGATGGATCGACCGAGCTCATCCGCCGCGCGGAAACACCCAAGGATTATTTTGCCACGCTTGACATCCTGCATCTATTTGACTGAATATTGAAAATAGCGTATACTATAGGAGGCGGGAAATACCCGCCTCTTTTTCCCGCTTTGCGGGACTCATGGGGGCGAAACTGGTTTCGACGGGGATCGCGGAAATGGGATAAGCGAGCCGCAGGCCGGGCTGCGTAATAACTGGAATTTAAACAATAACAGAGAACGATAATTACGTTCCCGTCGCTGCTTAAGCAGTGACCGTTCGGCTCCGGAGGCCCACGGCCGGTACCCGGGCGTCATCATCGTGGGGAACCAGCCTGCTTAAGCTTTGCGGCAGGTGGGATTTATGAAGCTACCAATGCGCTGACCCTGTTGGCGGGGGCTGCGTGGAGGGAATTCTAAATCACCAACTACGCTCGTAGAAGGTCCTGTGGACGGGTTTTCGGACGGGAGTTCGACTCTCCCCGCCTCCACCATGTCGGAGCAAAGTTCGCTTTGCTCCGTTTTTGTTTGCACAAAAACATCCGCCCGCTTCCTTGCTCCTCCTTTTCCGAAAAAGTCCCGCTCGCATCAGCTAAGCCCTTGCAAGCGCGGGCTTTCACGCTGATTTGCTCGCTACCAATTTTTTCGGGCTGCCGCCAAGCAGCATCTTTTTCACTTAATTTTTCAATGTATTTTAACTGGCACAAGTTTCTTTCATTTTCGGATTAGCATAAAGGACTACCGGCATAAATAGCAGGTAGTTCTTTGTGTTTTGAGATTTAGGTGTTAAGGCTCGAATTCAGCATGTCCGCCAACACCCAGCCTGCAAGCGATAATTTGCGGCTGAATGTTTTTTTCTTGACGCATGCTATTAGGAATGTTACTATTAGATATATAAAGGAGGCGAATAGATGGATATTATTGTCTTAGGGCTGCTCATGATACAAAAATGCACAGTATATGAGATGAGAAAGATGATTGATATGTGCTTTTCTTCCATCAGCAGCAATAGCATGGGTAGCATACAGGCTGCTATCAAAAAACTGTTGGGCAGCGGAATGATACAATTTGACGAATATGTCGACAACGGTATCAACAAAAAGGTATATGAAGTTACACTGGCGGGCAAACGGTTTTTTTATTCCGCCATCTCGTTGCCCATGCGGTACAAAGATAAGAATATGGAGCTGAGCAAGTTCTTCTTTATGGGCTTTATGGAAAAAGAAAACTGGAGCGGTCTGATTGACGGGTATATAAACGAACTGAAAAAGAAAAAGATGTCGCTGGAAGTTATTCGTTCAGTGATAGAGAATAACCCTGCCATTGATGAAGAGTATGTAAATAGGTTAAGAAAAGATCATAGCGCAATCCAGTTTGATGAATGCGCTGACCCGGTAGAGTGCATCAAAGGAATCGCGCTGTTTCAGTGCGCTACATTAAGGCTTGGTATCGACAAATTGGCGTTTGAAATAGAATGGTTTGAACAGTTTAAGGATAGTATAGAGGAGGAGAAATGATAAATCCTGCGCAAAGGGCTCGAAATGAAGCCGGATTTGAACTGGTGTTTCATAAGCTGACCGCGTCTAAAATGATCTATGAATGCTCCATGCATGTGGAGAATACAAACGGCGATTTTATATGGAGCAAAGGCTACGGAGGGAGAACTGTCGACTCGCCGATGGTGCTGACGAGCGTGTCTAAGCTCTTTACAACCACCTGTATACTAAACTTGCTGCAGCAGGGCAGAGTATCGTTGCAGGATAATCTTTCAAAGTTCTTTGACCGGGAGACCATGGCAGGCCTTCATGTATATAAAAAAACAGACTATTCCGATCGCTTAAGGGTAGGGAACCTGCTTTTTCAAAACACCGGCTTTCCGGATGTGTTTGCCGTAGGTAAGGATTGCCTAAATAAGAGAATGGTAAGGGTGGATGAGTATGTGCCGTTTGAGGAATATGTAAGGCTTGCCAAAGAGCACAACAAGAAATTTGTCCCGGGAACCCAGGGCAAAGCGCATTACTCTGACTTAAACTTTGAGATGTTAGGGAAAATCATTGAGATGCTGGAGAAAAGCAGTCTGCATGATGCGTACAAAAAATATGTTTTTCAGCCACTTAATCTTCAAAATACATATATGCCTGAAAAGGATAGTGATTTCATACCTAAGATATATTGCAAGCAAAACGCGTTGTCTCTTCCCCTGTTAATCCGCAGTATTCCGGCGAGCGGCGGATGCATTAGCACGTCAAGGGAGCTAATGAAATTTATCAAAGGCTTTTTTGGGGGACTGTTGTTTGATAAGAGCATATTTCAACAATTGCGCAGCTTCGCAACGATACAATACGCGCCCCCGCTCGGTCAATATGGGGGCGGATTTGTACGACTGAATATATCGGGCATTGCCAGTCTGTTTCAATGCAAGGGTGAACTGATCGGGCATATGGGGGGAAGTGGAGCCTATGCCTATTATTATCCGGAAAAGGATTTATATTTCGTAGGCGACAACAATCAGCTCTCTGCCCCAGGCAAATTATTCACAGTTCCGTTGCAGTTGGCAAAAGTCGTATCGGACTAATACATTAATTGCGGATTAGCATAAGGGACTACCGGCATAAATGGAGCAGGTAGTTCTTTATGTTTTTGGAATTTAGTATAAGGGTTCGAATTCCGCATGTTTCACCAATTTAATATGCAAACCACGATTTGTTTTTGTTATGGATTGTTCGGATGCATATTACCAAGGTTTTTAAAGAAGAAGAAAAGTCCCATGCTAATGCATGGGACTTTTCTTCTATACTGATGCTCCAAATCTAGGGTACAGATTGCCCCGCCTCCATTAAACAAAAACCGCAACATTAGCCATAGCTTAATGTTGCGGTTTTTGTTTAGTCCAGTTTGGTATCACTGAATCTGGTTTTATCCTTTTAGTTGCGTCAATATTATGCAGAAGGATAGTGTACAATAGTTAAAACTGCACGAATAATTTGCACTTAATGGGTATTTTTGGTATCATAGATATGAATAGGATATTTAAATCCACATAGAAAATTTGGGTTATAACACCATCGCGTGAAAGATATTTATGTGTTGAGAGGACAGAAAATCAATGAGTGGAAAGATAAAAGCGGTGCTAATTACAGGCCTCTTCGGCGTGGTGGCCGCTGTTGTGACTGGTCTCTTTAGCTATAATGCAGGTAGTGTTAGCGCAAGTGTTGCTGCAACTAATAGCAACCACCTCACCATATCCATTAATGGGGAGACTGTTTCTGTAAGGCCAGAAGAATATAGAAATATGTATGAAAATATGGAATTAACGAATTCGCAGCTTGTCGAAGAAAATATCGCATTAAAAGATGAAAATAGTAGGCTAAAGAAAAAATTAGAAAGTACAGATGTGCCGGGACAAACATCCAGCCCGGAAGATTTAATTTTTATGCCGGATACGGCTCCGGCGTATGAAAGCTATCATTATAAAGAGTACAGCCAGCGTAGTAGCGAAGCGGCGACGTTTTACATAGCCGGAAAAAAATACTACAATGGAATGGTTTGGAATGCCTGGAACACAGGCTATTCCCTACATTCACTAGATGGAAAGTACGTCGAGATCACAGGCGTATTAGGGCATATCGATAAAAGCGATATGGGCGAGAGTTCTTTGCAGATTTATTTTGATGGCGGATTACATAAAGAAGTTGCTTTGTCGGCCGAAATGGTTGCTCAGCCATTTTCTATTAATGTTACGGGAGTTAATCAACTAAAGCTCATGGTGTCCCACGGTCGGGGAAGCTATGGTTATGCCGATGTGACAATACGTTAATCTGAGAGCATCTCGCTTATCTAGGCACAAGACTTTATAGCTTACAGGATTTGAACCTGTGGGCTGTTTTTTATATAATAGTTTTATTCAATTTATTGATGTGCAACCGGTGGTTGACAAATTGCAAAGCTGCACTTTCTTGTTAATGTTGGCATCTCAAAATATACTTTAGAGCAGTATTGATACGAGGTGAACGATGATGTTTTGCGACAAACTTTTGCAACTGCGGCGCGAAAAAGGATTTTCCCAGGAACAGCTGGCCGACCTCTTAAATGTGTCACGGCAATCCGTAAGCAAATGGGAAGCCGGGGGAACGATGCCTGAACTTGAAAAAATAGTGGCGATCTCCGATATTTTCGGCGTGAGCGTCGATTATCTTGTGCGCGATAATACCGTTGAGCGTGAACAGCTGAAAACGGTAGTCACGACCGCCGACAATGCTGCTGTCATGGAACAGCTTGGCGAGATCAGGCAATACATGAAAAAGCGCGAAAGCTATGAGTACAAAAGCAAGACGTGCTTGTTTGGCATGCCGCTGGTACACGTCAGGTTCTCCAACGGGTTCGGCCGGCCGGCCGTCGCGAAAGGCATTATTGCAATCGGGAACATCGCAATAGGCGTTTTGAGCCTTGGCGGACTCTCTGTAGGCCTATTGGCACTGGGCGGACTCTCGCTTGGCTTGCTGGCCCTCGGCGCGCTGGCGCTGGGCGGCGTTGTATGGGGCGGCATTGGCATCGGCATATTTGCCTTTGGAGGGATCGCCATTGGATTTTACGCCATAGGCGGCGTGGCTGTCGCCAGGGAACTTGCGGCTGGCGGTATCGCGACCGGGAGGGTAGCTATAGGAAATATCGTACACGGGGAGCAAACGCTGCTGACCGAAGGTACCACGGGCGGCGCGATAAAAGAATTTATCCTGCGGAATTATCCCAACATGTGGGGTATCATAGTACGGCTCATTACAATGATTGGACAATAATGGCCGCGCTAAGGCTCCACCACAGCAATGAGGCAAAGGGATTTGAACCATGCGGGTTCAGATCCCTTTGCTGTTGCAGACTTTTATGATATAATTACCAAATTATGTGCTTTGCATTTAGCCGCCTACTATTTTTCGAGGTGTATCATGGATGGAAAAATACGGAAGATATGTGATGATTTCAATGAAAATCATGACTTTTCAGGCGTCTGTTTCCTGGGACGAGGCGATGATGTGGTTTTTGAACAAGCTTACGGCTTTGCACACAGAGGATTTCGTATTCCCAATAGCCTTAGTACTATGTTTGATACTGCATCTGTTACAAAAGTTTTTACTGCAACGGCTGTTTTGCTTCTGATAAAGAAAGGGCTGTTGAACTTTGATGAGAAAATTACGGATATCATAAACTTGGCAGGCACTGCGATCCCAACGGATGTGACAATCTATCATCTGCTTACGCATACCTCCGGCATTGCAGATGATGCTGATGAAGAAGCGGGTGAAAATTACTCGGACTTATTTATCAGGAAACCCAATTACTCAATACGAAATACAAGCGATTTTCTTCCGCAGTTTGCATATAAACAACCCATTTTTAAGGCAGGGACAAATGTCAGATATAATAATTGCGCTTTTGTCTTGCTGGGTTTGGCAATCGAAAAAGCAACCGGGCAGGACTATCGAAGTTTTGTTTTAGATAATATTTTCAAACCTCTGGGGATGCTGTGCACAAAATTCTGTGCTATGGATGAAATAAATGAAAATGCGGCGGAAGGTTATGTTGCCTGCCATGATGAAAACAATCATTTTACGAAATGGAAAAAGAACATATACTCTTATCCGCCTGTAGGATCTCCCGATGGAGGAGCATATACAACCTCCCGGGATCTTGATCTCTTTATCCGGAAACTTAAGGAAAATATATTGCTCGGCGAAGAATATACCAATATGTTGTTTGCGCCTCATTGTAAATTCGTAAGGCCATTTAGCAAGTGGAAGCCGGTGCCCAATGCGACGATAAGAAATGGATATGCTTTTGAATTCGTAGAAATAGAAGGCGACGTCTTTTGTATGCGCAAAGACGGCATAAACGATGGCGTAGGGGCCATGCTTTCGTATTACCCCCAAATTGATACTACCGTTATCATTCTGTGTAATCAGGACTGTGACATTTGGCAGATGCACAGAGAAATTCAAACCATACTATATAATGATTGCTACATCAAATAAACGTGCTTTTGGCACGCGGCATACGCGTTGAACATGCTTCATCAGGGGAGTGCCTGGCGGGCATATCCGGCAATTGATAAAGTATTCTTTTTCCTTCGCCGCGCCTTTTCGTTTTCATTTGACGGACGCTCGTGGATTACGTATTATTAGCGTGTATGAGATATTCGGCCGAAATCGCTGAAAAGGTGGCCGTTATGTGCTGAAAGCCAAACTTCAGGCGCCTGCTGTCAACAAGAATATCGTCAGCAGAGAAAAGTTGCTTATTAAGCTCCAGCGCGCGCAGGAATGCAAGCTGACGCTGGTTACGGCGCCTGCGGGCTACGGCAAAACCACCGCCGTACTCGATTGGCTTAATAAGTGCGGCCTGCCTTATGCCTGGCTGTCGCTGGATGCCCGGGACAACGACCCCGTTACGTTCTGGCGATATGTCTGTGCCTCTCTGGAAGATATTGCGGGCGGCATTGCCAAAGATACGGAATATGTGTTTGGCTCCCAGGAGATGACAAAAGCCAACATTCATATTAATATCCTGGTCGACCGACTGTCGGAGATTCCATCCGATTTCTTGTTTGTGCTGGATGATCTTCACCTGATCGACAATCCCGTTATCTTAGCGGGCCTGTCCTATCTGATCGACTATCTGCCTGAAAAAATGCACCTGATTTTTGTTAGCCGGATGCAGCTTGGCGGCGGGTATCACCACGCTGACAGTACTGGGGAAAAGAAGGCCATATAAACGGTAAGGGACTGATCAATGAACGCAAGCGGGAGCGGCCAAAGGGAGAGATCCCTGCAGAGCAAGCCGTTTCCGCTTGTATTTGATTTTCAAAAGACAACCTTTCGCCATACGCTCCTTGTCATAATTGCCAGTATGCGTTTATAATCAGAGTGGTATCTTGTAGACCAATACTGTATAAGAACGGTTCTTTTAAGAAGCCACTTTGCAAGGAGGCCATATGGATTATACGATCGAACAAGCAAAGGCTGCGATCGAGCGCGGCAAAACGTATCTGGGCATCGAGTTTGGCTCAACACGCATCAAGGCCGTGCTGATTGACGAAACGCACGCGCCCATCGCATCGGGCAGCCACGCATGGGAAAACCGCCTGGTCGGTCAAATTTGGACATACGGCATCGACGATATCTGGAATGGCCTGCGGGCGTGCTATGCAGACCTTGTAAGCAACGTCCGGCAAAAGTACGGCGTCGCTTTGACGCGCGTCGGCGCCCTTGGTTTTTCCGCCATGATGCACGGCTATATGGCGTTTGACAGGAAAGGGGAGCTGCTTTCGCCGTTCCGCACATGGCGAAACACCATGACCGGCGCCGCCGCCGAACACCTCACGGAGCTATTTCAGCAGAACATTCCGCAGCGCTGGAGCATCGCACATCTGTACCAGAGCATACTCAACAACGAGGAACACGTTTCTGAAATAGACTATCTGACTACGCTTTCGGGCTATATCCATTGGAAGCTGACCGGGCAGAAAGCGCTTGGCGTCGGCGACGCAAGCGGCATGTTCCCGATTGATCTAGACACAAAACAGTTCAACGCCACAATGCTTAATGCGTTTGACGCGCTCATTGCGGACCGGCGCTATCCCTGGAAACTTGCGGATATCCTGCCGCGCGTAGCAGCTGTTGGCGAAAGCGCAGGCATACTGACGGAAGAGGGCGCAAAGCTTATGGACCCGAGCGGCGCGCTGCTCTCCGGTATTCCCGTCTGCCCGCCCGAAGGCGACGCCGGTACGGGCATGACCGCAACCAACAGCGTGGCGCAGCGCACCGGCAATGTAAGCGCCGGAACAAGCATTTTTGCCATGATCGTGCTGGAAAAGGCGCTGACAAAGGCGTATCCGGAGATCGACCTTGTCACCACCCCGGCGGGGGACCTGGTTGCGATGGTGCACTGCAACAACGGAACCAGCGACCTGGACGGGTGGGTCGGCCTGTTCCGCGAATTCGCGCAGGCATATGGGGCTGCCGTAGACGAAGATAAGCTCTATGGTACGCTGTTCCGCTCCGCGCTTGAAGGCGATGCGGATTGCGGCGGCCTGATGGCGTATAATTACCTTTCCGGCGAGCATATTACAAAGTTCACCGAGGGAAGGCCGTTGTTTGTCCGTACGCCAAATAGCAGTTTCAGCCTCGCCAACTTTATGAGGACGCATCTGTACAGCATGTTCGCCACGCTCAGGACCGGCATGAATATCCTGCTTGCGCAGGAGCACGCGCAGCTTGACAACATGACGGGGCACGGCGGGTTCTTTAAGGTGGAGGGCGTCGGGCAGCGCGTCATGGCCGCAGCGCTCGACACGCCAGTCACTATCATGGAAACCGCCGGCGAAGGCGGGCCGTGGGGCATGGCGCTTCTCGTGGCGTATATGATGCAGAAGCAGCCCAATGAAACGCTCCCGCAATACCTGAATGAACGGGTGTTTGCAAACAGCAGAAGCGTTACGGCTTCTCCGGACCAGGGGGAAGCGGCGGGCTTTGACAGTTTCTTGAAGAGATTCCAGAAGGGGCTGGAGATAGAACGCGTCGCGGTAGGGATCCGCTAGAGCAATGGCGAAGTAACATATAGCAATGGCGCCCGCTTCGGCGGGCGCTTCGTTTATCGAAAAGTGCCGCAAGGCACTTTTTTGGAAGAAAAGAGGCCGGAAAAATCCGGCCTCTTTGTGTCATGTTTCTCAAACGGCGCTTACCACCAAAAGTCGCGTCTGCAACGCCTGCATCCATGACGCCTGAAAAAGGGGCGGCCAAAGCCAAGCCCGAAGAAACCTCTTGACACACGAATCACCTCCTTATGAAAGGTATATACTATACTATTAACAAACACATATATTGTTTCCTGTTACGCCTGCCTGCTGTAAAAAGGTGCCATAACCTGCTCAGGGGGAAACAATCAGAAATGCTTTGTTAAAGAACTTGCAAACGGAAAAAGCTCCGGAATACCCGAAGCTTTCGATGTATTTTTTGTTTTATCGAACTTGTTATTTACCGTCCCATTTTTTTTGCGCATCGGCTTCGTCGCGGATTTCGTGGCGCATGCCATCTAGCGCGTCCTTCCGCCTCTCGTTTTTCTCCGAAAGCGTCTTTTCCATTTTATCATCGGAAGTCTTTGCCGCCATATCTTTCGCGGCCTCGATGTTGTGAATCGTCATGTCGATATTTTTCTGTATTCTTGGCACATTGTCTTTCCGGTCATCGGAATTGGGGCGGTTGGTATTCTGGCCGTTTGTATTCGGGCTGCTGGTATTCTGATTTTTTGTATTTTGGTTTTCCCAGTTCTGGTCTTTCATACGATCCCTCCTTTTCTCTAAAATTATTTTGAGCCCCAATGTCCCGCGCTATGTAATGATCAGAAAAATCGAAAATCAGCGCATCGGCTTTTCCGGCCGCAAATGCCCCGTGGGAATACTTTCCGGGCCAGTTCAAATAAAATTCAAAGCATACCTTGCTCGTCCATGGTATAATTGGACAACCGGACATAAGAAGTCAGGCGATAGAGACTATATAATCTGTTCATATGATGTATGTATCATCCCCTTTTTGTGAAGGATTATAGGCAGCAAGGAGACTGCATGGAAAAGAAACGGTTTCATATATTCATAAATCCCACAGGCCAATCTGCGAAACTCCTGGGAAAAACAAGGCGGAGGAGGAGGATGCGGCGTATCGCATTCTGGGCGGGTATCGGCTGCGCCGTGACCGTCATCACGCTTTATCTTGCCGGAGTTTTTCAAAGCGCGCCCCAAACCCTCAACGCCGCAGGCGATGGCGCTGAGGCCACCATATCGAGCATTGTTGCTCAGAACAGGATCGTGGCATGGAAGGGCAACCAGCCGGTTTTCCAGGGAGACCCGGAAGCGGCCAGCGTATCATCCCTCCTGGCAGCGGAAGGGGGGGCGACGCCCACGCCTGTGGTCGCACTCAGCCCCGGCGCTACGGAAGAGCCGGACGCTGTGCTGGAATTGGGATCAGAGCCAACCCCTTCGCCCACGCCGGAACCCACGCCGGAGCTTACGCCCACCCCTACGCCCGAACCTACGCCCCCGCCTGTTGATTGGGACGAATTGGTGGACTTTTATATGGTGGAAGCGGATACCTATTACAACGATATGAGCTATTCTTCCAACTACTATGAGTACACCGAGAACGACGTCTACCTGCTTGCGCAGCTCATATACGGGGAAGCGCGCGGCGAATCGACAAAAGGTAAAATCGCGGTCGGCAACGTTGTAATGAACCGCGTGCTGTCCCGGGGGTATCCCGGAGACACCGTAGAGGAAGTCATCAAGGCGCCGGGCCAGTTTACCGGTTATTCGTCCTCCATACGGCCAAACTCGTCCTGCAAATCCGCCGCAAGGCGGGTGCTTCAGGACCAGGAATGGGTCATTCCGCAGGATGTTTACTTCTTCAACTCCGAACGGCCGGAAGGGGAAGACTGGGGCGGGCACAGCTTCTATAAAAAGATAGACGGGCACTGCTTCTACCGGGAAAGCTACAGCGGGCGCAACCGCAACGGAGAAATCCCGCCCAAGCTGTTCGACCGCACGTTCAAATGGCCGCAATACGGCTGCAAGCCCGAAAAAAGGATTTCCCGCGTGCAGTTTATGCTTAACCAGCTGGGGTACGATGTAAAAGCCGACGGATACTTCGGTATGACGAGCAAAGAAGCGCTGATCGAATTCCAGAACGATAAAAAGATGGAGGCGGACGGCGTGGCCGGTCTCGGTACCATCAAGGCGCTGATCAAGGCATACGGCATAGAGAAATATCTTGACAAGTACAATTAATGGACTCCATTAACAGCAAAAGCCCTTCGGGGCTTTTTTAATTGTCGAAACAGTGCCGCAAGGCACTGTTTCGAGGATTGCAGGAACAACCTGTGCCTACGGCACGGGCACAAAGTTCCTGCAAGGAAAGCCTTGCGCAGCAAGGCTTTCCGCCGCCACCGCACATGTCGCTCTTCGGCGGTTGGAAGCCTCCGGGAGCCGGAACCGAGCGCTGCCAGTGGCAGATGAACTGCGAAGCGGCCCCGATCCCCCAAGGGGTTTATCGACAACCTATGGCGGACGGGAAAAAGTTCCCGCCCGACTTTCTTCTGCCACAGTTTCTAAATTTATAAATTTTTTTCATATACCACTTGACAGGGCTCTGAGGTTGTGTTAAATTCACAACGAATGAACGAATAGAAAATTCATTCATTCAAAAAATAAAAGAGAGAACTTGAATGGACGATAAAAAAGCGGTGTTGTTCGAATGCGCAAAAGAACTGTTTGCGGCAAAGGGCTTCAAGGATACCGGCATTGCGGATATTACCAGGCGGGCCGGGTTCAGCGTGGGGACGTTTTACAACTACTACCCCTCCAAGGATAAGCTTTTTGTGGAGATCCTGAACCAGGAAACGGCTGAACTGATGAAACGCCTCATGAAGTCTATCGATCCGAATGGAGACCCTGTGGTTCTGATCAAACAGTTTATCATGCTGAACATGGAGGGAATGCTCAACCACCCGATCCTGAGCCAATGGTATAACCCCGATGTCTACGTCAAAATTGAGAAGCTTATTCGGGAGGAAGACGCGCTATCGGGTATGGATTTTCTGTACCGGTACTTTATTCAGCTCATAGAAAAGTGGCAGGCGGAAGGGAAAATGCGGCCGGATATCACAAGCGAGATGATCATGGCCACATTCGGAGCTATTATCCGGATTGGCTACCACAAGGAAGAGATCGGGCTAAAATATTTCCCGGAGCTGCAGGATTATCTGACGGACTTTGTCCTAAAGGGGCTGACCGATTGTGCAAAACGGGATGGCGACGTTTAGGTATCCTGCATTCAAGGAGGGATGGCCCGTGGGCAGCGTCGCTGCGGTGGAAGATACGCATTTGGGCATGGGAACGCAGATGGCGCACCGAGCGGCGGGCAAAAACGCAGCGCAGGCGCTTGCTGCCGTTCATTGGGAGGCGCAAAGGCTCGAAAACCTGCTTAGCCGCTTCCTCCCCGAAAGCGACGTAAGCAAAATAAACCGCTCGGCGGGCGTCAAACGCGAGCCAGTCAGCGCCGAAACCTACTGCATTCTTTCATTTGCAACGGAATGCTCCGTTGCATCGGCGGGGTTGTTTGACGTCACAGCCGGTCCGCTCATAGATTTGTGGGACTATCGGCATGCGTCGTCGCCTCTCGAAAAAGAAAGGATAACGGCTGCCCTCCCATTGGTCAACTATCGCGATTTGGAACTCTGCCCCGCCGAGAATTCGGCGGAACTAAGGAAGGCCGGGCAGTCGCTCGATTTGGGCGGCATCGGAAAAGGCTTCGCGAGCGACCGGTTCATGGAGATATTCCATGAATACGGCGTCACGTCCGCCTGGTCCAACATTGGCGGGAACGTATCCACGCTGGGAAGTAAGCCCGACGGTTCGCCGTGGCGCGTGGGCATCCGCCATCCCCGGCAAAACGGCCTTGTCGGCGCTGTCGCGGTAACCGGGCAGTCGGTGGTAACCTCCGGGGACTACGAGCGGTATTTTATCGATAGCGAAGGCAGGCGGTTCCACCATATTTTAAATCCCGTCACCGGATATCCGGCGGATGCGGGGCTTCTGAGTGCGACCGTCGTTGCAAAAAGCGCCATGGTGGCTGACGCGGTTTCCACCGCCGTATTTGTTGCCGGTTTGGAGAGAGGATTGGCATTCATCAGGAGCTATCAGGCGGAGGCGGTCCTGGTGGACGCGCAGCTGCGCGTATATGTCACGCGGGGGTTGCGGCGGAACTACCGAGCCTGCGCCGGAATGAAAACAAGTTATATTTAAGAAAGGAAAATATATAGTATGAAAACGGGAAAGAAGAGGAAGGGGAGAGTTGGCATGTGGATTGTATTGTCCATCATTGGGCTGATTGCGTTGGGAGTGGGAGGAATGATCGTATTTACCGGCGCGGGACGGGCGGAACTCCAGAACATGAAGATTAAGGCGGTGGATTTTCACACCCTGCGGGATGGCGTCTATACGGGGGCATATCACGGGTCAAAGGATACCTTCCGGGATGCCGGGGTAGAGGTGACCGTAGCCTCGGGGGCCGTCACAGATATCAAGGTAACGCAGGGCGCGCTGGCCAATGAAAAGCAGACGGCCGAAATGGGGAAAGGCCTTACCATAGGCGACCTGTTTCATCGGATAATCAAAGCCCAATCCCTGCAGGTGGACGTCATCAGCGGTGCGACGTTAACCTCCAACGCGCATCTCAAGGCGGTAGAAAACGCGCTCGAAAAGGCGGCAGGCAAGTGACGGCAAAGGAGTGATTTTTGATGGAAAAAAGAATGTCTGTGATGGGAATAGGCCCGAAGGCGGGCGCGATTGTCGGGGGGTACTTGGCCTTGACGGTCATATTGCACTACGTGCTTTCCCCGCTGTTTCGCATTACGGTTCAATATGGCGTGCTGTTCATCGTTGGCATCGCCTTGGCGGTTGTGGGATTTTCTCTGAATTTGATCGCGTCCTTTGAAATGCTTAAGGCGCATAAGAAGGACGCTTTAGCCACCAAGGGGTTGTACGGGGTGTTCCTGCATCCCATGTACTTCTTTCAGGTATTCGTCACGATCCCCGGCATCACGCTGCTGTTTAACTCCTGGCTAGTGCTTTCTACGGTGCTCGTCGGGATCATAGTTGTGAAGCTCTTTGCGCAGGAAGAAAACCGGTATCTTGAAACCCGGTACGGGAATGCATACAGGGCATATGCGCAAAACGTGCCGGTGAAGTTTTGATGCAATGTCCTTTGGCCGGAAGCCGTAGAAATTTTGATTTTAGCAAGGAAGGAAAAGGATATGGGGCAGACAGGCGTTATCTATGCGACAAAGACAAAGCATTCTAAAAAGCTTGCCGAAGCGGTCGCGCAGGCGCTTCATGCGGAGGCGGTGAACGCGGCGGTAAGCCCTGAGCCGCGTCCGGCGGACCTGCTGTTTATCGTCGGGGGAATTTACGGCGGCAAGAGCCTGCCGGAGCTTTTGCAGTATGTGGAGAAGCTCCAGGGCGGCCAGGTGAAAAAGGCGGTGCTTGTGACATCCAGCGTTTCCACAAGCCTCAGGAGGCAGGCGGATATCCGGGAGTTGCTGGAGGGAAAGGGAACAGAAGTTTTAGAGGAGCTCACATGCCCGGGCAGCTTTCTGTT
Source organism: Bacillota bacterium (assembly GCA_023409435.1). Lineage (GTDB taxonomy): Bacteria > Bacillota > Clostridia > Christensenellales > CAG-138 > JAEYLA01. Next base: position 10,546 of record JAEYHP010000113.1, on the reverse strand, counting down.
TTTGAAGCTTGGGCGCCCCAACGCGGCGGATATAGAAAGCGTGGCCGGCCGCGCAAAACAAATTGCGGAACAAATAGGATGAGAGGGACTTTATGAGCATTGCAGTGGTTTCGTATTCCCTTACCGGGAACAATCAGACGCTGGCGGCCGCCGTGGCGAAAGCGCTTACGGCGGAGCATATCAAAATAGCGGCGGAAAAGCCGCGGAGCATGGGCGCGATCACGCTGGATATGATGTTCGGCCGGGTACCCAAGGCGCGCCCTCTCCCCGCGGTATTGAGTCAATACGATCGGGTAACATTTATCGCCCCGGTGTGGATGGGGATGGCCGCATCCCCGCTTCGCGCCTATTTTCAATATCTGAAGGAGAACCCCCTTCCTTACGCCTTTGCCTCCATCAGCGGCGGTGCACTCAACAACAATCCCAAACTGAAGGACGATTTGGGGAAATGGGTGGGAAGGCCGCCCGCGGCAGTTGCCGATTTTCATATTATGGACCTTCTGCCGTCCAATCCAAAGCCGACAACAAAGGACACAGGCAATTATCGGATCAATGAAAGGGATACGATCAAACTGAGCGGGATGATCGCAGATGCCATAAAGAACGCAATGGGGATTTGAACGGAAAACAGGATATGCGGGCATTGGCGGGTACGTACCGGACATACGGGTACGTACCCGCAAAGCATTTTGGTGCGATCCTCAGGCTTCGTTATGCATACAAATACAGAACTTTTCAATCACATCATCCAGAATTCGGGAAAACTACACTATTTTGCAAAGAGAATAGCGTCCGTTCAAAAATTTCTTCTGTATATTCATCCGTTTTTTTAATAACCTGTTGACATATAGGTTTAGTTGGAATATGCTAATAATCATATTAATCATACTGGATTAGTGGTAATTAGGGAAGGGGGTGCCGTAATGTCCGGTCGGCTTATGCGCAACCTGCGAATGCGTGGTTGTATCCTCAGGACCAATTCCGTATGTTGTTGTCGTTTGTAGGAAAGTAGCGCGCTCCGATTGAAATGAGGGAAGCCATTGATCACTGTAACGGATATCCGCAAGTCGTTTGGCGATAAAGAAATTTTAAAAGGAATTGACCTTACGATAGAAAAAGGAGACGTCGCGGCCATTATCGGCTCAAGCGGCACGGGAAAAACGACGCTTTTGCGCTGCATCAATTGCCTGGAAAAAGCCGACGCCGGCAGCGTGAGCATAGACGGTCTTACGTATGAGTTTCATAAGTCGCCCAAGAAGAAGATGCTTGCGCTCAGAAGGAAAACCGCAATGGTATTCCAGCATTACAATCTTTTCCGGAACAAGACGGCTCTTGAAAACGTTACGGAAGGGCTCATAGTCGTCCAGAAACGAAATAAGGCGGAAGCCGTTGCAATCGCGAAGGCGGAGCTCAAAAACGTAGGGCTGGAGGGCGCGGAACATGCTTACCCGCATCAGCTTTCCGGCGGGCAGCAGCAGCGCGTAGGCATTGCGCGCGCTCTCGCCCTGAAACCCGAGGTGATACTCTTCGACGAACCCACCTCTTCGCTAGACCCGGAATTGGTCGGCGAGGTGCTCGCCGTCATGAGGCAGGTGGCCAGCTCGGGCATCACCATGCTTGTGGTCACGCATGAAATGCAGTTTGCGCGGAAGGTCGCGAACCGGGTCATTTTTATGGAGGAAGGCAAAATCGTGGAACAGGGGCCGCCTGAAAAGATATTTACAAGCCCCACGGAAAAAGCGACCCAACGATTTTTGCAAAATATTTTAGAACCCTTTGCATATCAAATATAAATTTTTTGGAGGCATGTTATGAAACAGAGAGTATTGGGAGTATTGCTGGTGTTCGTTCTCTTGCTTAGTGTAGGCTGCTCCGCCCCGAGCGCGCCTGCCGTGGCGCCCACCCCCGCAGCAGCCGAAGCCACACCCGCAGCGGCGGCGGAAGCGACCGCAGCGCCCTCGCCCGAAGCGGAAGTGAAAACGGTAAACGTCGCGCTCGAGTCCGGGTCTAAGCCCCTGAGCTTTGAAGACGAAAACGGCAACAAGGTCGGCTACGAAGTTGACGTTTTGAACGCCGTAGACGAGCTGATCCCCGATTACGCGTTCAATCTTGAGTTTGTGGAAGGGGAAGCCACCCAGATCGGCCTTGAGACCGGCAAATACGTCCTGATCGGCGGCGGACTTTACAAGACCCCGGAACGCGAAGAGAAGTACCTGATTCCGAACGCCATCAACGGCGTAAGCCTCATCAACATCTATGTGCATGAGGATGATACCGCCATCAAAAGCCTTGACGATCTTGTAGGCAAAAACGTGGTGCCTTCCTCGCCCAACGGTGGCATATTCAACTTGCTGACGGAGTATAACGCGGCGCATCCCGACGCACAGATCACCATCACCACCGCCGAAGGCATATCTGTTGCGGACCGTTTCAAATCCGTGGATGCCAAAGAATACGACGCGCTGGTATTGCCCAACAACCTTGGGTTCAGCGAAATCAAAGCGCAGCTTGGTCTGAAGGTGAAGGCGGTGGAAGAGCCCGTTAAAATCAACGGCACGTACTTCGCGCTTGCAAAGGGCCAGGAAGACCTCTCGGCCAAGGTGGAAGCGGCCCTTGCGACCCTCCGCGAGAACGGCAAGCTTTCCGAGTTCTCCCTGAAGTGGTACGGCGAGGACACTATTCAGTTCTTCCAGGATTAACGTACCCATTCAACTGACAGGATAGGAGCGGTGACCTCCATGGCGTTTGACTTCAGCTATTGCCTGAAAATCATCGGGAGAGTGAGTTCCACAATCCCCTATACGATATTCATTGTCGTCATTTCAGGCGCGCTGGGGATTCTGCTCGCCATGGGGGTCGCTGCTATCCGCATCAGGAAGTGGAAGGTGGTCTATGAGCTGACCAACCTGTATATGTCCTTCTTTCGCAGCACGCCGGGCATCATCCACATATTCCTGATCTATTACGGCCTTCCGCTGCTGTTAAAGCAGTTCGGCGTGAACGCCGACGGCTGGAGCAAGACCTTCTATGCCTTGATTGCTCTTATCCTCTTCAACGGCGCGTACTTGTCGGAGTTTCTGCGGCCCGCTTACCTTTCCGTAAGCAGCGGCCAGCACGACGCGGCGGACAGCGTCGGCATGACGGGTTTTATGAAGTTCCGCAGAGTAATACTGCCTCAGCTTTTGCCTGTGGCCTGGCCCAACCTTGAGAACGCTCTGGTGGAGCTTGTGAAGGATACGTCCGTGCTGTTCGTCATCGGCCTTGTGGACATCATGGGAAAGGCCAAGATCATCATCTCCAACGATTATGGCGTAAAAAAGCTGGAAGTCTATGTCGCCACGGCGATCATTTACTGGCTCATCACCTTCCTGGTAAGTTACGGGTTCCGCCTTGCCGGAAGAAAACTTGGGGTAGCCAAACACATAAAGAAGTAGGTGGGCCGTTTGATCGACATAGCGATCGTTTTTGAAGACAGTAAAGCCATATTGGCAGTTGTGCCTTTTACGCTGGGGACGGCGCTTGCCATATTATGTGCGGCCATCGTACTTGGATTGCTGATCGCCGTCATACGCATCAACGAAATCCCTGTATTAAAACAAATCGTTCATGCGTTCATCCATTATACCAGGGGCATTCCGCTCATTATCCATCTGTACCTGGCGTATTATGCGCTGCCGCCGGTCGTCAACTCCGTTCTCGGCTTTTTTGGAGTAACGCAGTCCTATGAGGTATCGCCTTTTGCGGTTCTGCTTGTGGCTTATTCGTTTTACGCGGCTGTCGGCCAATCGGAAAACATCCGCGGCGCATTCGTTTCCATAGAGCCTGGCCAGTGGGACGCCTCCTACTCCGTGGGATTTACCGGCTGGCAGGCGATGCAGCGCATCATACTGCCGCAGGGGCTTACTGTGGCCGTGCCCGTATTCTTTAACAATTATCTCAATATCATCAAAGGACTTTCCCTGGCGTTTACGATTGGCGTCACCGACATACTGGCCCGCGCCAAGCTATGTTCCGCGGAAAATTTCAGCTATCTGGAAGCCTACATATCGGCTGCTCTTGTGTATTGGGGCCTGTGCGTGCTTCTGGGGTTTGTTTTTGGAAAGATAGAAAAAGCATTTACCAAATGGTAAGGGAGAAAAGCATGAACAAGACAGAGCGTATCAAAGCGGCATTAAAGGGCGAAGCGGTGGACCGCGTGCCAATCAACCTCTGGATGCATTTTTCGGCGGTGGATCAGGACCCAAGGAGCCTGGCCGAAACACAGTTGGCGTTTGCGAACAAATACGACTTCGATTTTATCAAGCTCATGCCGTTCGGCCTGTACGGCGTGCAGGATTACGGCGTGAAGGTCAAAATATATAACCAGGTCAATCTTCCCCCCATCGTGGACGATTACGGCATCCACGAACTTGCGGACTGGGGAAATGTCGACGTATTGCCCGCGCACTACGGGACCTATGGCAAGCAGGTGCAGCTTACGCGCTATACCGTAAAGCTAGCGAAAAAGAGCCTGCCCGTCATACAGACCATATTCAGCCCCCTTACTACGGCGCGGAAACTTGCGGGCGACCGGATTTTATTGGACATGAAAGAAGACCCGAAGCTCTTTAAGCAGGCGCTCCAGGCCATTACCGAAACCACCGTCAATTTTGTAAAAGCTAACCTGGAGGAGGGCATAGACGGCTTTTTCTTTGCCACCCAGTGCGCCAACTATGATTTTCTGACAGTGGAGGAGTATAAAGAATTCGGCGAATACTTCGATCTGCAGGTGATTAACGCCTACAAGGACAGGACGTTTTTCAACGTCGCCCATATCCACGGTGACAACGGCATGTTTGAGCTGGTTGCAAACTATCCGGTCAACTGCATCAACTGGCACGATCGCTGGAGCAGCCCGAGCTTAAGCGAGGCAAGGGCAATCACAGATAAATGCCTTCTTGGCGGCATCCGCGAGGTGCCCTATTACGACGCAAGCGGCAGCCGCATCCGCGGCAGCTTACTCAATGAAGGCTCTGTGGATGAAGTAGAGCGGCACGTGCGCGAGGCGATCGACTCTGTGGGCGGCAGGGGGCTCATATTAGGGCCCGGCTGCGTGGCGGACCAGAAGGTGCTTGAAAAGAACCTGTACGCACTGCGCAGGGCCGTCAATACCGATACGATCAGCCAGGCCATATAAAAGAGTTTTTGTTTATAAGGCCACTGGAATGTACCTATTTCGAAGATCGGATATGACGCCGTGGATCCTTCCTCGCGGCGTCATTTTTATTTCGCGTTGCATGCAAAAAACTCGTAAAAGGCATTCCGTGCACACAACTTCTACAAATCTTCCTGATATCTTTTTATGCGTACGGAACGGAGGCAGTTCTGGCTGCATGAATGGGAGTTCAGGCTGCTATGGTTGTAAAGGCGCCTTTTATACTATCGTTTTGGGTAGTATTGCACAATATAGTGCGTACTTGCATTATTTTCCTTCTAAGTATATTGTTTCATGCGTATGAACGGAGGTATATGGAGTGGAGCATCGCGTAAAGACCCAAAAGCTGCGCATCGGCGGCATGACATGTATAAGCTGCCAGAACAAAATCGAGAGGAAGCTTCAGAATACCGCGGGCGTTGAAAAGGCTGTGGTCAGCTACAGCGCGGGAACCGCCGAGGTAACCTATGACGCGGATGTGATTTCCATGAAGGAGATTACCGCGGTCATTGAGAAGCTCGATTATGAGGTGCTTACCGGAGAGCAGAAAAACTCCAACAAGACCCGGCTGGTTGGCATACTCATCATCGTGGTGGCGGCCTATGTGCTGCTTCAGCAGTTTGGGTTTACGCAGATATTCAACGCGTTTCCGCTGGCCGAGGAAGGCATGGGCTACGGGATGCTGTTCGTTATCGGGATCATCACCTCCGTACACTGCGTCGCCATGTGCGGCGGCATCAATTTATCCCAGTGTATTCCGCAGGCGGCCGCGGAGGAGACCGGCAAGCTTGCCGCGCTGCGGCCCAGCTTCTTATATAATCTGGGGCGCGTCATTTCCTATACCGTTGTCGGCGCGATTGTGGGCGCTCTGGGGCAAGTGGTGAGTTTAACCGGCGCGTTCAAGGGCGTTGTGCAGCTGCTTGCGGGCGTATTTATGGTGATTATGGGCCTCAATATGCTGGACATATTCCCATTCTTAAGGAAGCTAACCCCGAGGATGCCCAAGGCGTTCGCACGCGGCATCAACAAGCAGAAGGCGGGCAGCAACAGCCCGCTGTATGTGGGGCTCTTAAACGGCCTGATGCCGTGCGGTCCGCTGCAGGCCATGCAGATTTACGCGCTTTCCACCGCAAGCCCACTCGCGGGTGCGCTGTCCATGCTGCTCTTCAGCCTGGGCACGGTGCCCCTGATGTTCGGCCTCGGCGCGCTCAGTTCGGTTTTAAGCAAGCGGTTTACGCGCAAGGTCATGACGGTGGGCGCGGCGTTGGTAGTGGTATTGGGCATGTCCATGTTCACGCAGGGCTGGGCGCTATCCGGGTTCTCCCTGCCGGAGCTTATTCCCCAAAACACCCAGCAAAGCACGAAAAACCCCGCGCAGAGTGACAATACGGGGACAACGGTTGAAAACGGCGTGCAGATTGTAACGTCTACGCTTGCGTCGGGTAAATATCCGGCCATCACCGTACAGGCGGGCATGCCCGTCAAATGGACCATCAGCGCGGCGGAAAGAAGCATCAACGGCTGCAACAACCGGATGATCATTCCGGAATACAACATCGAATATCAGTTCCAGCCCGGCAAAAACGTCATTGAATTTACGCCCGACAAGACGGGCAAATTTCAGTATAGCTGCTGGATGGGCATGATCCGCGGTTCCATCACCGTGGTGGAAGCGGGAACACAGACGCCTGCCACCGAAGAATCGGAAGCCACTGCGCCTGTACAGGACGATACGGCGGCGCAAACCGAACCCGTTCCCGCCGGGGTGAAAATTTCCACCGACGCCGTGGCCGTGGCTAAGATCAAGGACGGCCTGCAGACAGTGAAAATCGAGCTGACGGATGAAGGGCTAAAGCCCACAATCGTCGTGATGCAGGCGAATTTGGACACGGAATGGACGATCGTCAACAAGTCTACCCGCACAGGAAACACCGGGCTGCTGTTCCCTGCCTACTATACGCAATTCCCCATGCCGCAGGGCGAAACCCCGCTCTACCTGTACCCGACGGAAAGCTTTGATTTTTCCACACAGGACAACGCTTTCTATGGATATGTAAAGGTCGTGGAGGATATTGAGGATATCGATATCGAGGCCATTAAAGAAGAAGCGGGAAGCTACGAGACCAAGATCTGGCCATCTTCCTACTTTGCGGCGGATGACAGCGCAGCGCCGAGCTGCCATTAATAAATATCGGTAGGAAAGGCGGAAACGATGGAATTTTTATTGAGCCACTGGCATTGCATACTGCCGTTAGCTGCGCTTGCAATCGGGTATTTTTTTGTAAGCCGGGATAAGAAGAAAGAAAAGCGCTAAGCGTTGCGGCAAAAGGGCAACGGAATGTGAAAGAAAAACTCCCGGCTGTTTCACAATAAGTGTACGGCCGGGAGCGTTATTTCTGGCATTGCGGGCGGGTTGAATGGGCTTAGGGAATATCAGCCCTCGCTTGCGCGCATGGTCATGGAGCAGCTGGCCTTAAGGCCGTTGTCCCGCATGTAGCCCGCACCCCACTCGTACATGGCGGAGAGTATTGGCTTTAAGCTCCTGCCAAACTCCGTCAGAGAGTATTCCACCTTGGGCGGAACCACAGGGTAGACCGTGCGCTTAAGCAGATTGTCGTTTTCAAGCTCCCGTAGCTGCTGGGTGAGCATCTTGGGCGTGGCCTGCGGAATGAGCTTTTGCAGTTCCCCATGGCGCAGCGTACCGTTGACCAGATGCCATAAAACAAGGGATTTGTACTTGCCGCCAATCAGGCGCAGCGTGGCGTCAACGGGGCAGTTCAAGTCGCTATGGGTGCAGTTCATGGGGTACCTCTTTCCATACTATCGTTTTGGGTAGTATCACACAATATAGTGCGTACTTGTTTTTATTTCTGTTACAGTTAGAATAATAGCATAGGCTCAATCGTCCGTCAAGGGTGAAGCAGAGATACGAATGTATCGTGACGCATAGCGGCGGGAGCGCAGGCGGATTCATTCCGCCTGTGCGACCAAAATAAAAAGCGAAAGTTTTTTATTTGAAAAATAGTAAGGAGTGAGGTGGTCCACAAGATGGAAAGTAAAGTACTAAGTATTCGGGGTATGACCTGCGCGGCCTGCGCGCAGCGCATCGAGAAGACCGTGCGCAAGCTTAACGGCATTGAGCAGGCCAGCGTCAATCTCGCCAGCGAAAAGCTGTTTGTGGAATATGATGAAAGCGTCCTTCCGCTTTCCGCAATTCAGGAAGCCGTAACAAAAATCGGATACGAAGTGGTGGAAAAGAAGCAGCATACGGACGTCACCATACCCATAGGCGATATGACCTGCGCCGCCTGCGCGCAGCGTGTGGAAAAGGCCATCCGTAAGCTTAACGGCGTAGCGAGCGTTTCGGTCAACTTCGCTACGGAAAAAGCGACGGTTTCGTACGACCCGCAGCAAGTTCGCCTTTCCGCCATACGGGAAGCAATTGAAAAGGCGGGGTACAAGGCGCTGGAGATCAAAAAGACCGCGGCCTCGGATGAGGACCGTGCGCGCAAGCAGAAGGAGATCCGCACGCTGTGGACCAAGTTCATCGTAGCCGCGGTATTCTCTCTGCCGCTTCTCTACATCGCGATGGTGCCCATGATCACGATCGTGCGGCTTCCCTTCCCGGGCGGACTGGATCCCATGAAATACCCGCTGATCTATGCCCTGGTTGAACTGCTGCTGGTGCTGCCTGTTATCGGCGTGGGCTACAAGTTTTATACCGTCGGCTTCAAGGCGCTCATACAGCGCAGCCCGAACATGGACTCGCTCATCGCCATAGGCACCACGGCGGCAGTCCTATACAGCATATACAACGTGTGGCAGATCGCAACCGGCGGGTTTGGCGCGGTGGAATCGCTCTATTTTGAAACGGCGGGCGTCATCATAACGCTGATATTGCTGGGAAAATCCCTTGAGGCCGTGTCTAAAGGCCGCACAAGCGAGGCTATCAAGAAGCTGATGGGCCTTGCGCCGAAAACCGCGATTATCATTGAGAACGGGGAAGAAAAAGAAATTCCCATCGAAGAAGTCGAGGTCGGCGACGTCATCGTAGTGAAACCCGGTGCGAAAATCCCGGTGGACGGCACGGTATTGGAAGGCCATACGTCAATCGACGAAAGCATGCTGACCGGCGAAAGCATGCCGGTGGACAAAAAGGCGGAGGACAACGTATACGCCGCTTCCCTCAACACCAACGGCACCATACAGTTCCGGGCGGAAAAGGTCGGCAGCGACACCGCGCTTGCCCAGATCATCAAGTTGGTGGAGGACGCCCAGGGTTCCAAAGCGCCCATCGCCCAGATGGCGGATATCGTATCCGGGTATTTCGTGCCCATCGTGTGCGTCATCGCGGTTCTCGCGGGCGTCGCGTGGTACTTCGGCGTAAGGGATCTGGAGTTCGCGCTGACCATATTCATATCGGTGCTGGTCATCGCCTGCCCCTGCGCATTGGGTCTGGCGACCCCCACGGCCATTATGGTGGGCACCGGCAAGGGCGCCGAGAACGGCATACTCATCAAGGGCGGCGAGGCGCTTGAAACCGCCCACAAGATCAATACCATCGTGTTCGACAAGACCGGCACAATCACCGAGGGCAAACCGACCGTGACCGACGTGCTGACCGCGGGCGGTATTCAGGCAGACGACCTGCTGCAGCTGACGGCTTCGGCGGAAAAGGGCTCCGAGCACCCCTTAGGCGCTGCAATCGTGCTGGGCGCGCAGGAAAAGGGCTTAGCGTTCCTTGCGGTGGAAGGGTTTGAGGCGCTCACCGGCCGCGGCATTGAGGCCCGCATAGGCGGCCAAACGGTGCTGGCGGGTAACCGGAAGCTGATGAACGAACGGAGCGTGTCGCTGTCTGAACTCGAAGCTGCGTCCGACCGCTTAGCCGAAGAAGGCAAGACGCCGATGTATGTGGCGCTTGACGGCAAAATTGCAGGCATCATCGCTGTGGCGGACGTTGTCAAGCAATCTAGCCGCGCAGCAATCGAAAGCCTGCACAAAATGGGCATTCAGGTCGCCATGATCACGGGCGACAACAAAAAGACCGCCGCAGCCATCGCGCGCCAGGTGGGCATCGACCGGGTACTCGCCGAGGTGCTGCCGCAGGATAAATCCAACGAAGTTAAAAAGCTGCAGGGCGAGGGTCACAAGGTCGCCATGGTGGGCGACGGCATCAACGATGCTCCCGCGCTCGCGCAGGCCGATATCGGCATCGCGATCGGTTCCGGCACGGACGTGGCGATGGAAAGCGCGGATATCGTGCTGATGCGCTCGGACCTGATGGATGTGCCGACCGCCATACACTTGAGCAAACGGACCATCCGCAACATCAAGCAGAATTTGTTCTGGGCG
>JAEYHP010000005.1 GCA_023409435.1 Bacillota bacterium | reverse complement strand
CGACTACACCGCTCAGCTCACCAACATCATCGCTTCCGGCGCAGAGCTGATCTTCGCCCCCTACTACTACAGCTCCATCGGGCCCTACATCGTACCGCAGGCCCGCCAGCTTGGCTATCAGGGATACTTTGTAGGCGCTGACGGCTGGGACGGCACCAACGGCACCATGGTGGAAGACAAGACCCTCTACAACAAGGGCTTCTTCACCAACCACTACGCGCCTGACGATCCGTCCGAACTCGTTCAGAATTTCGTCAACGGCTACACCGAGAAGTTCGGCGCGGAGAGCCTCAATGCCCTCGCCGCGCTCGCGTATGACGCGGTTTACATGCTGGCCGACTCCATCAACCGCGCCGGTTCCGACGACACCGCCGCCATCATCACGGCGATGACCGGCATGAGCTTCGACGGCGTCACCGGTTCCTTCACGCTGGACGACACCAACACCCCCGCCAAGAAGTGCGCCGTTATCGAGTTCAAGGATGGTGTGCCCACCTTCTACAAGTACATCGGCTAGTCTAGCGGCTCATTCATAGACAAAACGGGCAGCTTCGCCCGTAACAGCCGGCCGGAAAGGCGCTCCCTTTCCGGCCGTGCTGGATGTATAGGGCTTTTTTCTAAATTTACCCATTTGCGGCTGGCGGCCGCAAGCGGGGGCTGCGGCACAGGGGCGGCAGGCTCGTGACGCAGCTTTCTTATTTATTTCCGGGACGCGGATGCGTCCTAACAATAAACAGGAGAGAATAAGCAGAGAGGAGTTGTGCGTATGGAAGTATTCTTCCAGCATTTGATCAATGGCCTGCGCGTTGGAAGCGTATATGCGCTGATCGCGCTTGGGTATACCATGGTATATGGTATCATCCGCCTTATCAATTTCGCACATGGCGATTTTATCATGGTTGGCGGGTACACCCTGTTCTTTACCGTCCCGGTCATGACCTCTATGGGCATGCCTCCGTGGATTGCCGTATTGTTCGGGGTGGTAGTTTGCGCAATTGTAGGCGTACTGGTGGAAAAACTCGCTTACAGCCCGGTGCGTAAAAAAGGCACCAAAATGTCCACGCTCATCACGGCTATCGCCATGAGCCTGTTTTTGGAGAACCTGGCGCAAACACTGTTCGGCGCCTCGCCCAAACAGGTGAAGACGATATTCGGCCTCCCCAACCTCGGCAACATCAGCGGCAACACACTTCTGACCATCGCACTGGGCCTAGCCGTGATGATCGCGCTGCAGGTATTCGTCAAACAGACGAAGATGGGCAAGTCCATGCGGGCGGTCTCTGAGGATAAGCAGGCCGCAATACTGATGGGCGTGAACGTCAACCGCACCATCACCATCACGTTCGCCATCGGTTCGGGCCTGGCGGCTGTCGCGGCGCTCATGTATGTGGCGCAGTACAGCCAGGTAACGACTACGATGGGCTCCATGCTGGGCCTCAAGGCGTTCGTAGCGGCGGTATTGGGCGGCATCGGTATCATACCGGGCGCGATGATCGGCGGCATGGTCATCGGCATGGTAGAAAGCCTGGCGAAAGCCTATATGGGCGCTTTGACCGGCGGCGTCATCACCTCCGCGTTTTCAGACGCCATCGTGTTCATGATCCTCATTATCGTGCTGCTCGTGAAGCCCGCCGGCATATTGGGCAAAAACGTCGGCGAGAAAGTGTAGGGCGCGCTATGCCGAACAGAAAAGAAAAAACCAAGGGTTCCCTCATCAATTTTGCGGGACTGCTTGTAACATTTGTGCTACTGATCGCATTGAACGAGGCCGGTTTGATCGACACCTACGTGCGCGGCATTATCGTGCAGTGCTTCTATGCTATCATCCTCGTTACCTCCCTGAATCTTGCGACAGGCTTTTTAGGCCAAATCGCGCTGGGCCACGCGGGCTTTATGGCGGTGGGCGCGTATACGAGCGCACTGCTTGCCAAAGCCCTTACCAACGCGAATTTCTTGGTAGGCCAGGGCGCGCCCGCCATATTCCAGTTTTTGATCTGCATGGCAGCGGGCGGCGTTGTGGCTGGCTTGTTTGGCCTGCTGGTGGGCGTTCCGGCGCTGCGTCTCAGAGGCGACTATCTGGCGATTATTACGCTGGGCTTTGGCGAGATCATCCGCGTCATCATCCAGAACCTCAAGTTCGCGGGCGGCAAGGGCCTTGCACAGGGCCAAGCCGGGCAGGCGCTCATCGGCATCCCCAGCATGAACAACCTGTATGTGCTCTTCTGGGTCATGGTCGCGGCGGTGACCGTGATGTTCGCGTTTGTGCGCAGCAAGTACGGCCGTGCCATCATGGCCATCCGAGAGGATGACATCGCCTCAAGTTGCGTCGGCCTCAACAACACGTTCTTCAAGGTGCTCACATTTGTCATTTCCGCGCTGTTTGCGGGCATTGCGGGCGCGGTATTCGCGCACCGGGGCTTAGGCACCTTGCAGCACGGCGATTTCTCCTTCCTCAAATCCACCGAGTACGTCATCATGGTGGTGCTGGGCGGCATGGGTTCGCTTACCGGCTCGGTGATATCGGCCATCGTGCTTTCCGTGCTGCCGGAGGCGTTGCGCGCGTTTGCGGAATACCGCATGCTGATGTATTCCGTAGTGCTCGTCATCGTCATGATATTCCGCCCCATCGGCTTGCTGGGCGGGTATGAATTTTCCCTGACCCGGGCGCTCGAAAAAACTCCCGCCTTCTTCAAAAAGCTCTTTGGCGGGAGCAAGAAGGAGGTGCAAAAGTCATGAGCCAGGCGGTAGAAGAAAAAAAGAACCTGCCGGTATTGGAAGTAAAAAATCTCGGCATCAGCTTCGGCGGATTAAAAGCCGTAAGCGAGTTTAATTTAGAGCTAAACAAGGGCGAACTGGTAGGCCTGATTGGCCCCAACGGTGCGGGCAAGACCACCGTCTTCAACCTTCTGACCGGCGTTTACCGGCCCACCGAAGGCTCGTTCCGGCTGGAGGGCATAAAAATGAACGGCAAGCTCACGCACCAGATCGTGGCTGCGGGTGTTGCGCGTACGTTCCAGAACATCCGCCTGTTCAAACAAATGACGGTATTGGAAAACGTATTGACGGCGTTCACCAAGGATTTAAAGTACGGCATATTCCAGAGCATATTCCGTTCCAAGGGCTTCTTTGACGAAGAAAAATCCATTGAAGAAAAAGCGATGGACCTCCTAAAGGTGTTCCATATGGAGGATAAGGCGCACTACATCGCCGCGAACCTCCCGTATGGCCAGCAGAGAAAGCTCGAGATCGCCCGCGCATTGGCGACGAATATGAAGGTGCTGCTGCTGGACGAACCCGCGGCGGGCATGAACCAGACCGAAACGGCAGAGCTTTTAGACTGCATCAAGATCGTGCGCGAAAAGTTCAATATCGCGATACTGCTCATTGAGCACGATATGAGCCTGGTGATGAAGATCTGCGAGCGCATCATCGTAATCGACTACGGCGAAACGATCGCGCAGGGCCTGCCCGCGGAGATTTCCAGAAACGAGCGCGTGATCGCGGCCTATCTTGGCGAACAGGAGGATGTCGTATGCTGACAGTAAAAAATCTGCATGTGCATTACGGCGCCATCCATGCCATAAAGGGCATCAACATCACCGTCAACGACGGCGAAGTTGTCTCCCTGATCGGCGCGAACGGCGCGGGCAAGACCACCATATTGCATACCATTACGGGCTTAAAGCCTGCAACCTCGGGCGAAATCCAGTACGACGAGCACAACCTGCGAACCGTGGAGCCCTCGAAAATCATTACGCTGGGCATGGCCCACGTCCCCGAAGGACGCCATGTGTTCCAGCGCATGACGGTGGCGGAGAATCTCGATATGGGCGCAATCACGCTGAGCGACAAAGCGCGCGTGGATGCGAACCGTGAAAATGTGTACAAACGTTTCCCCCGGCTCAAAGAGCGTTATAAACAAATTGCGGGGACGCTTTCGGGCGGCGAGCAACAGATGCTGGCGACCGGCCGGGCGCTTATGACCGACCCGAAGATCCTGCTGATGGACGAACCGAGCATGGGCCTTTCCCCCATACTGGTAAAGGAGATATTCTCCATCATCGAAACCCTGCACGCGGTAGGCATTACCATACTCCTTGTGGAGCAGAATGCACGCATGGCGCTTTCCATTGCAGACCGGGCGTATGTGCTTGAAACGGGCACGATCTCCATGGAAGGAGACGCCTGCGAACTGTTGAAAGACGACCGCGTACGTCAGGCGTACTTGGGCGCATAAACTAGATCAAAGCGCAAAGGAGGGCTTGTATGGATCATTTCGTCATCACGATAGCCAGAGGCTATGGAAGCGGCGGCCGCATGGTAGGCAAGGAGCTCGCCTCCAAACTGCATGTGGATTTCTTTGACCGTAAACTTTTGCGCCTCGCTTCCGACGCCAGCGGTATACACGAGCAGTTCTTCGGCCAGGCTGATGAAACCCCGAGCCTCCGGATGCTCATCCACGCCGCAAAGCGCGTGGAAAACGGCGAAGTATTGCCGCCGGACAGCGAAGATTTTATCTCCAACGAAAACCTGTTCAATTACCAGGCCAAGGTGATCCGCGAGCTTGCGAAGCAGCAGTCCTGCGTGATCATCGGCCGCTGCGCGGACCATATCCTGCGGGATTTTGACAATGTTTTGCGCGTGTACATCTACGCTCCGCATGACGTCTGCGTCCGCCAGATCATGCAGTTGAACGACATGGAAGAAAAAGAGGCGGCCGAGCTTGTGGACTTAACCGACAAGCGGCGCGCCTCGTATTACCGGTACTTTACCGGACAGGAGTGGAACAATGCGGACCATTACGACCTGTGCCTCAACAGCGCTACGCTGGGCCGGGAAAAATGCGCCGCGCTCATTCAGGAGTATCTGAAGCTCAAGTTCCAATAAACGATCCACGGGCTCTGCCGATTACGGCAGACCCGTTGCGCCAGGCGCGGGTGTTTATGCGCGCCTGACGCGGGCGCCGGGCATTCCGCCAATGTCCGGCGCCGGTCTCTCCTGTTGCAAAGGCCATCCTTATTAAAAGGGTGGCCTTTGCTTATGCAAACAAGCGAACATCACCTGTTTTCCCTGAATTGCACATTTCTTTATATTTGTATGAAGAATTGCTTAACCGGATTGAAACCCGCCGGCGCTCTGGCTATTATCTAATCAAGCCGTTACTCCTATTCGCCCTCCGGCCATCGGCCAGGCGATGTACGGCTGCCCCACGGGGCACTAACACCGGCGGAGGAATCATGGACATTATCAGCGTGTTTACTACAATCACTCCCATTGCGTTGGCTGCATCGGCTGCAGCCTTAGCGGCTCTTGCCGTTTCGGTTCTGCTTTATTCCCTTTACAAAAAGAGAGGCGGAAAAAGAGGCATTACCAGGCAACAGTTTCTTGTGGCCTTTCTGATGCTGGGATGGCTTGCCATCGTACTGGGGCTGACATTATTCACCCGCCCCGCCATGTTTGAAGGATGGTTTAATTTCCGGCTTTTCAGCGGCTATATCAACGCCTGGAACAACTGGTCCCTGAGCGAATTTCAATTGATCGTTTTCAATATGCTGATGTTTACGCCGCTGGGCTTTTTGCTGCCGCTCCTCACAAAACGCATGCGTAGGTTCCTGCCTGTCCTTCTTCTTTCCCTGACTGTATGTATCGGCATAGAAATGCTCCAGATGCTGACCCACAGAGGGGTCTTTGAGCTGGATGACATGTTCCACAATACCCTGGGCAGCATGATCGGATATTTCCTTGCGGAGGCTATCATCGCCTGTCTGGAGCGCAGGAGGCTTATCGCAAAGCCAATTTTGCGGGCGCTTATGATTCCGTTTGCGTTTATGCTACTTTTTTTCGGGGCTCTGACTGTTTACAACGCCAAGGAGCTTGGAAATCTCCCCATACGCCCCGCAATTCCGCAGAACATGGGTCAGGTAACGCTGGAACTTAACGCCGTTCTGCCAGATACGTCGGAGCCGGCCGCCCTGTACCGCAACGAAAGAATATTCAATTTAGCATACGGAACGGAACAGGCCGGGCGGCTGGCAAAGGAGTTCGGGCTGCAGCAGCAGGGCGGAATGCGCACGGACGGAAACAACCGGGTATTCCTGTTTCAGGACGATGCAGCAAACGGATATTCCTTTACCTACTCCCTGCCCGACGGCACGTGGTCCCTTTACTGCGAGAACGGCACGCCCGCAACCGGCAAGGCTGCTTTAGAGGAGCAGGCGCCCCGCTTTGAAGGGTGGTTTTTAGAAACCGGGCTGTTGCCTTCCACTGCCGTTTTTAGCATTCAGAACGCAAATACGCTCCGTTGGGACGCATACCCGCCGCAGGAACCTGCACAAGCCAACGCCGATTATGCGTCCGGCCAGATCATGATTAATCCATCCGTCCAAGCCGCCGCGCCCTGCCATCTGTTCTATGCCATCGCGGAGAATACGTATTTCCGCCAAGTGAATATTATTACGCCGGAGCAGGCTTATGCCGAAATCAAGAACGGCCAGTTCGAGCAGTATCAGGATTTTGTCCCCGGGGAACGCCTGACGGTGGACCGTTATGCGCTCACATATGTCTATGACACAAAGGGTTATTACCAGCCTGCCTACCAGTTTGAAGGCACGCGCAACAATGAGCCATGGAGTTGCCGCATCCCTGCAATCGGCTAATATGCTTAGGAGGATGGAGATATTGATGGCCCAGCAAAAAAGAGGCCCCTATGGACCTCTTTTGATTATTATGCGCAAAGCGAAATTTGTCGTTTAAGCGGAAACCCACGAGAACACATAATGGGTATTCACAGGCAGGTTAAGAACGCAGGGCGGCGTCTTTCGAAACTCCCCGTTCAGGCCCTTTTCCAACGCGGCCAAATGGAAATGGCATGCGGCGATTCCCATATCCACCCGCTGTATATCAAAACCCAGCCGTTCGCTGTATCCTTCCGCTTTCGCTTCATAGAAATGGAACACATTCTTTTCCCGAACAATTCTCCAAGGCTGTTTGTTGGACGCGGAGGGTGCTAAGCGCAGCATTTCCAACGGGAACGCATAGGCGCCCGCATCGGCCTCCGTCAAGGGCTCCGAAAAGCTGTCGTTGAAGAACAGGTCTTTCCATGGTTTGCGCTGGTCCGCCTTTACCGTGAGCCTTACCAGGCGTTCCGACAGACGCTTTTCTTCCGGCCAGCCGATGGGGGAAATAGCTGGGAAAAGCGTATCCGGCTGGACGTCCATCGCCTTTGAAAACTCGCTTTTGTTGAACGTGCCGCCGAGCCAGCATGTGCCTAGATTCAGTGATGCCGCGAACAGAATAAGCTTTTCAAACGCATAGCCCACCGCTTCCAAAGCGCCCCCCGAATCTTTCACCGTGACGCCAATAAAATGGCTGGCCCCTTTGATCATGCCGTAGGTGCCAAGCTGCTTTGCGTTGACGGCCTGCGCGGACTCAATCAGCCTGAATGCTACGTCTCCCGCAAACGGGTTGGACAGCGTCTCTATATACGCTTCTATTTGCGCGATTGTCTCGCGCGGCAACGGCTTACTGGAATATGTTCTGACGGAATGGCGCACTTTCACAACTTCTTCAAGCGGCCGGTCAAATATATTGCTCATCGTTTCTTCTCCAATCCGGTTATTTGGTCCAACCCGCATCAGAACGCCCTTCTCGCGCAGCGGGTTCCAGTTCTGTTCCCATAGTATTGCATTATGATTAGAGATGCAAGAAAATTACAGGTCAAGGCTATGGGTATGGATTACCTTAGAAATGCCCAGCTTTACTTTATTGCTCTTGGATTGCATCATTATGAAATTCCTTAGAATGTCTTGGTTTTATTAAACACATATGAGGTGATCCTTGGACGCCATATATTTGGCCATTCCTCATTACAAGCCCTGAACCTATTTCTTCATGCGTCGCAAACATTACCTCAGCTTTACGATAGTCATATTGCGTATATCTTAGGTTTACAAGATCCAAAGAAATTTCTTTCATTTAAATCATTCAGGATACTTCTCGCATCTATAAAGCATGTCTTATAATCGGTCCCATACCTTAGCTACAATATTGCCAAATATACTTCCTCATCCCCAATTATGATATTGGCTGGTTTATTAAAAGTAACCGATATTTGGAATTCCTCAGTATCAAAGTCTTTTGTTATATTTATTGCATACTTTGGAATCGATTCTGCCCTTTCTCTATATAAGTCAACCCCTTTGCTGAATTCTCCTTTCTAGGTATCAAAGCTAGGTTTTCGCAGGTACAATCATATCCATTATTATCAAGGTGGTCTATTACATAATCACTTTTATAGGCTTCGAGTAGTGCACCCTCACCATAAAAATAGCTGATTACCAACTGGTGTAATAGCCCATATTTTGTTGATCTAAGATACTCCTTGCCCTTCTCAGATGTTTCCTTGGTCCATGTTGTTGAAGCAATCATGCTGTACAAGTCCTTTGCATACGTAACTAAGGCAAGATAGTTAAATGATGGGCGGCTTATCATTATTGTATTACCACTATGTGTTACCTTTTGATCTCCCTTTGGCATTTTTTAGCCCTCCGTCGGTTATAAATAGCTACTTAGTTGGCTAATGCGGAAATAAGGTAATCAAAAAATAAGGCTTTAAAATAATTATACATCCCACTATATCCCATCACAATTACAATCTGTAACAAATCGTCTTTTCCGAAACCATCTTATCCCACAGCATGTCACGTTGCGATACCCTCCGTTCCATGGTATAATCTGTACTTAGACAAGCGCAATTTTTTGCGTATCCGCATACAAAATTCCTTAGATTTGGTGGGGGGCTTTTGATCTCCCGTATCATTACAAATCCAACTGGCAAGGAGCATTTTATGGGCGTTACTATCTCTGTACTGGGCAGCATCAATTCCGATATCGTGGCCAAGGCTTCGCGGCTTCCGCATGTGGGCGAAACCGTGGACGGGTTGGGCACGGACATGTTTTTGGGCGGCAAGGGCACCAACCAGGCCGTACAGGCGCAGCTTTTGGGCGCGCACACCTACTTTATCGGCTGCGTCGGCGCGGACGCGCAGGGCGAAAGCGTGCGCGAAAACCTCAAAGGCCAGGGCGTGGACGATACCTTCCTCTATACGTTGCCGGACCGGCGGACGGGCTGCTGCGTCATTTATGTGGATACGAACGGGGACAACATGCTCGTATATGATGCGGGCGCGAATAAGGCTATTACCCAGGAAATAGTGGAGTCCGCCAAGGAGCGGATCAAGGAATCCAGCGTGTTCATCACCCAGAATGAAATCAACACGGATATGGTGGCCTACGGGCTTTCCATCGCCAAATCCCTGGGCGTTACCACCATACTGAACCCCGCTCCTGCCGTTCCCATGCCGGACGATGTGTTCCCCCTTGCGGACTACATCACCCCCAACGAAACGGAAAGCGAAGCGTACACCGGCATATTGCGCGCCAACCTTCCGCTTATGGACTGGGCCCGCGCCAACGCGAAATGGTTCCTGAACAAGGGCGTAAAGAAGGTCTGTATCACGCTGGGCGACAAAGGCGCGTATTATTATGACGGAGCGCAGGAAGTGTTTCAAAAGGCCTTCCGCATCAAAGCCGTGGATACCACCGCCGCGGGCGACGCATTCAACGGGGGCCTGGCCTACGGCATCGCAAACGGCTGGGAGATTGAAAAGAGCATGCTCCTGGGCAGCGCCTGCGGCGCGATTGCCGCCATGACGATAGGCGCGCAGAACTCGCTGCGGCCTATGGACGATATTTTGAACTATTTAAAAACGGAGGGCCATACGCTTGCCTAAGGCTGTCATATTCGACATGGATGGCGTCCTTGTCAATTCCGAACCGGTTTACGACGCGTACCACCAAACGCTTGCAAAAAAGCTTAACATCGCAATCACGGACAAACACGAAACCAAGTTTCGCGGCACGCCTTCTCTGCTGATTTACGAAGCGCTCGCAGAGGAATTCAGGCTCTCTGTTACCCCGGACGAACTATTAAAGGAAGAAGTCGAGGCGTTCCGGATCTTGTTCGCCTCAGGGGATATCCCGGCCATGCCCCATGTGTTCGATTTGCTGCGGCATTTGAAAGAAAGCGGCTTCTTGATCGGCGTTGCGACGTCGAACTATCTCTTTAATGCGGAAGGCGTACTGCGGCTTAACGGCGGGCTGGATTACGTGGACCAAATTTCCACCACAGAATCCGTTGCCCACCCCAAGCCCGCGCCGGACGTGTTTTTGCACGCCGCACAGGAACTGAATGTGGACCCAGCCGATTGTGTGGTATTTGAAGATTCCCCGAACGGCGTAGCCGCGGCAAAGGCTGCGGGCATGAAGGTAATCGGCTACGCCAACCCGG
>JAEYHP010000147.1 GCA_023409435.1 Bacillota bacterium | reverse complement strand
TATGAGCTCACGCGCCGCCACAACCTATGCCTCGTCATATCCGACGGCACCGCGGTGCTCGGCTTGGGGGATATCGGGCCGGAAGCGAGCATGCCCGTCATGGATGGCAAGTGTGTGCTGTTTAAAGCCTTTGGCGACGTGGACGCGTTCCCCATGTGCATCAAAAGTAAGGATGTCGATGAGATCGTCAACACCGTGTACCTCATTTCCGGCTCATTCGGCGGCGTAAATCTGGAGGATATCGCGGCGCCCCGCTGCTTTGAAATTGAAAAGAAGCTTAAGGAAAAGTGCGACATCCCCATATTCCATGACGACCAGCACGGCACCGCCGTGGTTACGCTTGCGGGGCTAATTAACGCCCTGCGGGTGGTCGGCAAAAAGAAAGAGGATGTGCGCATCGTCATTAACGGGGCGGGCGCGGCTTCCATATCCGTTACCAGGCTGCTGCTTTCGGACGGGTTCAGGCATATCACGCTGTGCGACCGGGCCGGTATCATATACGAAGGCCGCAAGGTTGGCATGAACGGCATAAAGGAAGAAATAGCGCTCGCCACTAACAGGGAGAAAAAGCAGGGGACTCTCGCCGACGCGCTCAAGGGCGCCGACATATTTATCGGCGTATCCGCGCCCGGCACGGTGAATGCGGATATGGTAAAGAGCATGGCGAAAGACGCCATCGTGTTCGCCTGCGCCAACCCCACGCCGGAAATCTTCCCGGACGATGCGAAGGCGGGCGGCGCCGCTGTCGTCGCCACCGGCAGGAGCGATTTTCCGAACCAGATTAACAATGTGCTGGCCTTCCCGGGTATCTTCCGCGGAACGTTCGACGTGCGGGCACGCGATATCAACGATACTATGAAGCTCGCCGCCGCCTACGCCCTTGCTGCGCTCATCCCGGAGGAGGAGCTAACGGCTGATTACATCATCCCCAAGGCGTTTGACCCACGAGTGGGCAAGGCGGTTGCCGCGGCGGTGGCCAAGGCCGCGCGGGACAGCGGTGTAGCAAGGCTGTAAGAACAACAAAATATAAGGCTGCTGCTTCTGAATGACCATCCGAAAGGGTGGTCATTTTTTCTGTCGCCATTTATTTCATACGAGCCCAACTGGCTGGGAATAGTAAAATAACAGGGGTTTTGGGTTATCAATTAAGAAAGGCATAAATCTTGAGATAAGTTGAATTGAGAGGATTTACATATGAGGAAATTGAGACCATTCGTCCTGCTTTTGTCTCTCGCTTTGATAACCGGATGCAGCCCAGTCGTCCCCCAGGCAGAGCCTCCCTCTGCACCCGAAGCCGACTTGCAGGCCGAACCGTCCGCCGCGCCGATATTCGAGGTGGAGGAGGACAGGGAAGCCCTCCAACCGCAGAACCCGAATGTAACCCCGCCCGCGCAGGTGCGGGTAACGCTGGTTGAGGCGTATCCCAATCTGACATTCGACCAGCCCTTGGAATACCGCGTTGCAGGGGATGGCAGCAACCGGGTATTCGTCGTTGAAAAGCCGGGCCGGATATTGGTGTTTCCCAACGACTCTCAGGTGGAGGACGCAGAGGTATTCCTCGACGTAACTTCGCTTGTGGATAGCAACGCCTCAGAAAAGGGGCTGTTGGGGCTGGCTTTTCATCCGGACTATCAGCAGAACGGTCTCTTCTACATCAACTATACCGACCGCAACAGTACCGTGATCGCCCGCTATCGGGTAGACCCCGCCAATCCCAACGGGGCGCTGCCGGACAGCGCCTCCATACTCCTTTCCTTCCCGCAGCCGTATGAAAACCATAACGGCGGGCGCTTAGACTTCGGATTCGATGGCTACCTCTACATCGCCACCGGCGACGGAGGCTCGGCCGGAGACCCGCAGAACAACGCACAGAACCGTGGCAGTCTGCTTGGGAAAATACTGCGTATCGATGTGGACAACCCGGCGGAAAACCTTGCTTACGGCATCCCGGCAGACAATCCTTTTGCCGGCAATACGCAAGGATGGCGCGAGGAAATCTATGCGTATGGGCTAAGGAACCCCTGGAAATTCAGCTTCGATCAGCAGCGCGGCTGGCTGTGGGCAGCCGATGTGGGGCAGGACCGGGTTGAAGAGATCAATATTATCAAAAACGGTGAAAATTACGGCTGGCGCATAATGGAAGGGAGCCTCTGCTACCCGGCCGATGCCGACTGCGACCGGGAGGGCCTGATATTGCCGGTTTGGGAATATGAGCATCCTACAGGCCGATCCGTCACCGGCGGCTACGTGTATTACGGAAGCGCGGTTCCCGGCCTCTATGGCGCGTATGTTTACGGGGATTTCGAAACTGGCCTACTCTGGGCGCTATGGCTCGACGCCAGCCAAACGGTGCTGGAGAACCGGCTTTTGCTGAATACCGGCCTCAATATCTCCTCCTTTGGGCTGGATCAGAACAACGAACTGTATGTCGTCGATTTCAACGGGAGCATATACAGGATAGCCGCGGCGCCGTCAGTTTAAGGCAAAATATAGCCGATCTCGAAAGCTGCCGGTTGCGGCAGCCCTGAGCCTGTCAACAAAACTTCTTACCGTCATCCTGAGCAAAGCGAAGGATCTTGAAACGCCTATGTTAGGGCGCATAACGAAGGCTGGATTCTTCGCCTTCGGCTCAGAATGACAAACGACATGGTTTATCCACAGTCTGAGGGCCGCCGATATGGCAGCCCTATTCTTTTCTCCAAGACTCAGCCGTGGTACAATAGCAGAAGAAAACAATTCCAAAATCTCCTGCACGTGTAAGCAAAAAGGAGCCCGCATGCAAAAAGCTATCAAAATCTCCCCCTCCGTCATGTGCTGCAAGCTTTGGGAGGTGGAGCCGCATATCCGCCTGTTTGAGGAAGCGGGGCTCGACTCCATCCACTTTGACGTCATGGATGGGCATTATGTGAAAAACATCATGCTGGGTGCCAACTACTATTCCAACATCAAGGAATTGACGAAGCTTCCTGTGGACCTGCACCTGATGTGCCTGGAGCCGGAGCGGTTTATCGAGTATTTCAAGCCCCAGGAGGGCGACCGGGTGTGCTTCCACCCGGAAACAACAAACCATCCGTACCGGCTGCTGCAGGAACTGCGCGCAAAAGGGGTAAGGGCGGGGCTTGCGCTCAATCCCGGCACGCCGGTGGAGCTTTTACGGGAATACAAGAGCGTGCTCGATTATGTGCTGGTGATGACGGTCAATCCCGGCTTTGCCGCGCAGACGCTCGTACCGGACGGCATTGAAAAAATCCGCCGCGTCGCTGCTCTTCTGCAGGAATGCGGCATGCAAGCCGCGGATATATTTGTGGACGGCAACACCACCTACGAAAACACCGTAAAGATGGTGGTCGCGGGCGCGAACGGCCTTGTGGCGGGAACGGCCTCGCTGATGAAGGGGCTAGATGGATTTTTAGAGCGGTACAGGGAATATCTTTCGCTTGCCCAGGCCGCGCAGATATAATTTGGAACTTCAGAAAGAAGGTCGTGCATGAAAGCTGCAAGACTTCACGCCATCGGCGATTTCCGCGTGGATGAACTGCCGGTCCCCATACCCAAGGGAAAAGAACTGCTGCTGAAGGTAGGCGCCTGCGGCGTCTGCGGGTCGGACATCCCGCGCATATTCGAACTTGGCACCAGCAAACAAAAATATCCGCTCACCATCGGCCATGAAATCGGCGGAACGATCATCGCCGTGGGGGAGGAGGCGGATGCTTCTTTCGTTGGCAAGCGCGGGGCGGTGTTCCCGCTGATTCCCTGTTTAAAGTGCGCGCCCTGCCTTACCGCCGACTACGCCATGTGCGAGGATTACGATTATTTGGGCTCGCGCAGCGACGGCGGGTTTGCGGAATATTGCATCGTTCCTTCCGCATGGCATTTTGTAGAGTCGAAAAACCCCGCCACTTCCATGGACGCTTTGGGCATGGCGGAACCCTGCACGGTCGCCCAGCACGCCATACGCAAAAGCAACCTGCGCCCGGGGTATTCCGCGCTGATATTGGGCGCGGGTCCCATCGGCATTATGGCGGCGCGCTGGGCCAGGCTGTTCGGCGCAGAAGTTGTAGCGCTGGTGGACGTCGTGGAGGAAAAGGCCGCGTTCGCTCGCGAACGTGGCGAAATCGTGTTCAATTCCAGAACCCAGGACGTTGCGGAGGAGTTTAAAAAGCTGACCGGCGGAACGTTAGCGGACGTCGTCATCGAGGGCACGGGTATCGCGGTCGGCCAGGCGGCGGATTGCGCCAGGACGTTCGGCACGGTGGTGCTGCTGGGAAACCCGCATAAGGATACCGTAATCGCGTTAAAGCAGCACAGCAGCATCCTGCGCAAGGAGCTGCTGCTTACAGGCGTCTGGAACTCCCATTTCGCCGCCACGCCCGTCAACGAATGGACTTACACCGTGGCCATGCTGGACGCGGGCAAAATGGTTGTGGACGATCTCATCACCCATCGCGCTTCGCTTGACGAACTGCCCGGCCTCGTCAGGGATATCTACGAGCGCCGCGTGACCATCTGCAAAGCGATGTACAGCGCGGGGGCAGAATAAAGTTATTGGGTACTTAGGGCCGTTACGGCCCTAAGCGGTAGTTTGGAGGCAGAGCCTCCAACGTCCTTTTTGACAAGCTGAGCGCATGCGTTGTATGCACTTTTTGCTGCCCGGCCAAACTAGCGTCACTATTGCAGTTTTATGGAGGCAGCATGAAGCCGGAACGCGTCTACTATGAGCCAAAAGCGCTCGATTATCCGCTGGGGCGGCAGCTTCGCGAGCAGTTTGCGGGCGTCGAATGGATTTCAATCGAAAACCACAACAACATTGAGGAGCTCCGCGCCAATCCGAACGACGCATTTGCGCAGATGAAGCGCTTTCTGGTTGTGGGCGTACGAAAATCGCTCCGCTACACGCCCAACCATAAAGTATCGGATTACTTGGTGCCCTATACGTCTTCGGGCTGTACGGCCATGTGCCTATATTGCTATCTCGTATGCCACTACAACAAATGCGCGTATCTGAGGCTGTTTGTCAACCGCGAAGAAATGATGCGGAAAATGATCAAGACCGCAGCCTCAGAGGATAAGGAGCCGGTGTTTGAAATCGGCTCCAACAGCGATCTTGTTCTGGAAAACACCATCACCGGGAATTTGGTCTGGACCATCGAGCAATTCTGCGCGTCGCAAAGGGGCAGGCTGACGTTCCCCACGAAATTTGATATGGTAGAGCCGCTGCTTCCGCTTAACCATGACGGCAGGGTGATATTCCGCATGAGCGTCAACCCGCAGGAGGTCATCAACGCCGTGGAGCTCGGCACATCCCCGCTCAAAGCGCGTATCCGTGCGCTCAACAGCATGTGCGAGGCAGG
>JAEYHP010000128.1 GCA_023409435.1 Bacillota bacterium | reverse complement strand
GAGTTGGACAGCACCTCCGTATACTCCTCCGTATTCGACACGGATTTCAATTTCTTTGTCTTCACGTCTTTTCTGGCACTGCGGAGGCTGTCCGCCTGCGCGCGGCCGCGCCCTTCCGCAATGGCCTCGGCAAAGTTCGCAAACAGAACGGTAAACCACAGAATCAGTGCGATGGCGAGCGTATACCCCGCGCTCTCATCGCGTATTCCCGCAAAGGAAAGAAAATAGAGCGCGGTCGTCATAATGGCGCCGATGTATACAACAAACATGACAGGGTTTTTCACTTGTACGCGGGGCGCAAGCTTTATAAAGGACTGGCGCAGTGCATCGGCGAATATCCCTTTATTTTTGGTTTTTGCATTCATATTCGTTACCCCTCGGTCAACGTGTCGTAAAGTAGTCTGCAATAGGCCCCAGCGCAAGCGCAGGCACAAAGCTCAATGCCGCAACGATTAGTATGATGGCGATTAGCAAGCCCACGAACATGCCGTTGCTGGTGGAAAGCGTTCCCTCGCTGACCGCAACCGTCTTTTTCTTTGCCATGTTTCCCGCCAGGAATATCGCTGCGCCCAAAGGCACAAAGCGCGAAACAAGCATAATGACGCCGCCCACGACGTTTGAAAATACCGTGTTGGCGGCAAATCCGCCAAACGCGCTGCCGTTGTTGTTCGCCATAGACGAATATGCGTACAGGATTTCCGAAAATCCATGCGCGCCGGAATTTGTCAGCCAGCCCGGCGCATCCGCGTTCATAACGGCAAGGGCCGTGCCAAGAAGGGACAAAAGCGGAGGCACGAGCACGATAAGGCAGACCATTTTCATATCGAACGGCTCCACCTTCTTGCCCAGATACTCCGGCGTTCGGCCCACCATAAGCCCCGCAATGAATACGGTGAGCAATACGAACGCAAGCATGCCGTATAGCCCGCTGCCCACGCCGCCGAACACGATTTCACCAAGCTGCATCAAAAACATGGGGATCATGCCGCCAAACGGCGTAAAGCTGTCATGCATGGCGTTGACGGAGCCGTTAGAAGCGGCGGTGGTGGCCGTGGCCCAAAGGGAGGACGCGCCCACGCCGTGCATGACTTCCTTGCCTTCCATATTTCCCGCGGCCGTTACGCCCGTATAGGTTGGGGCAAGATATTGCTCGCTCGCCGTTACGCCCACCAGGCACAGGATGAACAAAATCATCATGGCTGCATAGATTGACCGCCCCTGCTTCGCGTCGTTCACCGCCTTGCCAAAGGAAACGCAGAGCGCGGCGGGAATCAGGAGGATGGACACGGACTGTACCAGGTTCGAGAGCGGCGTAGAGTTTTCAAACGGATACGCCGAGTTCATGCCAAAGAACCCGCCGCCGTTCGTGCCCAGCTGCTTGATGGCGACCTGGCTTGCCGCGGGGCCAAGCGGTAGTACCTGCGTAAGCCCCCCTTCCAATGAGGCGACCTCGCGGTAAGGCCCAAATGTCTGCACGACGCCCTGAGAAACCAGTATAAGCGCCGTCACAAAGGACAACGGGATCAGAATATAAAGCGTCGTCCTTACAAGATCCGTCCAGAAGCTGCCCAACGTACTTTTTTGCTTTAATATGAAGCCCCTCACCAGCGCAAACAGCACCGCAATGCCCGCTGCTGCGGAAGCGAAGTTCTGCACGGTCAACCCCAGAGACTGTGTCAGGTAGGAAAGCGTGTTTTCCCCCGAATACGCCTGCCAATTGGTGTTAGAAACAAAGCTGGCGGAAGTATTGAACGCCAAATGCCAGCTTGTGGCCGACATGTTTTCCGGGTTGAACGGCAGGAAGCCCTGAAGCATCTGCAGCGCCCATAGGAAGACAAGGCTAAAAAGGCTGAACAGCAGAACCGAGAAGGCATATTTTTTGGCCCCCATCTCCTCGTCTTGCCGAACGCCCATCAGCCTGTAAATCCCTTTTTCAACAGGGTACAGTAGGCTGGTCAGAAACACCTTTTCCCCTGCCAGTACCCAGTACATGTAAATACCAAGCGGAACGGACAGCCCGAGCAGAAGCGCGATATAAAGCGCATCCTGTACGATAGTCATACTCACAGTTTTTCACCCCAAAATAAAACATAAAACAGGTATCCAAGCAAGACGATGCATATTACGCCCGATACCGCCAAAACAACATCCATTCTTTCACTCCCAATACGGCAATAAACCCGAAGGTTTGCCCGTCCGAGGCAGGCCTTCGCATTATTATTCTCCGACTTTTACAAGGCTATTTTCCGACATTGCCTCAGCGGTGCGTATTTACCCACCATTGAACAACGCACAGCAAAGCAAGAAGAATGACAAGCCCCCAAATCACCGTTCCGACCCAATCCATAAAACCACCTCGTTTGCATGGTGCAAGGTACTCCTTGCTTACGGTTGGAGTATAGCAGAATAAAAATCAAGGCAGTGTCAATATGGATTGGCGGCGTGTCAAGAAGTTGGCAAGATTTTTGGAAGAAATGAAGGAGTACTCATAGACGGGAAGGTCAACCGCGCCTTCATGCAGCAAGGCGTTTAAAATCAGGTCCTGGCGCGTGTAGACCTCCAGCGCCGCGACTCCACCCGCCCATAAGCCCGCCGGAAAGTATTGTTTCCTGCCGCGCTGTTTGGATGAAACGCAGGCGCGTCCTGCCGGATAACCGGCACAACGATTAGTTGTTTGCGTTCAGGGCAAGTATCAGGTTGTTTGCGCTTTTGCAGCGCGCGAATATCGCGCTATGCGTGCAATACGAAACGGATCGTGGCTGGCGGTAGCCGCGAAATAACCCGCGCGATTCGGGACCAGCAGCGCTTATAAACAGAGCAATAATTGACGTATTTTGAGCAAAAACACGCTGGACCTTTGGGCTGTTTTAGTAGTATACTTATAGGGGAGTTAAATCATGGATTAATAGGAGGAATAATAATGGAAAGCTCAGGCAATACCAATGCTCCCGGCAAAGGACTTCTTAAAGTATCCGGAATTTTACTTATCATTTTTGCGGCAATCAGCATTCTCGCGCTCATCCTTGGAATGATCGCCGCGGGCGCTGCCGCAAGCTTAGGCGGCGACGTTGGAGCGCTTGCCGGCGGCGTAGCAATCGGCATTCTTATCCTCGGCCTGGTCTCGGCTGTATTTTCGCTCATCATGGGCATCCTGGGCGTCAAGTATGCCAACATTCCCTCCAAAGCCACGGTCTGCCTGATATTCGCGATCATCGCGATCATACTGCAGATCGTCAGCCTCATCATGAACGGCGGCAACGGCGTCGTCATGACCCTCATTGGCCTCGTTATCCCGGTGCTCTATCTCATCGGCGCAATCAGGAACAAACAGGCCGCATAAGGGCCGCAACTTAACCTAAGATCACCCCGGCCCCGCTGCCAACCGGTAGCGGGGCTTTTTTTGCCGATACGAAAGGAATCATTCAAGATGAAATTACTTATAGAAGCCGCTTCTTTTCTGTTTTGCAATACGCATATATTGTAAAATAAAAGCACTCACAGTCTGCTATATATTAGGATATTATCGCCTCTTATTTTATACTTCGGCATGAGGCACTCCATGAAAACAGGTACAGCTCCGCAGCATATGTACGCCCGCCGGTTGCTTCCTGATACTGCTGGTAGCCATTTCGAGGCTGTACCTGGGCTTGCATTGGCCCGTTGACGTCCTGGGCGGCATCGTGTTCGGCACAGTGTGCGTGCTGCTCGCGGACTTTGCTTTTGAATACGCGCAGCGAAAGAAAATGCAATGGGTACAGCTGCTGCTCCTGATACCCGTGCTGGTGGCGGCGTATGTCTGGCGCGATTCGGACGATCTCGTGAAAACCGTCGGGACATTCAGCGGCTTTTTGGCCGGGTATTCGGTGGAATCAAGTTTCATCCGGTTTGACGCAAAAGCGACCTTTTTGAAGCAGGCAGTCAAATTCGCGCTGGGAATAGCCGTGGTGCTGGCCCTTAAGGAAGGACTCAAGCTGCTTTTCCCCCAGGCTCCGGCCTTTGACTTCATGCGCTACCTGGTGCTTGGCTTATGGATTACCGTGGGAGCTCCGTTTGTATTCAAACTCCTCCGGCTAAGCAAAGTTGAACTCAGTCAGGAAGAGAAGTCTGCCGGTCTGTAAACAGCCCGATTAAGGGATCTGAATGACCAAACTTGGCTAGAAGCCGCCCGATTCAGGCGGCTTTTTATGTTGTTGCAAAACAGCCGCCCGTTGGGCGGATATACGGTGCGGCAGATGGGACTTGAACTCATGCGCTATTTTCCCGCTACTGGCCCGGGATCGGTTCAACGGCCACGACGTTGCCAGCCGCATCGTAATAGGTTACCGCCATATTGAGAAAGTCGGAGATCCATCTGTCTACGCCCGCTTTGCCAGCCTGTTGGCAAAAAGTAAGGTAATCTGTTTCCCCACGTTGATGATTTGTTAAACTGCGTTTGAACGCTTCCACCGAAACCCGTTCCGATACAGGCACCACCGGCCCGTTCACAAATGAGACCGTACGGCTGTCCAGGCCTTTGAACATCCATGTTCCTTCCCTCAGGCTGACTTCGTGGCTTTTAACTCCCAACGATCTGATTTCATTTACATATGCGGGGAAATCCGCCCCGCTTTTCACCTTGCCATGCGCTGCTTCAATCTGTTCTTTGCTAAACATAACGGCCCCTCCAAAACAAGAATATAGTTTATATTTACCTTGATTCCATCCGGGCAAACTGCGGATAAGCGGTTTTGAAGCCGGCATAAGGCAAAAGCCCTGCCGTCACACAAAAAAGACGCCTACAAGGGCGTCTTTACGCAATAAATGCAACATTACCCAGCAAGCGCCGGGGCGCGTTTACTTCGCGCGCAGAGCGCAGAATCTCTGGTTCAGCCACTCCGTGGAGAGGTCCATGGCGCCCCGGCAGGCTGCGGTATTATCAAGGGCATTGAGCATCACAAAATCGTGTATGATCGCCTGAAAGCGCGCTTGCGTTACTCTCACCCCGGCAGCTCTGAGCTTGCGGGCATAGGCTTCGCCTTCGTCCCGGAGCACGTCGGCCTCGCCGTTGATAATCAGCGCCTCCGGCAGGCAGCGGAGCTGATCAACCGTAGCGCACAGCGGCGATGCGGTGATTTCGCGGCGCTGCCTTTTTGATGTGGTGTATTGGTCCCAGAACCACATCATGCCTTCCCGGTAGAGATAATAGTCGGTAGCAAATTCTTTGTAGGAGCAGGTGTTAAAATTCGCGTTTGTAACGGGGTAGTACAGAAGCTGCTGGCATATCTTCAGGCCGCCCCGGTATTTGGTAAGAATCGTCATGACGGTGGCCATGTTTCCGCCCACGCTGTCGCCCGCTACGGTAAGCGTATTCAGGTTGATCCGCCAGTTCATTTTTTCTGCGATAGTGGGGATCGCCTGCAGGATGCAATAGCATTGTTCGACAGCGACAGGGTATTTCGCCTCCGGCGAAAGGCTGTATTCCGGGAACAGAACAACGGAATTTGTACGGGCTGCCAGCTCCCGTACGAGCTTTTCGTGCGTATGTATGTTGCCAAAGACCCACCCTGCGCCGTGCATGTAATAAATGACGTTCGGCGTTCCCACGATATTGTCCGGCCAGATGCAATACAGAGGCACCACTCCGTATTTCCCTGTGTTCACGTGCACCGTGAAAATGCTTGCCGGGCATTTATGTACGGGGGCGTCCTGCGCCTTATTGAGCGTTTCCCGGCCCTTTCTGGGCGGCAATTGAAAAATCAGGGGCGGTATGGCACTTTGGTTGCTCACCTGTTCAGCGGCTTTTTCCAGTTGTACACAGCGTCGCATAAGGATTCCTCCAATCGGTGTACTCGATGCTGCTTTATAATATGTACAAACAGGTTGTATGTTCGCCCCAAACGGGCCTATATTCGCAAACGTTCTTTACTGTCCCCATTCGTCTCCTTCTATTTTTTCACATACAGCCCGTTTTCAACATAACCTGTACTGTATCTGCTTCTCTTTTGGAAAATAAAGTACAGGGAGTGACAATGATGAGTACATGCCTTTTACTCTTACTGGCCCTTGCCTGCTGCGAAAAAAGACGCGGATGTCGCCGTAATCGTTGCTGCTAATACACGACCTATTCAAGCTTGCCATAAAAGGCAAGCCTCTTTTATTGAAAAGCGCTTTGCGCCATACCCGATCCCCAATGGAATTGAGCGAATAAATACTCCTTTTGCAGAGATAAAGTACGTGTTTATAAGCGTAATTTTGACCTTGCAATCCGTATGTAATCGTGATAAAGTCAAAGCAAATCAAAATATATGCAAGTAAAACCATTTTTTGGGCGAACGTCCCAAGGAATACGTGTTTAGAAAATAGGCGTATTTCCGGCGAAAACCTCCCGGAATACGCTGCACTTTTTCTGTATGGCGCTGCAAGCGGGCAAGCTCCCGCTGCGGAAGGGGTCGATATGCTTGCTCCTGAAAGACGCGAAAAGATATTAGAAGCCGTTATGTGCAACAAAAGCATACTGGTAAAAGACTTGTGCGTAATGTTCGGCGTTACGGGTGAAACCATACGCAAGGATCTTTCGGTATTGGCAAGCGAAGGCAAGGTCCTCAAAGCCCACGGCGGCGCATATGTCGCGCAGGGTGTGAAGAACCAGATTCATGTAAGCTTACGGGAAACCATATTTACCGAGGCAAAGCGTTCCATCGGCCTGGCGTGCGCCAATATTGTAAAAAACGGGGATACCATCGCTTTGGACGAAAGCACCACCTGCTGCTTTATCGCCAGAAGCATCCTGCATCACGAAGGGCTTACGGTACTGACCAATTCCCTGAAGGTAGCGGAAATCCTTTCCGCATCCGAGCAGACCAAGGTCATTTTGTGCGGAGGAACACTGGATAACAAGAACCAGTGCCTAATTGGGGATGAAACTGCCGAAATGCTCTCCCACTATTATATGGATAAGGCGTTTGTATCCTGCCGGGGGCTGGACCGGCGCGCCGGCGTAACGGATGGCAGCGAAACCGGCGGCTATATTCGCAAATGCATGCTTGCCCGCGCCGGCGAAAAATATCTGGTGGCGGATTGTACCAAACTGGGCCTCGTCAACTTCTATAAAATCTGCGATTTTGATTCCATCAATTACTTTGTAACCGACCGGCTGGACGACCCCGATTGGCAGGCGTTTTTTAAAAAACGCGGTATCGGGGTCATTCACGTACCCGCGGAGGAACTCTTGGAAAGGGAACCCGGCCAAACGGGCCGGCCTTTGGCATGATGAACAAAACTTGCATAGACGGTCTTGGCGCACAGGATTTGATTCGCCTGCTTCAACTTGCGCCGCTGGGGGAAGGCGGCTGGTACCGCTTTGTAACAAAGTCCGGCGTGAGCGTCGCGCAAAGCGCCCTGCCCCAGGGGTACGACGGCGACCGTGAGACTTGCAGCCTGATTTACTACCTGCTCCAGGGAGATGAAGTTTCCCGCTGGCACAGGCTGTTATCCCCCGAAATATGGACATGGCACTGCGGCGGCACGCTGGTGATGGCGCTGGGCGGGCAGGACGAGCGCCCCGCCGAGGAAAAGCAGATCATGATCGGCCCCAGCTTGCTTGAAGGCGAAAGCTTCCAGGCCGTGGTACCCGCGGGCGTATGGCAGACCACCCGCGTACTGCGTGGGGATTTCGCGCTGGTTTCCTGTATTGTTTCTCCGGCATATGAAGACGCGGATTTTTACATGCCGGAGTTGTAGCAATACCATATGGAAAATATGAATGGAGCTAAAGCGGCGAGGGATTTTCGATGCGGGGTAAGGAGCCGGAGCGAGACGTAGCAGCGCTACGTTGAGTGGAGGGCGACACCGTCCCGTGCGAAAAGAGCCGCCGCGACGATGCATTCATGTTTGGAATTGGTATCAGGAGGAGGTAAGATAAGCGCATGGAGCTTTTTTTGTTAAAAGGGCAAACCGCCGTGGTAACGGGCGTCAGCCGGGGTCTTGGCCGGGCAATGGCGCTTGCATTGGCGGGCGCGGGCGCCGATATTATCGGGATCGGCGTACATAATATGGCGGAGATCGGCAGGGAGATTACGGCGCTTGGGGTGCAGTTCATGCCCGTGCATGCAGACTTTAGTAATCCCGAGAACGCCGTTGCCGCCGCAAAGGAGGCGCTAAAAGCCTCCCCGCGCATTGAGATACTCGTAAACAACGCGGGCCTTACGCCCATCCACCCGGCGGAAGAATATCCCGCTGCCGATTTTGACCTTGCCATGAATGTGAACGTGAAAGCCTTGTTCCTTCTCACGCAGGAGATCGGGCGGCAAATGATACAGAACCGCTACGGGCGGATTATCAACGTCTGCTCGGTGCAATCCATGAAGGGCGGGCAGCTTGTTTCGGCGTATGTGGCCAGCAAGCACGCCGTGGCGGGGCTTACGCGCGCATTCGCCAACGAGTGGGGCAAGTACGGCGTCACCGTAAACGGTATTGCGCCGGGGTATATGGTTACGGATAATACCGCGAGTCTGCGTACGCAGACGCAGGCGGTAGCCTCCATTACCGCGCAGATTCCCGCGGGCAGAT
The DNA here is from genome assembly GCA_023409435.1 of Bacillota bacterium. Classification (GTDB taxonomy): domain Bacteria; phylum Bacillota; class Clostridia; order Christensenellales; family CAG-138; genus JAEYLA01. The sequence goes on along the minus strand of JAEYHP010000128.1, from coordinate 14,565 downwards.
GGGGCCAGCCGGAAGATTTGATGGGGCCGGTGGTGTTCCTATCTAGCGAATCCTCCCGGTATGTAAATGGGCATCTTTTGGTTGTGGACGGCGGTTACCTTAATAACTAGGCCGCAACCAGGCCGCGCCAGAAAATAGTACCGGTCTGCGCAAGCGGGCCGGATAAGGAGAGATACAATGGATTTTAACGCACTCAGGGAAGTAACGCATATCCGCAACGTGGAGTTGAGCGAGGATGGCAAAAGCGTCGTCATCATAGACCAGACGGAGCTTCCCAACCGGACGGTATACCTTACGCTCCACACGGCCAAGGAACTTTACGACGCCATATTCGAATTAAAGGTGCGCGGCGCGCCCGCCATAGGCATTTGCGCGGCGTACGGCATCTATTGCCTGGCCCGCCAGATCGAGGCCAAGCAGTATGAAGGGTTCCTCAAGGACTTCCGGGCACAGAAGGATTACCTCAACTCCTCCCGCCCCACCGCGGTAAACCTGAGCTGGGCGCTCAACCGCATGGAAGGCGTTGTCCTTCGTAACGGCGCTAAGCCCGTTGCGGAGATTTTAGCCCTGCTGGAGGCCGAAAGCCGCAAAATTCAGGCCGAAGATATCGAAATGTGCCGCGCGATTTCCGAGCACGGCCTTACGCTCGTCAAGGACGGGGACGGCATACTCACCCACTGCAACGCCGGGCCGCTTGCGACATCGCGCTACGGCACGGCCCTTGGCCCCATGTTCCTAGGCATAGAGCGGGGCATGAATTTCCGCGTATTTGCGGATGAAACCCGTCCGCTTCTTCAGGGCGCGCGCCTTACCTCCTATGAGCTGTATAAGGGCGGCGTGGACGTAACGCTGATATGCGACAACATGGCGAGCATCGTTATGAAGAACGGCTGGGTGCAGGCCTGCTTCGTCGGGTGCGACAGGGTGGCCGCAAACGGCGATACCGCCAACAAGATCGGCACCAGCGGGGTGGCGATACTTGCGAAGTATTACGGTATCCCCTTCTATGTGCTGGGGCCGACCTCCACCATCGATCCGTCCTGCAAGACCGGCACGGATATCAAAATTGAACTTCGCGATCCCGCCGAGATCCGTGAAAAATTCTATAAGGAGCCGATGGCCCTACCCGAAATCCCCTGCTATAATCCGGCATTTGATGTGACGGACCATACGCTTATCGCGGGCATCGTTACCGAAAAGGGCATTTGCCGCGCTCCGTATGAAACAAGCATCGCCGCCCTGTTTGAATAAGGCGGCCCTTCCAATGTGATACATAGCAGTATGTATAATAACAACAAAAGGAGAAAGAAAAGAATGAAGAAACTCGGCAAACTCGTATCCCTGCTGATGGTGCTGCTGCTGGCCGTCACCGCCGTAGCCTGCGCCGCGCCCGCGCCCGCCCCCGCCGCCACCGAGGCCCCGGCCGCTACCGAAGCGCCCGCCGCTACCGAGGCCCCCGCCGCTGAGGCGCCCGCCGAAAACGCCGCTCCGGCCCTTAAGGTCGGCATTGTGACCTCTTCCGGCGTTGACGACGGTTCATTCGGCCAGGATTGCTACCAGGGTATTACGGATTTCATCGCCGGCAACCCCAGCGCCACCGTCAACCATGTGAAGGAACCGGATATCGCCAAGATCGTACAGGCTGCCGCCGACGTCATTGCGGATTATGATGTGATGGTGCTCCCCGGCTTCCAGTTCGCCCCCATCGGCTCCCTCATGCAGGACAACCCGGACAGGAAGGTGATACTCGTGGACACCGCGCCTACCGACGCGGATGGCAACACCGTTGAACTTCCCAATGTCTACTCCATGACATTCGCGGAGCAGGAAGGCGGTTTCTTTGCGGGCGTCGCCGCAGCACTTTCCACCAAAACCAGCAAGGTCGCCGTTGTAAACGGCATTGCCTACCCCTCCAACGTCAACTACCAGTTCGGCTTTATGTCCGGCGTGAACTATGCAAACGCCCACTATGCCACTCAGGTTGAGGTTGTGGAGCTGCCCTCCTACGCCGGCACCGATGTAACCGGCAAACCGGTAGGCGGCAACTATGTTGGCTCCTTCGCGGATGAAGCCACCGGCAAGGTGGTTGGCAAAGCCCTGATCGATCAGGGCGTTGACATCCTCTTTGTAGCAGCGGGCGCTACCGGCAACGGCGTATTTACCGCCGCCAAGGAAGCCCAGGGCGTATTCGTAATCGGCTGCGACGTGGACCAGTATGATGACGGCGCCAACGGCTCCTCGAACATCATCCTGACCTCCACCATCAAGAACATGCACCTGAACGTAACCCGCCAGCTCACCGCCATTGCGGATGGTTCCTTCCAGGGCAAGAACGAAGTGCTTGACGCCAAGACCGATTCTACCGGCTACGTCAGCGCGCCAGGCCGCCAGCAGCTTTCCGACGATGCTTTGGCAAAGCTTGACGAAGTTTACGAGCTGGTGAAGAACGGCACCATCGTGCCCGCCGCCAACTTCAACAACTACACGCCCACCGATTTCCCCGGCCTCAAATAAAACACAAAGCAGAAGTATCGATAAGCCCTCTCCAGGGGTGTGGGGGATTCACAAATCCCCCACATTTAATCCGATTTGACGACATGTGCGTCAAATCGGTAGAGAAAATGCCGCGATGAACGGCATTTTAACCCACAGAAAACCCATCGACAAAGTCCGTAGGGCTTGTCGATGGCCAGAGAAGTATGGGGGATATTAATCCCCCATACTTCCATTCATGCGTGATACGCAGTATCATAAAAAGGTGTCTTCCTTTCGCAGGAAAGATCATTGCGTGCTGTGGCATGCGCTTTGCAGCTAATCCCCTATTCCCTCCAGCAATCATACCACCGGATAAGAGAAGGCCATGCGCCTTTATGACATATACAATGTACTTCCATGCAACATGAATTCCGCCCTATGGGCGGCAATATAAGGAGGTTACCATGATCGTTCCTTCCGCGTGCAACGAGGCAGACAAAGGCGCTATCGCCAAAGTGGTGCTGATGCCGGGCGACCCGCTCCGGGCAAAATACGTTGCGGAAACATATCTGACTAACCCGGTGCAATTTAACGCCGTGCGCAACATGTTAGGTTTCACGGGCGTCTATCAGGGCAAGCGGGTATCCGTAATGGGCAGCGGCATGGGCATCCCCTCCATGGGCCTCTATACGCATGAGCTGTACCACTATTTTGATGTGGACGCTATCATCCGTATCGGCACGGCGGGCGGCCTCGCGGACAGCATTAAGCTCCGGGATGTGGTGATTGCGATGTCCGCCTCCACCAATTCCAACTTTGCCTGCCAGTTTGAGTTCCCCGGTACCCTTGCGCCCACGGCGGATTACGCCATGCTCCGGCGTGCGGTGGAGGCGGCGGAGGCCAAGGGCGCGCACGCGGCGGTAGGAAGCGTATTTACATCGGACATGTTCTACAACGCCAAACCCGACGCCAATGAGCATTACCGCAAAATGGGCATGCTTGCCGTGGAAATGGAAACCGCGGGGCTTTACCTTACCGCCCAGAGTGCAGGAAAGCGGGCGCTGAGCATTCTGACCATTTCAGACCATGTGTTTACCGGAGAGGGGCTTACGGCGCAGGAGCGGCAGGAGTCCTTCCATGAAATGATGGAGATCGCGCTGGAAACCGCACACAGCTTCGCGTAAAGGGCGAGCCGCTGATATCCCCATATAGGCTAGGGATGCGTCAAACGAAACAGGCGGCGGGAGGACGATATGGAAGAATATATCGTAGAAATGAAGCATATCACCAAAAAATTTCCGGGCATCGTCGCGAACGACGATATCACCATACAAATCCGGAAGGGCGAAATTTACGCGCTGCTTGGTGAAAACGGTGCGGGAAAGTCGACGCTGATGAGCATGCTTTTTGGCATGTACGAGCCCGACGAAGGGGAAATTTGCGTTCGCGGCCAAAAGGTTCAGCTTTCCTCCTCCAACGAGGCGTCGGCGCTGAATATCGGCATGGTGCACCAGCATTTTAAGCTGGTTTCCAATTATACCGTTGCCGAGAATATCGTATTGGGCGTGGAGCCGGTCAAAAAGGCGCTTTCTTTTATCCCATACGTGGATATAAAGGGAGCCGGAAAAAAGATACGGGAGCTTTCCAAATCCTATAGGCTGGAGGTAGACCCGGGCCAGAAGATTGAAAACATCAACGTCTCCATGCAGCAGCGCGTGGAAATATTGAAGATGCTCTACCGCGAGGCGGAGATCCTGATATTTGACGAGCCCACGGCGGTGCTTACCCCACAGGAGATTGCGTTCCTTTTAGATATCATGCGGGAGCTGCGCAACAAGGGCAAGACAATTATCCTCATCACCCACAAGCTGGAAGAGATCAAAAAAATCGCGGACCGGTGCGCCATTCTGTACCGGGGCAAGCTCATAAAGGTGCTGGACGTGCCCTCCACCTCCACGCGGGAAATGGCAAGCCTCATGGTAGGACGCGACGTTTCCTTTGAGCTTGCCAAAAGTGCGCCCAGCTTCGGACCTGATATCCTGGAGGTTGAGCACCTGTCGGTGCGCAACGAGAATAAGTTCGAGGTGGTAAAGGATGTTTCCTTCCGTATCCGCGGCGGGGAGATTTTCGCGATAGCCGGGGTTTCCGGCAACGGACAGGTGGAGCTTGCGGACGCGATCGCAGGACTTGTCAAGCCGAGCGCCGGGCGAATAAGCCTGGGCGGCACCGATATTACAGATATGAGCATACGCCGCCGCACCGAAGACGGCATTTCCTATATCCCGGAGGACAGGCAGGAAGTGGGCATGGTATTGGATTTCAGCCTGAAGGACAACCTCGCCATTAAAACGTATTACCAGCCGCCTTTTTCCAAAAAGGGAATTCTCCAGAACGAAGAATTCACGCGCTACTCCAAAGGGCTGATTGAACAGTACGATATCCGCAGCGGGCAGGGCGAAAATACGCTTACGCGCTCCATGAGCGGCGGCAACCAGCAAAAGGCGATTGTGGCGCGGGAAATTTCCCTGAACTCCCAACTCATGATATTCGTGCAGCCCACGCGCGGCTTGGATATCGGCGCGATTGAGAATATCCACAAGCAGATACTCGACGAGCGCGATAAGGGCAAGGCAATACTGCTTATCTCCCTGGAGCTTGAAGAAGTAATGGAGCTTGCCGATACCATTGGGGTGATCTACAACGGCCAGCTTTTGAAAATATCCGAAGCCTCGGCGCTTACCACAGACGAGGTAGGCAGCTACATGATGGGGGTGAACGCATGAAGCAGGCAGGCCGGGCAAACAAAGAAACCCCGCGTCCCTGGTTTTTGGACCTTCTGCTCAATGAGAAGACCGGCAGGTTTTCCATTGCGCTGCTTGCCGTGCTTTTAAGCATGGTGGTGGCGGCAATCGTACTGCTGTTGCTGGGCAAGGACCCGTTTGCGGCGCTCGGCGCGTTCCTTCGCGGCAGCGGCTTTTTGCAAAAGCCTTCCTATGCGAGCGGACAGGGGATGCTGACGGACTTCCTTTCTTTCCTGGGGATTTTAGCCCCCATGCTGCTGGCGGCGCTGGGCTTTTTGCTGGCGTTCAAGTGCGGGCTGTTCAACATCGGCATATCGGGCATGATGGTTGCGGCGGGCTTTACGGCCACCGTTCTCATCGGCTACAGCGGCCTGGACGCATACCTTGCAAAGCCGCTGGTGCTGCTTGTCGGCATCCTGGTGGGAGGCGCTTTGGGCGCTGTGATCGGCTGGCTCAAGTACCAGTTCAACATCCACGAGGTGGTGTCCACCATCATGTTCAATTACATCATCAATTACGTGGTGGGCTTTTTCATCAATACCCGCTTTGCGGATATGATTACCCGGACTTCCAGAGTTTGCAGCCCCGCCTCCCGCTTCACGCTCTCTGGCGTGATGATCGGCGACCTTAAGGCCACGATTCCGCTGGGAATCCTGCTGGCAATCCTGTGCGTTTTTCTGGTTCGCTTTCTGCTGGACCGTACGGTATTGGGCTACGAATTCAAAGCCATAGGCCTCAACCGCCGCTGCGCCAAGTACGCCGGGATGCGGGTGGGGCGCAACACGGTGCTCGCGATGTGCTTTTCGGGCATACTCGCGGGGCTCGCAGGCGTTACCTTCTACATGGGCTATTACAACACCATCGTCCCCAAGGAACTGGCGAGCCTGGGGTACGATTCCATCGCGGTGGTGTTCCTGGGCAATACGAGCCCTTTGGGCAGCGTGCTTTCCTCCGTACTGATCACCGTCTTCCAGAAGGGCAGCGTATACATGAGCTCCACCACAGGCGCGCCCAAAGAGATTGCCTCGGTGATTACAGGCATCATGCTGCTGTTCAGCGCATGCGGCGAGTATATACGCTACCTTGCCGACAGGAAACGGGATCAGATTTTTGATAAGGCGCAAAAGAAAATATCCGCTGGCAGCGACATTCCCAGGCAGGAGGGCGCAGTATAATGGATGCGGTTTTTATTGACGGGCTGGCCTTTGCGCTTCCCCTGTTTATTATGGCCGTGGGAGGCATCTATTGTGAGAAGAGCGGCATTACCATGCTTGCGCTGGAGGGTCTGCAGGGTTTTGGCGCATTCGTAGGGGCGCTTGCGGTGGTGCTGCTGCGTATTCCGCTTGGGGAAAGTTCCCCGTACCTGATCTACATCGCGATGGCCGCGGCAATGATCGGCGGCATGCTATACGCCACGCTGCACGCGGTGTTGTGCGTAAAGTTCAAGGCCAACCAGGTAATCAGCGGCGTAGTGGTAAATATACTCGCGGTGGCGCTCACGGCGTTTTTAACCAGCGTCATTAACGAAGCCCTTACCGGCGAATCCTCCAACAAGTTCCAGATCGGCGTATCCAGCCGCTTCACGATGCCGGGGCTTTCTGGCATTCCGGTGCTGGGAGGGTTGTTCAAGGACATGTATCCCTTTGAGCTGATCATCCTTGTGATCGGCGTATTTACCTGGTACCTGCTGTATAAAACGCGCTTCGGGCTGCGGCTGCGCGCCTGCGGCGAAAACCCGCACAGCCTGGACGCCGCGGGCGGCGACGTAGGTAAGACACAGTTTTCGGCCATTCTTACAAGCGGGGCGCTTTCGGGCCTGGCGGGTATCTGCTTTGCATACTCCATCTCCGCCAACTTCTCGCCCAGCATATTCATGGGGTATGGGTATCTTTCCATCGCCGCCATGATATTTGGCAACTGGAATATTCTAACTACGCTTGCTGTGTGCCTGTTCTTCGGCTTTGCGAAGTCGGGCGGGTACCAGCTCTGCCTATCGCTTGGCATGGCGGGCAGCATTTCGGATCTCTTCCTGACTCTGCCGTATGTGCTCACGCTGCTTCTGCTGGTGTTCTTCTCCAAGCACAACCATCCGCCGCGCGCCATAGGCGAGACGTTCGATAAAGGAAAGAGGTAACGGAAACAGGGTAAGTATGCTGCCCGCCACTTAAAATGTCAGTAAGCTGCCCGAACGCATTCGGGCAGCTTTTCGTTCGGATGGACATGATATTTCTTGGCACGCATGTTCACCACGGATAAGCCTTGTTCAATCAAGAAATAAAAGATATAATACCCACGGAATAATATCCTCCGTCTTTGCCTCAGGCCGACGGCTAAGGTGAATTTTTTGTACAGGAAGTAATGGAAGAAGCATGAATCGCCGGAAAATCAAAACCGTTACGCTCTGCATCATAGCGGGTTTTTTAACGCTCACCTCCTTTGCGGTGGTGTATGCCGATTATCTGCTCGGGCGGGTTTACCAGGAGCAGCAGAAAAACATGCGCTTATCCGCGCAGGCCGCCCCCTTGCCTGTGTTGCAACCCACTCCCCTTCCCACGCCCGCACCCACCCTCGCGCCTACCCCTGTCCCCACCCGCAGGCCCCTACCGGGGGATATTGCTAACGTGCGCTTCCCGGATTATGACACAGGGTTGTACGCGGAATACAGCTACCAAACCGATGAGCTGCGAATAGCCGTGGACAAGGTGGAAGAGGATGGCGTCACGTATTATGTCGCCGATATTTGGATGCGGAACATCAACTGTTTCCGGACGGCCTTCTCCAGCGGCGAGTACCAGGGCAAACGGGAGTCCGCGGAAAAAATCGCGCAGGACAACAATGCCATTTTGGCCGTAAACGGGGATTTCCTGGGCGGGCTTGTACTTCGCAACGGCGTACTGTACCGCAAGGCCAATTTGCGCCCCACTCCTACCCCCACTCCCACCCCTGCCCCTGCTCTCACCCTTACCCCTACGCCTTCGCTTACGCCTGAATTGGACCTGGGCATCCCGACAGCCACGCCGCTGCCGACAGAAGAGCCAAGGCCGCAGCGAGCCACTTGTGTGCTGTATTACGATGGGCAGATGATTACGGAGGAATACGATACCTTCCGTTCCGTTACCGCCATGGAGCAAGGCGCCTGGCAGGGCTGGCAGTTTGGGCCTACGCTGGTGCGCAACGGAAAAGCGGCAAAGGACGTCAAAGGCCAGGGACGCAACCCCCGCTGCATCCTGGGCTATTATGAGCCGGGACATTATTGCATTGTTATGATAGACGGCCGGCAAAAGGGCTACTCCATCGGCATGAATTTTAAGGAAATGATCGATCTTTCCCTCCGCCTGGGTCTGACGGAAGCCTATAATCTGGACGGCGGCGGAAGCGCCATCATGGTATTCAACGGCAAAATCATCAACCAGCCTTCGGGCGAAGGAGACGCCCGCAACCTGCCGGATATGATGACCATTGGGAATTACCTGGCGCCGGAGCAGCTGTTTGAGCCCACGCCATCGCCTACTCAAGAGCCTACGCCATCGCCGGAGGATATCGCAAATTGAACGGGAGAAACGATAAGATAACGGTTAAATCCAAAGCCCGGGACCTTCGATTTTGGCTTATCCGGGCCATCTGGTCCTTAGGGGGAATCACGCTGGCTGGAATCGTTCTTGGCGGAGTGCTGCTTTTTCGCATCAGCAAAATATCGGGCTGGAACACCCAGAACGGGCAGGAGGGCCAGCAGGTAGAGGTCTACTCCAAGGAGCAGATCGACAAATATATCATTAGCGTGCTTATCGCCGTGCAAAACCAGCCCCTGGGTCAGAACGCGCCAGCCGACATGGTGTTCATCGCCTCCTTCAACGCCTTGGAACAAAAGCTGACCATTGTTGCCCTGGCCAGTAAAACCATGGTGGACGTAGAGGGGTACGGGCAAAAAAGCCTGGGCGAGGCCTATGCCCTGGGTGGCCCCGGCCTGCTGGTAAATACCATGAACCAGAACTTCGGGTTGGATCTGCAGAGTTATGCCTGTACGGACACCCACTCCCTGGCAGCCATGATCGAGCTCTTGGGGGGCATCCCAATAGAGCTGACGCCAAGCGAGGCCAGCTATATCAACGACGCCCTGGGAGAAAACGGCGAAGGCCTGCAGGCTGGCCCGGCGACCCTTACCGGAATGCAGAGCATGGTACATGCTATGGATAATCTCAGCGATCAGAAGCCTCTGGGCAACCTTGAGCGCAGCCTGGCGCTGATCCATTCCGCGATTATAAACATGCGGAAAACCGCCACCAGGGAGGCCATGGTCCCGCTGCTGAGCCTGATTTTCAGCAACATTCAAACCAATTTGGATTTTATAGCGCTGCATGATTGGGGGTATGAAATCCTTAAGGCGGAAGAGATTGAATACCGCAGCCTGATACTCCCTTGCGAGGATAGCTGGAAAACCGTTGAGGCAAACGGAGAAGAACTTCAGGCGGATATCCCCCGCAATGGGGCGCTGCTGCGGGAAACGCTCTATAACGCCCAATAGAAAATAGAAACCAAGAATGGAAATCGAAAGGCATGGTGAATAACTTCATCATGCCTTTGTATTCCATATTGAAACGTTATTTGCCTTCTGCCCAGGACTCCTCCCGGGGGTCTGCTCCGCCAATCAGCTTCCCGGTCCCAGGATCCTTTACGATTGCGCATACGGCGCCGAACTTGTTGTCCCAGTCGTCAAGCCTGTTGACTTTATACCCCATCTCTTTCAACTGTTCGCCGCAGGCGTCGTAAACGGACGCCTCCAACTCGATCAGTCCCGGGAAATACTCATGCGGCGCAAAAGAATTCGGCCAATTGAGCGAGATAAATCTCGGAGCGCTGATCGCCTGCTGAGGGTCCATACCGAAAACCGTGACATTCAAGAAAACCTGAATGATCGCCTGCGTTTGAGACTCGCCGCCCGGCGTACCGAAGGACATGAACAACTCTCCGTTTTTTAGCACCATGCTGGGATTCGGCGTGATTCTGGGCCTTTTGCCCGGCATCAACCTGTTCGGATGGCTTTCATCAATATAAAACTGGTTCATCCTTGTGCCAAGGTTAAGGCCCGTACCCGGAATCATCGGGGATTCCGGAAAATCGCTGGGCGTAAGCGAAACGGCGTTGCCATCCTTATCCACCACTGTAATATAGCTCGTGTCTTTTCCAAAGCTTTGCGTATCCTGCGGCGCGGTCAAGGTCGGCTTAGGGCTCTCAAGTTTCGGAATAACCATCGCCGTATCGGTTCCCTGATAGGAATACGGGTCGCCCTTTGGCGGCATTTGCCCGAATGCCTTTCCGGGGGTCATCAGCGTACGGCGCTCCTTTGCATATTGGAGAGACAGCAGCGCTTCTGTGGGGATGTCAACGAATGCGGGATCGCCGAAGTATGCTTCCCTGTCCGCCATTGCGAGTTCAATGGCCTGGATCACGGTATGAATGTATTCGGGGGAGTTGTGCCCCATGGATTTTAAGTCGATCCCGTCGAGAATTTGCAGCGCCATCGGGACGACGCCGCCCTGGTTCCAGGTATCGTTAGAGAATATCGTGTATTCACCGAAAGCGCCGGACAAGGGCTTTTCCCAGCCGCCACTGTACCCGCTCAAATCCTCCATCGTAATGAGGCCGCCGTTTTCCTGATGGTACGCGGAAATTGTCGCTGCGACCGGGCCACTATAAAAATAATCCCTCACCGCGTCCAGCGCCTCTTCCCTGCTCCCTCCGGCGGCAAGGACCCTTTGCTCTTCATCACACAGCTCCTGCAGGGTGTTTGCAAGGTCATCCAACACGATCCGGTCGTTGTGGTGAAGCGGTATCCACCATTCCCCGCTAAAGTACACCTCGGAATTATACGGCATCAGAACGGTCAATCCGGCTCTTTCGACCAGGTTCAAGTCCATATCATGCAGCAGTTGATAATGGGCAGGCACCCCTTCTTTCGCGATGCGGATCGCGGGTTCGCATATTTCGGTAAAGCTCATCGTCCCATGTTCTTTCAGGATAGCGATAAGCACATCCGGCGATGCGGGCAGCAGTTGGGCGATAAGCTTATATTTGGGGACATTGTCATACCCTTTTGATTGAAAATATTCAACCGTTGCATTTTGGGGCGCCTTGCCCGCTCCGATATAGCTTTTTACTTCCTGATTTTCCGCGTCATAGATCAGAATCGGCGCAACGCCCGGAAAGCTTGCGGCCTGGCTGAATGTCACATTCAACGTCAACAAAGCGGACATCGCGCCGTCAAATGCGTTTCCGCCTTTTCCCATAGCGTCCATAGCTGCCTTCGTCGCCCACGGCGTTCCGGTGGACGCCATGTACTCCTGTGATACGACCGCGTTTCTTGCCGTATGGTAGGGATCGTCAAACGCTACGGATTCCCTTGGCCCTTTGGGCAGAAACAAATAAACCGCGGCTAAGATCAAAATGAAAGACAAAAGCGACAAACCGAGCCATTTCAGGATCTTTAAAAACTTTTTCATTGTTTGTTCCTTTTATAGCATATCCACGATTGTACTGTCGACCGACTGTTTCACAAAATTGCAATTTTGATATGGAAATCATACTATAAAGATACAAAATAATCTATAACAAACAAAAAACCGGGCTGGTACGATAACAGGCCGGTTATTTATAATGTCCATTGTTCAACCTAAACGGATCGACGCTGCTGCATAGAACCGCCTCATGTTCAGCAAGGCAGTTTACGGGGTTTCATCAGGATTTTCGATTACCATTTTCACAAGGCCCTTCTCAATCACCGATAGCGGCACCTCGCCGCCCGGCTGCAGGGGTACGTCAAATGGCAGCAGCTGATTGACATCCATTAGGGGGAAGTCTATATTATCCTTTTTCGTGCTCATACGCCCTCCGAGACCTACCTTATGCCCCATTCATCCCCTAGGCAGGCAGTCGGTTTTAGTATAGCGCGGCCAAACTGTTTTATTCGATCAAGTTCAGGGCCGCTCGTTTCAATGGCCTTTATATCTAACCCGGAGTGGGTATAATCCGCGCTCGCGTGCCCCTGCGACAAGCAGGAAGCATCGAACCGAAAGCAGCCTATTCTCCGTTCCAGCCGATCACCGGAAGCTGCTTATTCTTTAGCTTTGCCGCCATTATGTTTTTGATCAATACATAGAGGAAAAAGATTAAAAAGATTACCGCCGGCCATCCGAAAATCAGCGGCGCCGCCCAAGGTTTTGTAAAAAGCGAGCCCCTCTCTACATACTGAAGCACCAGCAGCATCAATCCTGGTATAATCGGGACACACCCCGCAGCCATATGGCAGAACCAAAACGACTTTACCCCCAAGACTGCAGTTACCTTTTAGGGCAAGCCCCGGCCCGCAGACCACCGGCACCCCGATAAAACTCGCTTATTCACTTAATCGTGTATTTCGGATGAGGCGCTTGCCGAGGCCAGCAGGATAAGCCGTGAAGTCTACGGTGGGGGACTTCGTTTTCTGGCTCGCTTAGCAAATCAATAGTTTTTTTCAGATAGCCTATAGACTTATTTACGGGCAAATCAGATATAATACGATATATCCCTGTTCTTCCATTTATACTTGACATATTGTGTCGGCGTATTAAACTCATTTTATCAAAAGGAGGGGATCATGATGGGTTCTACCAGACGATATCACATCGTGCTCGCCATTTTCTTTGTTTTGATATTCATGCTGTTGCCCGCATGCAGCGACGTCATAAGTCCGCCACCTGCGGAAGAGACAGCGTCCCCGGCGCCGCCATCTGCGACGCCTGTGCCTGCGCCGCAACCGCATCCGCAGCTTCCTCAAATCGACAGTTCCACTGCCCGAAAGCCGATAACGGCAGCAATCTATGAATTATTTACAAAAACATACGGATATGTCGGCCCCGAACCTTTGGCGTCCAAGACGCACGAGGCCTGGCTGAATTTGGCTGACGGCACGGTGGATATCGTGTTTCTTGTAGCTCCGACGCAGGATGAGCTGGCCTACCTCGCCGAAAAAGGCGTTGACATTGAAATGAAAATATATGGCTATGATGGGCTGGTGTTCATGGGCAACGAAGAAAATGCCGTAACAAATCTAACCTCTGAGCAAATCCGGTCCATCTACAGCGGCAAAATTGAAAATTGGGAACATGTGGGCGGAGAAAATGCAGATATCATCGTCTACATACGTAACCCGGAGTCGGGCAGCCAGCGCTTATTTGAAAGCCTGGTATGGGAAGGCCATGACATGCCTGATTTTTCCGCTATGGATTTCAAAGAGGGAGAAATCGATCCGACTGTGACGCAGCGGGAAACCACTTATAACATGGATGAAGATATGGGTACCATAACGCGCAACGTGCTCCTGAATCAATATTCCATTGGATTTAACATTATGTCGTACATTGACAGCGAGTTTGGCAGCTCTACGCTTAAGCTGTTCTCAGTCGACGGTTACGCGCCCACGACGGAGAATTTCGCTTCGGGCGCTTATCCTTTTCTGACCACTTCTTATGTTGTAATTCGCGCGGATACGCCGGAGGGCAGCCCCGCGAGGCAGCTCTATGATTGGGTTGGTTCCGAGGAAAGCTATGAGCTCCTTTCAAAAAACAGCACTTTAGCGGTGGCGTTTTCTAAATCCGTGGTCCTCAGGGTAAGCACGGGTGATCCCGCAAAAAACGCTGATCTAAAAAATATGATCCGGAAGCTCAACCAGCAGGACATACAGCGGCAGGATTTATTTCAATTTACGCCTGAAGAAATTGAGTACCTTCGAAACGGCATATACGCATTATCCGGAAAGATATTTAAGACTGAACAGTATGTTAAATATTTTGGCGCGCAAAGCTGGTATGAAGAAACCAGCGCATCCGATACCCAAATATCAAAAGCATTCAATGGGTTTCAAAAGAGAAATCTGGAACTCCTTGTCGCTTACGAAAAAGAACTGAAACTGGCTTTGGCGAATCGGTAGCGGGTATCAGCTTGTTCCGCCACTTTGCGTCCTCCTTATATTCCATGCTGCGTGGGCAGACGGGCTATGCCGCGTTAACAATCCCGAGCAAAAAGAGCGCCTTGAGTACGGGGTTCTTTCGGCCAAAGCGCCCAAAACCGCCCGATTTGCGGGCGCTTTATTAAGCTTAAAAATGAGTTGACAACCCCTGTTCGAATTCAGTATAATAGTCACTGTCGCGGTAGTGCTGGAATTGGCAGACAGGCACGTTTGAGGGGCGTGTGCGCGAGCGTATGGGTTCAAGTCCCATCTACCGCACCATATAGTATAACGGATTTGGATGTCCTG
>JAEYHP010000095.1 GCA_023409435.1 Bacillota bacterium | reverse complement strand
CGCAACAAGAGAGCCCGGATCTATGGAAGCAAGGTCCAGACGCTGCCTGGTATACCCTGCCGTATCCGCGTTTGCGATATTATGGCCGGCCAGATTGATGCCCTTTTGACTGATAGCGAGGCCAGTTTTTGCGATTTCCAATCCGTAAAATGACATACTTCCTCACGCTTCCTGGTCGATAAATCTTCTCCCCTGCTGAAATTCAGCATTTGCATGGCCGGAACTGCTGTACGTCCCCCCTACCGGCTTTGCCTGCATCAAAATATCCATGCAGAAGGAGGTGTACTGAAGCTGCATCTGCAGCAGGCCTTGGTTGAGCTCATTGAGCGCGGAAAGCTCGCGTACTACTTCCTGGTAGCGGCCCCTCAGGCGGTCCAGCTCCCTGCGCTCTTGGGCGGAACAATCCTTTACGATATACTCAAACGTGACCTTTCCCTCATAACCGGTCTCTTTTTTCACCCGGTCAAACAGGCTTTCCCTTTGGGCGGATGCAACATGCAGGCGGTTGACGGCTTCATCTTCCAGCTTCACCAGCATATTGAGCCCGTCCAAGTCGTTTTTGATCAACGCGGCTTTCTTATTTTTTGCGTACTGCAGCAGCCCTACATAAATTTCCAGCTCGCCAGCCATGTAATATTCAAGCTCTTTTATCAGATCCCGCATGGCCGTACCTCTCTCTTACCGGTCCTTGAGTTAAATTTCAAAAATCTTCTCCGCCACCTTTTCGGCCGGAACAAAGTAGGTATTGTTATCGATCTTCTGTTTAATGGCGCTGATCCGCGCCGTCCTCGCCGGGTCCTGTACGTTAAGGGTCTCGCGGGCCGCTTTTAGCGTAGCGGAAAACGATTTTGCGGTGCTGGACAGCTCTACATGATCCGAGAGCATAACGCGGTTTGCGGTGACCGGCTGTATATCCCTCACGCACAGATACTGGCTGTAGATTTCCTTGGGCGGAATTGAATTTACTCTCATATTACCACTTCCCTGTCCCTGATTTCGCGCTTGTTAACAAGCCTACCTTCTGTTATTGTCAAAATGTTTGCGGCCCTGATAGCTCATTACCTCGGCGGACGCTTTCTTTTCCGCCTGCTTCGCGGCGGCGGCTTCGGCCATGTTTTCCAAGAGTCTTGATAATCTGTCCCTGCAATCCGCACAAATTTTCCCGGCCATAACCGGCTTTCCGCAATGCTCGCAGCGGATGTTCTCGCTTGGAACAGAAAGCGTCAGCCGTTCTTCCTTGAGAAACTGCAGGATGCTCCGCTCGCTCACTCCCGTCTCTTTTGAAATCTCCATGATATCCGCCTCTCGATGGTCATACAGGTAATCCCGCACCAAACGGAATTCCTGGTCCAGTCTTTCTTCGCATTCGAGGCAAACATAACTGCCCATAGATTGAAACAGCTTACCGCACATCCTGCATTGCCTTACCTGCATTGAGACATCCTCCGTCCAGTCATCGCTTTTTTGCGCCAAGCGTATCAATTACGCATGTTATTTGCCATGGCGGCCATTTCGTCCGCCGTGCGCACCGCCTGCGATGCAAAGGAGAACGCCTTTTGTGCGCGGATCAACGTAGTCATTTCCGTCACCATATCCACATTGGAGGATTCCAAGTACCCGGCGCGTATTTCCGGAGCTTCCACCGTCTCGGCCTCCCCTGAGGCGGCGGTGGCGCGGAACGTGCTGCTGCCCGCGGCTTCCAATCCTTCGTTGTTCAAAAAGGAGGAAATCTTAAGCGTCGCGAACGCGGTGGGCGTACCCGACGCCGTACCATTCGCGGCGGTTTGCGCAATGAACAGCTGCCCCTTGCCGTCAACGGTGAGCGTACTCATATCCCCTTCGGGAACCTCGATTTTGCCATCCTCTCCCTGTACGTAGCGGCCTTCGGAATCCACCAAGTATCTGGTGTCTCCCTCTACAGAAAGCTTGAACGCGCCGTTTCGCGTATATACTTCGTTGCCGGCCTGATCCTCCAGGGTAAAGAAGCCGTCTTTCGTGAGGCAGAAATCCAAAGGCACGCCGGTGAGCATGGGCGTACCCATTGCAAACGATTTATTGATGGAGGAAACCCGCACGCCGGTGCCGCGCTGGAGCGATTCGCCGTCGGTGGGCCTCACCATGGTATTGTAGAGCGTATCCTTAAAATTGACGCTGCTCGACTTAAACCCTACCGTGTTGACATTGGCGATATTATTTGCAATCACATCAAGCTGCTGCTGCTGTGCGCGCAGCGCGCTTTTGGCTGATAAAGACGTCTGCATCATGGCTTAAACCCTATACCTTTCCGATGTCGTTTACGGCCCGGCCCAGCGTTTCATCGATCATTTTCACGATCCGCTGGCTGGTTTCAAAACTTCTGGAGGCCGCCATCATGTTGAGCGTTTCGTTTGTGATATCCGTGTTCGAGGCTTCCAAAGCCCCCTGCTGCACGGCAACATTCTGCGCCGTTTGGGCCTGCTGGTTGTTTTCGTTGATGTACAGGTTGTTTCCCGTTTTTTTTAAACCCGTGTTATCTGCAAAGGACACGATGCGCAATGTGCCAAGTTCGTCCCCTTCGGCATTTACAATATTCCCGTTTGAGTCCACGGCGATATTCGCCGTATCGATCTTCAAAAACCCGTTTGTGCCCAGTACGCGGTTGCCATCGCTGGTAACAAGGTATCCGTCGCTATTAATGGCAAAATTGCCGTCGCGCGTGTACCGGTCCCCCGCCGTAGTGGAAACGGCAAAAAAGCCGTCCCCTGTGATAGCGAAGTCGAGGCCCCTGTTCGTAGTTTTCAGGCTTCCCTCATCAAAAGAAGTCACAAGCTCGTCGATATGCACGCCGGTATTGAGCGGACCGACTCCCGAAGCCGTATTGCCGGGATCATTTACGCGCTCCAGATACATATCCCCGAACGAGCGCGAAATAAGACTGTCGGATTTGTACCCCACGGTATCCATATTGGCGATATTGTTTGCGATTACATCCACTTTCTTCCGCTGCACCAACATGTTGGTGGCAGAAAGATACAGGCTTCGCAGCATAGTTCCTCCAAGCGGCAATACGACCGCCTATTCCATATGGTAACAATATCGAAAGAATTGCCTCAGACTTTAGAGAAAATTTATATGCTTTTTTCCTGCTTGATGCCCAGCGCAAGATCCACTTCCCCGCGGGAAATGGAGAGTTCCTGCGCGATGCGGTCTGCAGTGAGGCCCGTTTCATAGAGTTCCAGCACCCGGTCGCGCAGCGTCTTCTTTTTGGGGCCGGGTTTTTTACGGTCCAACATCAGGGCCGCACGTTCCGCTTCCTGCGGGGGATGCACCGTCCTGGGCCGCCCGCGGCCGCGCTTGACTGGTTCTTCCGGGCGCTCCTCGCTGCTGCGGATACCGGTCGTCAGGTGCTGCATGCGTTCGAGCATGGAGGCAACCTCCTCCCGGTCCGCTCGGGTCTCCCCGCGCGTCTCCTCCATTTCTTCCTGCATAACGCTCATCGCGCGCTCAAGCTTATGGAACATGGCAAGAAGCTCCTCTTCCCGTTCCTTGAAATCATCTGGCGGGGGAGGCTTTACAGCTTCTTCCTTTTGGTTTTTCCTGAGCATGCTGCTCAAGTATACCGTCGCGCACACAAGTAGAAATACAAAAAAAGCGAACAAATAATATGTATAGTCC
>JAEYHP010000094.1 GCA_023409435.1 Bacillota bacterium | reverse complement strand
ATATGGTAAGCAGCTCGTCATAGAGTTCCTGGCCTGTCAGCTTTAAAAGCGCCTCCGGGAACCATGTATAGAATACCTCTGCCGTTACAAGGGGTTTCAAGGACGCTGTCTGCTCTTCCGTCAGCAGGTCAAGCACTGCTTGCAGTTCGCCTTCCCCGAGCGCTATCAAATACTGGTACAGCCCGTCCCCCGTCAGCACGGTTATATCCACCGGCGTGGGCGTGGGCAGCGGCGTTTCTGTCGGCGCAGGCGTCGCATCGGGGCCAGGGGTAGGCTCCGGCAGCGAGGTGGGCGTTGCGCCGTCTGTCTCAATAGGGGCAGGGCTCGATATACCAGAGGCATCCCCCTCCACCGCAAAGCTCGCGGTGGGGAACAGCCCAAATATCAGCAATATGGTCAGGCAGAGGGCCAATGTTTTTTTGCTTTGTTTCTTCATCCCGCTTTGCACCCCTTATGCTGGAATTGGCCGATACAAAATATCGGCCAAAGGTAGGTATTTCCATCCTCTTGTCAAAATAATAAACCCGGATGGTCACAAACCAGCCCTATCATTGTCTTTTTTGAGTTTCATTTTTGTCTTTTTTTAGTTCCATTCGGAGAAGCGGCCCAAATTGCCCTCATATTGTTCACAAATGAATTGTTCTCTTAAAAAGCTACAAAAAAACGCCCTAAAGTTTTCCAAACTTCAGGGCGAATGGTAAGCGGGTTATAAATACGCTGGTACGCTTAGACTCATAGGAATCGCGGGGTGGGCCACGCAAAGAATGCTTCGGGTACAGGCAGGCCATTTCGCTTTAAGTATTCCGTATAGAAGCTGCGCACGGTCCGCGCAATCTGCGTCGATTTTTCTTCCGCGGTATTGAGCACGATCCAAATGGGATATCTCGTTCGAACGATATTGTTCTCCGCTATCTTTCTTTTTACCGCAGGAAGCGTTTCAAGGTAGCGTTCCGGGTTGGTAAGCGTAATGCAGATATAGTGATTGCCCATGTATTTGACGTAGCCCACATCCGAAACTTCTTCCCATGGAATAAACCCCATGGATATGAGGGCGCTGTTGTCCGTAATCCCATAGCCGTCTGCCATCATCAGATATGGCTGTAACAGCAGGCGAGCCGCCCCAATAAGCCCGACAGTAAAGACAATCAGACCCGCTATGCCGACAAGGATCGCCAGTATGCCGTAACGCTCTTTCACAGTGTCGGACGTTACTAGAAAGGCGGATGCGGCTACCAGAATAACGCCGGACAAAAACACTTTGAGTTGATTTAATGGAAACTGTTTTACCTCATACCGCGGCATATACGCCCTCCGAAACGTTTGTTCTTATGGTAACAAAATGGAAAAGAAAAGTCAAAATAAAACCGGCGGGTATTCCGCCGGCTTTTTGGTTTTATTACCGGGAAACAGTCTATTCTTCTTCGCCGATCAGCTGGAACTCTTCCACCATTTCCCGAAGCATATCGGCCTGGCCGGAAAGCTCCTGCGCCGTGGCCGCGCTTTGTTCCGCCGTGGCGGAGTTCTGCTGCACCATGTCGCCCATCATGGAAAGGCCGGTGTTGACCATCGCGATGCCTGTGGCCTGCTCGTTGGAGGCTTCCGCAATCTCCTTGACGAGTGCTGCGGCCTGCTCCACGCTTGTGGTGATTTCGAGAAGCGTGGCGGAGGTATCGTCCGCAATGCGGGTGCCCGCGGCCGCCTTTTTGATGGAGTTGTTGATGAGTGCCGTCGTTTCCTTTGCGGCGTCGGCGGATTTCTGGGCAAGATTGCGCACTTCGTCCGCCACCACCGAGAAGCCTCGCCCATACTGCCCGGCGCGCGCCGCTTCAATGGCCGCGTTGAGCGAAAGTATGCTGGTCTGGAACGCGATATCGTCGATCACCTTGATGATTTTGCGGATATTGCCCGCGGTTTCGTTGATGGCCTCCATCGCCACCTGCAGCGCGTGCATCTTTTTGTTGCCGCTCTGCGCGGAGGCCTGCGCCGCCGCGGTCAGCCCGCTCGCGGTCATCGCGCGGGCGGCGTTGCTTCTGGTATGGTCGGCAAGATCGGAGATCGTCGCGCTGAGTTCTTCAATGGAGCTTGCCTGCTCCACGGAAGCCTGGGAAAGCGTCTGGCTGCCCGCGGATACCTGCGTGGTGCCCGCCGCTACCTGGTCGGCCGTGGCGCCGATTTCATACAGCATGTCGTTGAGTGAGGCGACGATGCCGTTTATGGAATCCTTGAGTTCCACAAAATCTCCACGGTATTCCGAGGTAATGGTCACCGTCAGGTTCTTTTCGGAAAGCTCGGAAAGCACATATGAGGTTTCGGAAATATAGCGCTTGAGCGACGCGATCGTTTCGTTGAGCGCGTGCTTGATAATGGCGTGGTCGCCTTGGAAGTCACCCGTCACACTGACGTTGAGGTTGCCCAGGGAAAGCTCCTTCAGCACGCCTGCGGCTTCTTCCACGGGAGCCGTCACGGCATCGAGCGTGTGGTTAATGCCCTCCACGATCTTTTTGAAGTCGCCCTTGTGCTTGTCGGCGTCTGCGCGCGTTTTCAGCTCGCCCGCGAGCGCGGCCTGCACAAGCGTATCCGTATCCGCAACCATGGCCTGCAGCGAACCGCATACAGTCATGAAGGATTGCGTCAGCGTAGCCACTTCGTCGTTGCGGTTTTTTATTTCCAGCGCAAAGCCGGTGTTGCCTTCTGAAAGCTGCTCCGCCCCGGCCTTGAGCGCCAGTAGGGGCTTTTGCACGTTTTTGCGTATGAACAGCAGCGTCCCCGCGACCGAAAGCGCAATCAGCACAATGGACACCAGTAGGGTGTTGCGTATCGCGTCCGCGCGCGCCTGATTAATTTCATCAACCGGGAGTCCTGCAAACAACGCGCCAAGCGTTTTGCCGTCCTTATCCACCAACGGCGAGTATTTTACGGCATATTGCATATCCGCTATCGTCGCGCGGCCAATATAATCCTTTTGCTGTTCCAGCACGATGCTCGCTATTTTGGGATCCATCTCGGTCCCCATAATATCTGTATTGCCTTCGGTAATAGTCGTTGCCCAAAGCACGTTGCCCCTGAAAATGGTAAAATCAGTGTCGTGCAGCATCTTCTGGTTATCCAGAAGCTTTGCGTCATTATAGTAGTAGCCGGCGACAATGCAACCCACGGTCCCGGTGCGGTCCAGTTGAACGGGTACCGCCGCGAGCCGGTAGATATTTCCGCTGGGGTCTGCAGTCAGCCGGATATCCTGCTGCCCTTCAAACGCTGCCTTTAAGTATGGCTCGGATGCAAGACTGTCCCCTTTTTTGTACGTGGAGCTCGTGGAATAGAGCACGGTTCCCAGTCTGTCCGTTACAAATAGAAAGCTGGCGCCGCCCGTCTGAAATTTTCTTAAGTAAGCGCCAATTCCCTTCGTATTTTGCGCGGTAACCTCTTTGATAAAGCTGGGATCCTCCGCGCTCTGTGTGGCGGTATCCAGCCAAGTGAGGACTTTCTCCTCCAGGCCTTTGCGAAAACTCGCGTGGGCGCGGTCCGTCTGCTCGTCCATAATCTGGTCAGCAATTCTGTTTCCGCTCGTCGTCGCAAGGATCGTACTTACGGCAACAGCTAAAATTAAAACAGGCACAACAAACAGCAGCAGTTTCCCGCCGATGCTTTGGAACAGGGAAACGGCGGCCTCCTTTGCGCGGCTGCGGTTTTTTAGGATGCGCGCTTTTATGACAGCAAACAGCGCGCCCGCCTTTTTTAAAACGCCGGTTGCTATTTGTAAAATAACGTTATCCGGCTTTTTGGCTGGCTTTTCAGAGCCTCCCTCTGCTGTGGAGGCGCCTTTTTCCGCTGCAAACTTCTTTAAACGGGCAATCGCCTTGGCCGTTAAACGGGAAAGCTTTAAAAAAATGTTTTCCTTGTCCACCTGATGAACCCCCCTCATGTAATCTGACGAGCAAAGCAAAAAAAGTAATCCGCTTAAAGCGGCGAATAGCGGCGCGTTTCCTACTATATCGGCATTTCTTTTCGCGTCTTAATATATGGCGTATAAGAAAAACGGGTTTCGGGCTTTTCTGCCACAACTTCTTTTTTCAAGGACGATGTAAATGGGGCGCTCTGCAAAAAGAAAACGCGGCCGCATAGTTCCCGGCAATTCCCATACATCCATACGCATGAAGCATATGCGGGGCGCAAATGCTTAACAGGGGATTTTACATAGATTTGATATTTTCGGTATTGGCGTATAACAATCGGGATGTATTCTTGCAATGTAAAAAGATTTGGAGGAAGTATTCATGAAAGCAATTAAAAAGTTTGTAACCTTAGCGGTCAGCGCGCTGCTCGTGCTTTCTGCGTTCGCAGGCTGCGCGCCCGCGGCAGAGACCCCCGCTGTAACGGAAGCGCCCGCAGCGACTGAAGCGCCTGTTGCGACCGAAGCGCCTGTTGCGACCGAAGCACCCGCACCCAGCTTTGACACCACCCAGGATATCGTCGTTGTTTCCCGCGAAGAAGGTTCCGGTACCCGCGGCGCGTTCATCGAACTCATGGGCGTCGAAGTAAAGCAGGATGATGGCACCAAAGTGGATATGACCACCGCCGAAGCGCAGATCACCAACGACACCGCCGTCATGCTCACCACCGTCGCTGGCAACCCCTACGGTATTGGTTACATCTCCCTCGGTTCCCTCAATGACACCGTGAAGGCCGTGCAGGTGGATGGCGTGGACGCCACCGTTGCGAACATCAAGTCCGGTACCTACAAGGTTTCCCGTCCGTTCAATATCGCCACCAAGGGCGAAGTGAGCGCAGCCGCTCAGGATTTCATCAACTTCATCATGAGCGCGGAAGGCCAGGAAGTCGTTCTTGGCAACAAATACATCAAGATCGATGACGCCGCTGCAGCGTTCGCTCCTGCCGAAGTTTCCGGCAAGATCGTCGTCGCCGGTTCCTCCTCCATCACCCCGTTGATGGAAAAGCTGGTTGAAGCGTATGCCGCCGTCAACGCCAACGTCACCATCGAGATCCAGCAGAGCGACTCTTCCACCGGCATGCAGGCCACCATCGACGGCACCTGCGACATCGGTATGGCTTCCCGTGAACTTAAGGACAGCGAGCTTGCCGAAGGTCTTACCCCGACCGCCATCGCCATGGATGGTATCGCGGTTATCGTCAACAATGAAAACACCTTCGCCAACCTGACTTCCGAGCAGATCCGCGCCATCTTCACCGGCGAAGTCCTCAGCTGGAGCGAGGTTGCGTAACGGGAACACATTCAATAAACGCCAGCGTATGGCACTTAACTGCCGCCCGGAAAACGCCCCCGCGTTTTCGGGCGGCAAACGCGTATAATAAGATCAATCAGGGCAGCGTCCCTCAGGCCGCGTTGCGGCATAAAACAGGCGCCCAGGGCGCCGTATTCTAAGGAAAGAAAACGGGGGAATGTTCATGAAAAAATGGAAGGAACCGGCGATGAAAGCCGTGTTCATTGCGGCGGCGGCCACCTCCATTCTCGCCGTGGGGCTCATCTGCATATTTTTGTTCGCCAACGGCCTGCCAGCAATATTTGAAATCGGACCGGCCGATTTTCTTCTGGGGCGTACCTGGAGGCCGAGTAACGATATTTACGGCATATTTCCCATGATCGTGGGTAGCATCTATGTCACGGCCGGGGCCATGCTCGTAGGCGTGCCCATCGGGCTGTTGATGGCTATATTCATGGCGCGCTTCTGCCCGCGCTGGCTCTACCGCGTTCTAAAACCGGCGACTGAGCTTATGGCTGGCATCCCCTCGGTGGTATACGGCTTCTTTGGCCTAGTTGTCATCGTACCTTTCGTGCGGGAGGAGTTCGGCGGGAGCGGCGCATCCATGCTGACGGCGTCGGTGCTTTTGGGCATTATGATATTGCCTACCATCGTGGGTGTGGCGGAAAGCGCCATCCGTGCCGTGCCTGAAAGCTACTACGAAGGCTCGCTTGCTTTGGGCGCAACGCATGAGCGTAGCGTGTTTTCTACCCTGGTGCCCGCCGCAAGATCCGGGCTTTTTGCCGCGGTGGTGTTGGGCATGGGCCGCGCGGTGGGGGAGACCATGGCCGTTATCATGGTGGCGGGCAACCAGGCGCGCATGCCCGCAGGTCTGTTGAAAGGGCTTCGCACGCTCACGGCGAATATTGTCATCGAGATGGGCTATTCCGCAGATTTGCACCGCGAGGCGCTTATCGCGACAGCCGTGGTACTCTTTATTTTCATATTAATCATCAACGGGCTGTTTTCCCTGCTTAAAAGGAGGTCGAACCTATGACGGGAACGAATGCTTCTTATTATAAAACCGTAGCGCATCCGGGCAGGAAGACAGCGGTATTTTTAAGGGCGCTCGTATACCTTGCGGCTGTCGTAACCGTGACTGTGCTGCTGTTTTTGCTCGGGTATGTCTTAGTCAAGGGCGTGCCCTATCTTACGCCCGATCTGTTCGCGTGGAAGTATACGTCGAATAACGTATCCATGATGCCTGCCATCATCAATACCGTGCTCATGACGGTAGCTTCGCTTGTTATTGCGGCGCCCCTTGGCATATTCGCAGCCGTCTATCTTGTGGAATACGCAAAGCGCGGGAACCGGTTTGTTTCCGTAGTGCGCGTCACGGCGGAGACGCTCGCGGGCATTCCATCCATTGTATATGGGCTTTTTGGCCTTCTGTTCTTTGTTACCCGGCTGCAATGGGGCCTGTCCCTGATTGCCGGCGCGTTTACTTTGGCGGTCATGATACTGCCGCTCGTCATGCGCACCACAGAGGAAGCGTTAAAGGCCGTTCCCGACATGTACCGGGAGGGCAGTTTTGGTCTGGGCGCCGGGCGTCTGCGGACGGTGTTTTCCATTGTGCTGCCCGCGGCGATACCCGGCATACTCGCTGGTATCATACTGGGTATCGGCCGTATTGTGGGGGAAACCGCGGCGCTCATCTACACGGCGGGTACCGTGGCAAAAGTGCCGGAAAACGTATTCACCTCCACCCGCACGCTTTCGGTGCATATGTATTCGCTCGCGCGCGAGGGATTGCATATCAACCAGACATATGCAACGGCGGTGGTGCTGCTCGTTGTGGTGGTTGGCATCAATGCGCTTTCGTCCATGGTGGCGCGCAGGCTGATTAAACGCAACGGGAGCTAAGGAACCGATTTTCATGCCGCGCACAACTGCAAACAGGATAGAACCGGCGAAAGGAAGAACTATGGAAAAGCAGAAAAAGCATATCAAATTTGATATAAAGGACCTTGATCTTTATTACGGCTCTTTTCAGGCGCTCAAAAAAGTTGCCATGTCCGTTGAGGAGCGCGAAATCACCGCGTTTATCGGGCCTTCCGGCTGCGGCAAATCCACGCTTTTAAAGACGCTCAACCGCATGAACGATCTGGTGGAAGGCTGCCGCATCGTAGGCAGGGTGGCGCTTGACGGTGAGGACGTCTACGGCAGCATGGACGTCAACTTGCTTCGAAAGCGCGTGGGCATGGTATTTCAAAAGCCCAATCCGTTCCCCATGAGCGTATACGACAACATCGCTTATGGGCCGCGCACGCACGGCATACACGCCAAGGCCAAGCTCGATGATATCGTGGAAACGTCGCTCACCAACGCCGCTATCTGGGACGAACTTAAGGACCGGCTCAAAAAGAGCGCACTCGGGCTTTCCGGCGGGCAGCAGCAGCGCCTGTGCATCGCAAGAGCGCTCGCGGTGGAGCCGGAGGTGCTGTTGATGGATGAGCCGACAAGCGCGCTCGATCCCATTTCCACTTCAAAAATAGAAGATCTTGCCGTGGAATTAAAGTCAAAATATACTATAATCATCGTAACGCACAACATGCAGCAGGCGGCGCGCATCTCGGACAAAACGGCGTTCTTCCTGCTGGGCGAGGTTGTCGAATACGGGGAGACGGAACGGCTCTTTTCCATGCCCAGGGATAAGCGGACAGAGGATTATATTACGGGGAGGTTTGGCTGATGCGCAATAAATTCGACGAACAGTTAGAGCTGCTCAACAAAGAACTCATTGAAATGGGCGGGCTCATCGAGCAGGCCATACAGAACGCCTGCGCGGCGCTACGCTCCCACGATGCGCAGCTCGCAACAGAGGCCATCAAATTCGACCATGAAATCGACGAAAAAGAGCGCCGTATCGAAGGCCTGTGCCTGCGGCTTCTGTTGAAGCAGCAGCCTGTGGCACGGGACTTGCGGTTGATTTCCGCCGCGCTCAAAATGATCACGGATATGGAACGCATCGGCGACCAGGCGGCGGATATTTCCGAAATCGTGCTGGTCATGGATGATGACTTTAATCAGGTTCAGCCCGAAGAGATCCCATTGATGGCGGACGCTACAATCGCCATGGTCACCAACAGCATCGATGCGTTTGTGCGCAGGGACGAGGCGCTGGCCCGGGAGGTCATCGACGCGGACGACGAAGTGGATGATCGCTTCCTGCAGGTGCGCGGCAAGCTGATTGAGCGCTTTACCACGGACCCGCGCACAGCGGAATATGCGCTGGATCTGTTTATGATCACAAAATATCTGGAGCGCATTGGGGACCACGCGGTCAACATTGCCGAATGGGTGCTGTTTTCCATTACCGGCGTACACAAGTCGTCGGAAATGGACGAGGAGTAGGGCAAAGAGGGAGACGGCATGATATATTATGTAGAAGACGAAACCAATATCCGGGAGCTTGTACTCTACACGCTTGCGCAGACCGGCTTTGCGGCGCGCGGTTTTGAAAACGCGGAACAATTCTGGCAGGCCATGAACGACGCGCCGCCCGAGCTGATTTTATTGGATGTGATGCTGCCCGGCGAGGATGGAATCTCTATATTGAAACGCCTGCGCTCCGTGGAGGTTACGAAAGGTATTCCCGTCATCCTTTTAACCGCCCGCGGCGCGGAGTACGATAAGGTGACGGGCCTGGACAACGGCGCGGACGATTATATTACAAAGCCCTTCGGCATGATGGAACTGATTTCCCGCATCAAGGCGGTATTGCGGCGTTCCTCTCCCAAGGAACTGACGGATATCCTCTCGATCGACGGGCTGGTTTTAAACACGGAAAAGCATACCGTCGCCTGCGCGGGGGCAAACGTCATCCTCTCCTTCAAGGAGTTCTCGCTGCTCAGGTTCCTCATGGAAAACCGCGGGCGCGTGTTCACGCGGGATCGATTATTGACCGCCGTCTGGGGGTACGATTACGCGGGCGGCACACGTACCGTGGACGTACACATCCAGACCCTGCGGCAGAAGCTGGGGGACTGCGCGTATATCATCGAAACCGTTCGCGGCGTGGGGTACCGCGCAAAGGAGTAAAGAGATATGCAAAAAACCGTCAACCGCTATCTGGTGCTGCTTTCGCTTGTTTCTGTGCTGCTTTTGACGCTTTTGACCCTCGGCGTGTTTTATGGCGTGCTGACCGGGCAATTGCGGCAGGAGCAGAGAAGTGAGGCGGCCTATGTTGCGGCTGGCATGAGGCTATTAGGCGATGAAGAGTACCTGAACCAGGTGAAGCGGGTGGACGATACGCGCATTACGCTGATCGCCGCCGACGGTACGGTTCTGTACGACAGCAGCGTGAACGCCGCGAATATGGAGAACCATGGCGACAGGCCGGAGGTTATCGCGGCGCTTCGCGCAGGAACGGGGGAGAGCGCCCGGCCCTCCGAAACGATAGGGCAAGAAACGCTCTATTACGCCCAAAAGCTTCCGGATGGCAACATCCTGCGCCTTGCGGATACGCAGGCAAGCGTCTGGGGGGTGTTGTGGCGGATGCTGCCCGCCGCCATCGGTACGCTTGTTTTAACGTTCATTATTTGCGTGCTGCTTGCTAAACGCATGACAAAGCACGTCATTTCTCCGCTCAACGCATTAAATCTCGATGATCCGCTCAACAACGACATATACGACGAACTTTCCCCGCTGTTATCGCGGCTGGAGGCGCAAAAGCGGCAAATCGCTTCCCAGATGCGGAAGCTGACCGCAAGGAGCGACGAGTTCTCCGCCATCGCCCACAACATGCGCGAAGGGCTTTTGGTGCTCAACGCGAACGGTATCATACTTACTATCAACCGCAGCGCGCAGCGCCTGTTCCGGGCGGACAGCAAGACCTGCACGGGCAAGCACCTGCTTACGGTGGATCGCAACCTCAAGCTGCAAACGGCAGTGGAGCAGGCGGCAAAGGGCGTCCCCGCCGAACAGGTGGTAAGGCTCAGCGGGCGAAGCTACCAGCTCATCGCAAGCCCCGTGCGCGAGCGCGCTGTGGTCACCGGCGTGGTGGTGCTGATTATGGACTTTACCGAGCGGGAGGAGCAGGAGCGCATGCGGCGGGAGTTTTCCGCCAATGTTTCGCACGAGCTCAAGACGCCGTTAACGTCCATTTCGGGCTATGCGGAAATCATGAAGGACGGCCTTGTGAAGCCGGAGGATATGCAGGGCTTCGCGCAGCGCATCCATGAAGAAAGCACGCGGTTAATCGCGCTGGTGGAGGATATTATTCGGCTTTCCCGCCTGGATGAAGGCGGAGGCGACCTGCCTTTTGAGCGCGTGGAGCTTCTCACACTCGCGAACGGCGTAAAAGAACGGCTTACTCCCGTGGCGCAGGCGCAGGACGTTACGCTGCACGTGGAAGGGGATATGGCGGAGATCGACGGCGTAAAGCAGGTGCTGGAGGAAATCCTCTACAACCTGTGCGACAACGCCATCCGCTACAACAAACCGGGCGGAAACGTGACGCTCGCGGTGAAGCCGCAGGCGGACGGGCGGGTCAACGTCGTGGTGTCCGATACGGGCATCGGCATCCCGCCGGAACATCAAGGCCGCGTGTTCGAACGGTTCTACCGCGTGGACCAGAGCCATTCCAAAGAGACCGGCGGCACGGGCCTGGGTCTTGCCATCGTCAAGCGCGGCGCGCTGATGCACGGGGCGGAGCTTTCTCTGGAAAGCGCGGTCAATAAGGGCACGACGATCACGGTAAAATTCCCCGCGCCCTCCGCGCGGGACGCAGGGTAATTCTCACGTATGTTTGTAGGGGACGCCGCCCTCGGCGTTCCGTGTATTTGAAACGGCATTGGGGTCATAGCGTCGCGGCCTATATCCGGGGGAATGTCCAAATTTTTTGCCAACACTTGCAAAACGGCAAGCTCCCTGCTAAAATATATATGATGCTTCGGGGCGGGGTGTAATTCCCCACCGGCGGTGATGCGGCAGGGTTCGAATCCTGCTTAGCTAAGCCCGCGACCCCTGTTTACAGGGTTGAGCCAATGAGATTTTGGCGCCGACGGTATAGTCC
>JAEYHP010000078.1 GCA_023409435.1 Bacillota bacterium | reverse complement strand
TATCAGTATACTGCTTACAAGAAAAGGAACGCCGGAGGTTAAGCTTTCTCTGGGGAAGGAGAAGAAGGCGGAGTTTATGATTTCCGTCTATGCTTCAGTAGAGCAGCCTGCGGCGGTTGCAGGGCTGGATAAAGAGGCGATCAAGCAGGATGTTGAAGCGTATCTCGAAAACGGAATGGGGCAGGTATTCTTAGCTTGCCAGCAGTTGGGTTGCGATTCGTTTGACTTGGGGGAAGCGGCCGTCCGCCAGTTTACGTCTACCGAGCAGTGGGAAGCATATTCTTTCCGCGACGTATACCGGCAGATCCGGGCAGAGTTTGACGTGACGGCGTTCATTGAATACAACCCGACGGGCTCCAGGGTGGAATAGCGTCTATAGCGGGCAAAAAAGAAGGAGGGCTGCGCCATGCTGGTGTTTGCCATATTCGAAGGAATCGCTGTGCTGTATGGCGGCGCATATATCATACATTGCAGAAAAAAAGGGCAGAGGCTTGGCGCGTTTGGCGCATGGCTCCTCTCCCTGGTGTCCCTCGCTATGGGCGCGCTGCTGCTCATCTATGTGATCTGATCATCCCGGGAAAACAGGTAATCTATCTTTTTGCGGATTCTGCTTTTTAATTTTTCGGTCTGCGCCTTGTTGGGCGCGAACATATCCTCCCAGCAATCCAGCGCATCCCCTTCCCGCGCGGCGTCGATGATCAAATGCCGCGCGATATGGATCGGCGTACCGTCCTCGCATTCGCAGACGGCATAACCTCCTTCGAAACGATCGATAACGAGCATACTACGCCTCCTTCCATTAAGGATATTTCTTGTATAAGCAATTATACCGCCTGAACAGAAGTAATAAAAGGGAATATCATAGGTACTGCTTTCGTCGAAAACTGTCGAGATTCATCATATTTTATGGTATATTTAGTTTGAGCGACCCGGTCTATATTATTGAGTGCAGCAGCAGGAGCGTGATATAATGAAAAGACGGATCAATATCATAGAAGGCATGCCTGTTGAAATCCCGGAACTTGACGAAATCGGAGAGACGGAACGTTCCCGTCTGAACGAGATCGCACTTGCGGAGTACGAAGCCCGTGGAACTCTGATTGGGGAAGAACTCCAACAGGTAAACGCGGATTTTATCAGGACCGCAAAGCAGCACCTGATCGTGCCTGAAGAGGATATCGTCTAGGCGCGCCTCATTACAATCATATGGAGGAACATATGCTCCGATCAAGCGCAGAGATTCTGCTTGGCGTTATGGATGCGATGCAGGACATGCTGCGCGTATTGGATCTTTCGCAGCGCGTTGTTCTGGTGAACCGCAGCTATGCGGAGCAATTCGGGCTGCAGGAAGGCTGCGCGTGCAATGAGATGTTCTGCGTGACAGGCACCTGCAGGATGTGCGTTTCAAAAAAAGCGATTTTGACTGGTCAGACCCAGGAAAAGAGCAAACGCTTTCGGGGCCGCACCTATCAGGTAAACGCCTCGCCGCTGTATGACTCTTTTGGCAACCCTTTGGGTACGGTGGAAGTGTTCCGGGATATTACCGAGCAGATCCGCCAAAGGGATGTGCTGCGCGCACAGAATAAACGCCTGCTGCGCGAAGCGAATTGGGCCGCGCGCATGCAGCGCGAGCTGTTTTTGCCGCAGGAGCAGCCGGACCCCAGCGTGACGGTTTCCTCCCGGTACCTGCCCGCAAGCAGCCTGGGCGGGGACATGTTCGGGTGTTTTAGGCTTAAGGACGGGCGTATCGGCTTCTATGTGGCGGATGTCTCCGGCCACGGTATGGCCGCGGCCATGATCACGCTGCTTTTAGCGAATGTCCTGCGCAATGTCCAGGCGGCAAGCCCCGTGGAGTTTCTTTATGCCGCGCGCAAATCGTTTTTGGCCATGGTGCAGGATGATCAATTGTATGTCGCCATGTTTGTGGCCATGCTGGATCCGAAAACAGGCACGCTCACGTGGGCCAACGCCGGCTTAAACGCCATTCCGCTGCTTCTGACTGCGGATGGCTTGACCTATCTTTATTCGCCCTCGCTGCCCCTTTGCAACTGGGAAGAAGAGATAACGTATGAGGAACATACGCTCCATCTGGGCGCTTCGGGCAGGCTCCTTCTGTACACGGACGGCTTGCTGGACCACAGGAGCAGCCGCCTCACTGAGACGGAGCTGGAACGCCACATGCAGCGGCAGGAAGGGGAGGAACTCTTAAGCTTCCTGGAAAAACAGGTGTACGTCAACCATGAGGACGACGTCTGCATGCTGCACATCGCGTATGATAGCGCGTTATAAAGAGTGAACGAATCTTTAAAATTGAAACCCCAAAGGAATGACGGCTTTCAAAAAGGGAATACATGCAGTATAATATTCACATGCATTTTGCATAACAGCAGGCAATATATGCGCGCAGCTGCCGCATATGCGGTCCTGCTCTTACGCATAAGCAGCGTGAGGAGGTGCGGCTATGTCCTATGACGAAATCGTAAATGCCATTGCCAGCGGCTTTGGCCAGTTTTCGTTTGGGGACGCGCTGGATATCATCATCATCACGCTGTTGCTGTATCAGCTCATCGTGTGGACAAAAAAGACCCGCGCCTATCAGGTGCTAAAAGGCTTTGGTTTTCTGGTCGGCGCTTATTTCCTCAGCCAAATACTCGCGCTGCATACGCTGAGCTTTTTATTGGGCTCCATAGTGCAGGCGGGAATCGTCGTGGTCGTCATCCTGTTCCAGCCGGAAATCCGGCGCGCGTTTGAGCATATCGGAAGAGGCAGCATATTCGATAAAAATGTGTTTACCGCTTTTGCAAGTACCCCCAACGAAACCGTACGCGAACTGCACAAGGCGGTCATGAGTATGGCGCGCCGCCGCGTGGGGGCGCTGATTGTTATGGAACAGAGCGTTGCGCTCGGCGATATCATAGCGACGGGGACGCGTATAGAGGGCATCGTTTCAGGGCCGCTTTTAGAGAACATATTCGAACCCAACACACCGCTGCATGACGGGGCGGTGATTGTCAGAAACGACACCATACTTGCCGCGGGCTGTTTTTTGCCGCTTTCGGACGATGTGGATATCGCAAGGGAACTCGGCACGCGCCATAGGGCGGCTTTGGGCATTTCCGGCGTGTCGGACAGCGTGACGATCGTTGTTTCCGAGGAGACGGGCATCATATCCGTGGCGCAGGACGGCAAGTTGATGCGCTACATCGACTCGAAGGCGTTAAAAGACCTTTTAGAGAGCATTTATCTGAAGGAACGCAGCAGCGCGTTCTCTTCGCTCATGCGGAGGACCAAGAATGGAAAGAGAGAATGAGCCCAACAAGATCGGGACTTTTTTTAAAAATTTCTTCACGAAAAATGTCAGCATCAAGATCATTTCCTTGGTGTTTGCCACCGTGCTTTGGGGCGTCGTTCTTACCGTGCAGAATCCCAACCGCATCAAGGTCATAGAGAACGTTCCGGTCATATTTGAAGGGACGTCCGATCTTAATAACCGCAATCTTGTAGTGCGCGGGAAGCCGCTTGAAGAGCTTGGCGGCGTAACGGTGCGTGTGAGCACGCCCATTACAAACTATATGGATTTAAACGCGGATCAGATCAACGCGTATGTGAGCCTTAATCGAATTACCGCGCCGGGGATGGTTGCGCTGCCTATCGAGGCCGATATTTCCGGGCGCCCGGCGAATACCAACGTGGAAAGCAAAACTCCGGATAAAATTATGGTGGAAATCGATACGCTTAT
The DNA here is from genome assembly GCA_023409435.1 of Bacillota bacterium. Classification (GTDB taxonomy): domain Bacteria; phylum Bacillota; class Clostridia; order Christensenellales; family CAG-138; genus JAEYLA01. Next base: position 3,800 of record JAEYHP010000078.1, on the reverse strand, counting down.
GGCCAAGAACGTGCCGGTGGAAGCGCATTATCCGGGGACCCTCCCGGACGGTTATTGGGCGGCCAATGCGGAATTGAGCAGCTCGTCCGTGACCATCAGAGGCCCCAAACAGGATGTGGACCGTGTGACGAAGGCCATCTGCAATATTCAGCTGACGGACCGCAAGCAAAGCTATAACGACGCGGTGGCCGTGGTCCTTGTTGACAAGAACGACAACGAGGTGGATTCGAGCCTGTTCTTGGGCAACCCTCCCTCTGTCACGGTAAAAATGCCGGTTTACCCCAAAAAGACTGTGCCGGTGGATATCATTGGGTCGCTTCTGGGGGCGGACAATCTGCCCGCGAACTATGAGCTGTTTGCGGCGACGGCTGCGCCCGCAACGATCGATATCGCGGGCGATCAGGCGGTGCTCGACGGCATTACCTCCCTCAAGATCCCCGGCCTGGATGTTGCGGGGAAGCGCGAATCCATACATGAGCGGGCAGCGCTTGTCGTGCCGGAAAATGTGCAGATATTGGGCAGCACCACAGAGGTCGAGGTATTTGTGGATATCCGGGAAAAGATGAGCAAGAAGGACTTCGAGGCAGTCCCCATTGAAGCGAGAAACCTTGGCAGGGGATTACAGGCCACCCTGAGCAAGGAGACGACGGACATCAGCGTGGAGGGCCGCATCAGCCTGGTGGATCTTTTAAGCCGTGACGACGTGGAAGCCTATGTGGACCTCAAGGACCTGAAAGAAGACACGTACGAAATGTATGTGACCGTATACCTTAAAAATGATGAAACCACCCTGGAACTGACCTCCGTGTCCAGCATAGCGCTGATCCAGGTAGAAATATCCAGGAAGTGATCCGGGCGGATATAACGCAAATAAGGCGCCGTGAAAGCGGGCGCCTTTTGCATGTAAAGAAAGGGATTGGGCGGTCCGCACGGGTCAAAGATAAAACGACGAATTCTTAACAGCGAAAGGAACAGTGTATGGCGCTGCTTATCACAGATATCAAGGTTCCGGTCCAGGCGGTTGAAACGGAGCTTCCCGCCATCATCGCCAGGCAATATCATATTTCAACGCAAAGTATCCTTGGGGTGCGGCTCGTCCGCCAGTCTCTTGACGCGCGCAAAAAGCAGGACATTCATTTTCTGGCTTCCGCTGTGGTGACGCTGGACCCTGCCGAGGAGGGAAGGTTAAAAAAACGCGGCGACGCCCGCGTGAAACCCTACGAGCCGCCCGCGGACTATACGCTTCTGCAAGGGCATGAGCAACTGCGCGGGCGTATCGTTGTAGCGGGCCTGGGGCCTGCGGGCCTCTTTGCTGCCTATTTTCTTGCACGGGAAGGGTACAGGCCTCTTGTGCTGGAGCGCGGGCGCGAGATTGAAAAGCGCGGAGCGGACGTCAAAAAATTCTGGTCGGGCGCTCAAATTGACCCCGAAAGCAACGTCATGTTCGGCGAAGGCGGCGCGGGTACGTTTTCAGACGGTAAGCTGACCACGCGCATCAAAGACGCGCGCGCGGACGTGGCGCTGCAAACGCTAAAAAAGTTCGGCGCGCCGGAGGATATCGTATACCAGGCAAAGCCGCATATCGGCACGGACCTGCTGCGACGCGTGGTGAAAAATATGCGCGAGGAAATTATCGCACTGGGCGGGGAGGTCCGCTTTGGAGCGCGGCTGGGGGATATCCATTTGCAAAGCGGGGAGCTTCACGCAATATCCGTGCTTCAGGGCGGGCAGGAGGAGCGCGTTGAATGTGCGGCGCTCATACTTGCTACCGGGCAGGCGGCAAGGGATACGTATGAAATGCTGCTAGGCAGAGGTTTGATGCTGCTGCCCAAAGCGTTCGCGGTGGGCGTGCGCATTGAGCACCCGCAGGGTTTGATTGACCGGGCGCAGTTCGGCGCGCTGGCGGGGCACCCGCGTCTGGGGGCCGCGGAATACCGGCTGGCCGGAAAAAGCGGTGCGCGCGGCGTGTATACGTTCTGCATGTGCCCCGGCGGGTACGTGGTGGGGGCAGCGTCCGGCACGGGGGAGGTTGTGGTCAACGGCATGAGCGACCGCGCGCGGGACGGGAAAAACGCCAATGCTGCGGTGATCGTGCAGGTAGGGCCGGAGGATTTTGGCACGGGCGCGCTGGACGGTGTGCGCTTTCAGCAGGAACTTGAGCGCAAGGCGTATGCTGCGGGTCTCGCTTCGGGCGCGTATTTCGCCCCGGCGCAGCGGCTGGAGGATTTTTTGAAAGGGACAGCCACAAAGTCTTTTGGGGAAGTAACGCCGACCTACAGGCCCGGCGTGCATCCCGCACGGCTAGATGCTGTGCTGTCGCCTTATATCGCTGCAGGTATCCGGGACGGGATTTTAGCGTTTTCCCGCCAGCTTGCGGGGTATGATCACCCTGACGCCGTGCTGACGGCAGTGGAAAGCCGCACAAGCTCTCCTGTGCGCATACTCAGGGATTTAAACGGGGAAGCCGAAGGCGCACGCAATCTGTTTCCGGTGGGGGAGGGTGCGGGCTATGCGGGCGGAATCGTCAGCGCCGCTGTGGACGGCATGCACGCCGCCGAACGAATTGCCTCCCGCTATAAGGCATTACAATAACATGAGCCGTCACTCGTTCGTATAGATTATATATTGTGCTTGTTTTCTGACAAAATAGTTGTAAACTATCGTATAATGCAATCAGGGAGAATTGTACCATGTATCTCGTAAAGGCGGCTGTCGCATGAAGCATATGTATGTATTGCTGGGCAATTTCGGCAGCGGAAAAACGGAACTTGCAATTAATTTTGCGGTGAACGCCGCGCTGCATTCGCGTACGGTTCTCGCAGATCTTGACGTGATCAACCCTTATTTCCGCTCGGCGGAACGGAGGGAGGAACTGGAGTCAGCGGGGGTCAAGCTCATTCATCCCGTATTCGCTTACTCCACCGTAGAAATCCCGGCGCTTTCGCCGGAGGTATATTCCATATTTACGGATCAGTACGATACCGTCGTGGTCGACGCTGGCGGCGATCCTTCCGGCGCCACTGCGTTGGGGCAGTACAAAAGAAACTTCGATCTTCTGCCCCAAGGCGCGTTGGAAGTGCTGCTTGTCATAAACCCGTTCCGCCCGTTCTCCGCAACGCCAGAACTGGCGCTTGATTTGATGGAACGCTTGGAAGCGCGGGCAAGGATCAGTATCACCGGGTTGATCAACAACGCCAACCTCTCGACTGAAACAGAAGCGGAACATTTGATTGTGGGCTATGAACTCATACAGGCGGTAGGGGAAGCTTCCAAGCTACCCGTCGCATATACGGTGGGGACAAAGGACAATCTTGAAAGGTTTCTTGACTGGGCGGAGCAGCAGGGCAAATCTTCCCTATATATTGGAAAACCCATGCAAATTGAACTGTATATGCACAGGGACTGGGATCGGTTCACACGGCTGGGCATTTAGCGCGCCGAAGGGCGTAGATTTCAGACCAACGCGGTGAAAGCGAGGATCAAGGATGGCGAAGGTAACGATCAATTTTGAGCGCTGCAAGGGCTGCGGGTTGTGCGTGCGCGCATGCCCCAAACATATCATGCAGCTCTCTCCCACTAAGCTCAATGAAAAGGGTTATCATCCGGCCGAGGTAACGGATATGGCGGCCTGCATCGCGTGCGCTGCATGTGCGCGCACATGTCCCGATGTTGTGATCCGGGTGGAGAAATAGGAGGAGCTATGGCAAAGAAGCTGATGAAAGGCTGCGAGGCGATCGCGGAGGCCGCCATACAGGCGGGCTGCAAATTCTTTTTCGGGTACCCGATCACGCCGCAGAACG
>JAEYHP010000068.1 GCA_023409435.1 Bacillota bacterium | reverse complement strand
CCCTGCGTGCGCTTTGCTATATCCTGATACAGCTCCATTCTATCCATACCGGGGCCTCCTTCTCATGACATCAGACTAAAACACTAGATATATATGAGATGGATGGACAAAACAGAATGAATATTGCGCAGTAATTTATCCGGCTTTCCTGTGTTTCTTTTATATGTGTTATGATCTGTTTGGTTTTAGAGCCTTCCCAGCAGCGTATAGCCCCATATGGCCACGCATTCACGCAGGTGGTTGTTGAGGGAAATATACCAGACGTCGGGCGCTGCAATCCCCTGCGCCAATATTCCCTGCCTGGCAGCAACGCGGGAAGCGCGAAGAACATGAAAATCCGTGGTGACGAACGCGATGGTTGCATCCTTATGAAAGCGCTCTTTTATGATTTGATTGGAAAAAGCGAAATTCTCCTCGGTGTTGGTGGAAGCGCCCTCTTTGATATAGCGGGAGGCGGGAACGCCTTTCTCTTCAAAATAACGCGCCATAGCCTCGGCTTCGCTGATGCGCTCGTTATCCCCCTTGCCGCCCGAAAGGATAGCGATGGCGTCCGGATGTTCCTCGAGATACGCGATGGCGGTATCCATGCGGTGGCGCAGCACAAGCATCGGTTTATCCCCCCGAAGCCCCGCGCCCAATACGATCACGGCGTCGGCCCCGGAATATACCTTCTTATTTGCCTCCCGGTCGATTATGACCCAGGTCACGGCAAAGAGCAATATAAGCAGCAGATACCCGGCGGCAACCACGGCGAGTACAATATGCCCCACCTTTCCCGCGCTTTGCAGCTTTGGCAGAAACACACTGAGCGCAACCAGCGGCAGGCCCAATATGGCGGGCAGGACCACGCCGAGGTTCATGGTGCTGATAAAGCTGACGAAAATGGTATCAGCCAACCCGAACGCACCGAGCACAAAAAGCAATATTCGCATCAACATCCACGATTTCCGCCTTTCCGGACTATATTCATACTTTCTTTTGAGTATACCAGAAAGCGGGCGCATATGCGGAAATGAAATTATAGGGCGGAATAGCTGAAGACCTGCGCGATGGCCTGTATGATGAGCGCAACAAACATGCTCAACAGGAACCAGAACCCGCTGTAGAGGAGGCAGACCTGGCCATAGAGATTGACGGGCAGGCCGGAATAATCCCATATGCTCCATTTGAGCCGCATGTTTATCACAGCGCCTCCCAAGAACTCTACAGAAGTAATAATAACTGTGCCGACAACGCCCTTTAGCAGCATTTGTTCCGGCCCGATACGGGTGAACACCAGGTACAGCAGCAGGAAGACGACACCTCCCAGGACGCCCATGCTCCAGTGGGTATGCTTCCGCCAAAGAAGCTCCAGCAGCATGTAGCATCCTCCCCCGAACAAAAGCAACCCCGGATACAGCAGCGCCATAAAAAATCCCTCCCGCATTCAGCATGCGTGGAGGGACGGAGATTATGCATATGCTGAAAATATTTTACGGCCGTTTCCACTCCGCGCCGCCGATGTAGACGGAGCGGACGTTGAGCGAACTGTCCAGCAATACAAAATCCGCGCGCGCGCCGGGGGCTATGACGCCGATCTCCTTTTCCATGCCGATCGCTTTGGCGGGCACCATAGTCGCCGCGGCAACCGCCCGTTCCAAAGGAATGCCAAATTCGACGGAACGCCGGAGCCCTGTCATCAGGTTGATGCCCGAGCCCGCGATGGTACCGTCCGAAAGCGTACACTTGCCGTCCTTTACATGCACTGCCTGGCCGCCCAGAGGATATTCGCCGTCGGGCAGGCCCGCGCCGCGCATGGAATCGCTGATGAGGCAGACGCGCTCAAAGAGCTTAAACACCGAGCGCACCATGGCCGGGTGCAGGTGTATGCCGTCCACAATGGCTTCTACATACGCGTTTTCATCCGCCGCCGCGCCCACAATGCCCGGCGCGCGGTGCAAAAACGGCTCCATGGCGTTGAACAGATGCGTGACCTCTGTAGCCCCGTTATGGAACGCCTCCACCGCAATATCGTAATTCGCCGCGCTGTGCGCGAGCGAAACGCGGCAGAGCGCCGAAGCTTCTTTGATAAATTCCATCGCGCCCGGAAGCTCGGGGGCAATATCCACAATACGAACCAGGGAACCGGAGGCCTCGTTTAGCCGCCTGAGCAATTCAATATCCGGCGTGTGCAGGTGTTCCGCCGCCTGCGCGCCCTTGCGTTTGGCGCTCAAAAACGGCCCTTCCAGCCGCACGCCGATTGCCCTTGCACCGTGTTCGTTTTTGTATTCCCGTATGGTGCGCATGGCGCCCGTGAGCGTTTCTTCATCAAGCGTCATGGTGGTGGGCAAAAACGAGGTGACGCCGTTGTCCGCGCAAAACGCCGCCATTTCAATAAGCGCTTTTGCGCTGCCGTCCGATATGTCCTCCCCCATGGCGCCATGGGTGTGCAGATCCACCAGGCCGGGGATAAGGGTCAGTCCTTCCTCGTCCACACCCTCGCCCGCAAGGGAGCCGGTTTCTATGATACGAGCGTCAAAGCGCATGTCGGTTTTTTGAAAGCTTCCGTCGGGCAGGAACACCCGCGCGTTTTTGATAAGCATGCCTATTGCCCCCTTTGTTTCTCCTACCTATTGTATCATCCGAAAAAGCCCGTATGAAACGGGGACGGCGCAGTCTGCCATCCCCAATCACAAAACGCCAACCAGCGGCAAAATTTATTCGATGCCGTAACGCTGTTTGGCGTAACGCCAGCCGTCCTCGCACATTTTGTTGATGTCCCGTTTGGCCTTCCAGCCGTAAAGCTCTTCCGCCTTTTTGGTATCCGCGTAGCAGGAGGCGACGTCGCCCGGCCGCCTGCCTACGATCGTGTACGGAATGCTCCTTCCGCTCGCCTGCTCGAACGCGCGGACAAGCTCCAATACGCTTGTGCCGCTGCCGGTTCCCAGGTTCACCGCCTGAACGCCGGAGGATTGCAGTGCGTGCTCCAGCGCCGCGATATGCCCAAGGGCCAGGTCCATGACATGGATATAGTCCCGTACGCCCGTGCCGTCCGGCGTATCGTAATCGTTCCCGAATACATTCAAATTGGGCCGCATGCCCGCCGCCACCTGCAGGATGTAGGGGAACAGGTTGTTGGGAATATCATTTGGGTCCTCGCCCAGCAAGCCGCTTTCATGCGCGCCGATGGGGTTGAAGTACCGAAGGTTCGCAACACTCCACTCCGGGTCCGAGACGCAGAGGTCCTCTAAGATCCGCTCGATCATCACCTTAGTGCTGCCATATGGATTGATGGCGGAGGTGGGGTCCCCTTCCCGGTAGGGGACAGGGTTGTTCATACCGTATACGGTGGCGGAAGAGGAGAACACCAGCTTTTTGCAGCCCGCCTCCCGCATGACACGCAGAAGAGAGATCGTGCCGCTTACGTTGTTTTCGTAGTATTCAAGCGGCTTTCGAACGGACTCGCCCACCGCCTTCCACCCGGCGAAATGGACGACCGCCGCAATGCGCTCCTGAGAAAACAGTTTGCGCATCGCCGCCGCATCCAAAATATCCGCTTCATAGAAGGCAAATTCCCGCCCGCCGAGCAGGCGGATACGCTCAAGCGCCTCGGGCTTGGCGTTGTGAAAATCATCCAATATTACAATATCGTACCCCGCCTGAAGCAGTGTGACCGCCGTATGGCTGCCGATATACCCCGCGCCGCCCGTGACCAGTATTTTTCCTTCCGCCTTCATGCGCTTCCTCCAATGATCTTTTTTCCATTATTGCTTTCATACAAAGTTTACCTGTTAACAGCAGGATACGCAATAGAAATCATCCCGGTCACTCCCTGCCGATATTCCCATGCCGTATGGTTGACAGGACAAAAAAACATGCTAAAGTGGGGTTACATGCGCGGCAAATTCGCGCCAACATAGAATGGTATGACGCGAGGCGCGTTTTAACGAGAAGGAGGCTTCTTTTATGAGCAGCAACTGTACACAGGATTGTTCCGGCTGCAGCAAGAACTGCAGTGACCGTAAAAAATCCTTTGCCGAGTTTCGGGAAAAACCGCACGAATTGAGCCATATCCGCCATATCATCGGCGTGGTCAGCGGAAAAGGCGGCGTGGGGAAATCCCTTGTGACCTCCCTGCTGGCTGTCCTGACGCAGCGGGCAGGCTTGAAGACCGCGATATTGGATGCGGACATCACCGGCCCTTCCATTCCCCAGACGTTCGGGCTGCATGAAAAAGCCACCGCGAGCGAGGAAGGCATGTACCCCGCCATCACAAAGACAGGCATCCGCGCCATGTCCGTGAACCTGCTGCTGCCCAACGAGACCGACCCCGTCGTATGGCGCGGGCCCATTATCGCGGGCACCGTCAAGCAGTTCTGGACGGACGTAGTTTGGGGGGATGTGGACGTCATGTTTATCGATATGCCACCTGGCACCGGCGACGTGCCGCTTACTGTGTTCCAGGCCATTCCGGTGGACGGCATCGTGATTGTGACCTCGCCGCAGCAGCTGGTGGGCATGATCGTAGAGAAGGCCGCCAATATGGCGCATATGATGCAGGTGCCGGTGCTGGCCTTAGTGGAAAATATGAGTTATGTAAAGTGTCCGGACTGCGGAAAAGAGATTTCCGTGTTCGGGGAAAGCCGTATCGCGGCGCTTTCGGAAAAGCACAGCATTCCGCACACAGCGCGCCTGCCGATTGACCCGAAGCTTGCGGCGGCCTGCGATACCGGCATGATTGAGCTGTTTGACGGCGAGTGGCTAAATGGCCTTGCGAAAGTGATCGCAACGGATGCGTTGGCAAAATAAAGAATTTTCGACAGCAAAAAGCCGCCTGAAATCGGGCGGCTTTTGCTAGGGGCTATTCTATGAACCGATTCGGATGCATTGGTGATGGGGGTATGCATCCGTACTCTTCTTTATGCTTCCTGCGCTTCCTCATCCTGCTCTTCCAGCATGCCCAATATGGCCTGCTTGGGCCGGACGCCGACGGATTTTGAGACAGGCCGCCCATCCCGGAACAGCATGAGGGTCGGAATGCTCATCACGCCAAACTGCGCCGCAAGCTGCGGCTCGTCGTCCACGTTGATTTTGGCGACTTTGAGCGCTCCCTCCTTTTCCTCTGCGATTTGATCCACCACAGGGGTAAGCATGCGGCAGGGGCCGCACCAGGAAGCCCAGAAATCTACCAGCACGGGCGTTTTTGAATCCAATACCTCGGTTTTAAAATTGTTCTGCGTAATTGTAAGGTCAGACATCGTCTCATCCTCCGTTTGAAATTTCTGTTATCTTAATAATAAACAAAACGGAGCGGTTCTACCGTGACAATGTTACAAAGAGAGGTTATTTCACCGATTATTTTAACAGAGTGTCCAGCTTTTTGCGGTCAGTAAGCGCAATCCCTCCGCGGGAAAGTCGGACGATGCCTTCGTCCTGAAAATATTTGAGCATGCGGGTCACTACTTCCCGCGCGGTACCCAGATGATGCGCGATGCGCTCATGGGTGATGGAAAGCGTATCCCCGCCTTCAATGCCGCTTTCCTCCAGCAAAAACGCGGCAAGCCGGGCGTCGATGCTCTTAAAAAGCACGGCGTCCAGCAGCCACATGACGTCCGAAAGCCGGGAGGCAAGTAGCTCGTTGGTGTAGTTGGCGACGGTCAGCGAGGATTTCATCAGTTCCTGATAGGTGTTGACCGGCAGCACCCACAGCCGCGTTTCCCGCTCCGCTTCCAGCCAGATATCAAACTGTATGCCGTTCAACAGGCAGGATGCCGAAAACAGGCACATATCCCGCTCAAACAGCCGATAGAGCGTGACCTCCTTGCCTTCGTCGGAAAGTATGTACGCGCGGAGTTGCCCCGTCTGCACTAAGAAAAGGCCCACACAGTCCACGGAGCCGTTTTGCAATATGGTGCCCTGCGGCACCACGCGCTCCGTCGCGGCGCGCTCCAAAAGCGCGCGGTCCTTCTCGGCCATATCGTTCCATACGGGAAACAGGGCACCCAAGCTGCTTTTCGTACCCGTCATGTCCACCGGCCTTTCTTTATTGAATGGGTCAATCTCATCTTATATGCGGGGGAATACCCTGTCAATGCGTGGGAAAATCACGTCAAAGTGCTTTATCGGCAGCCGTACAGAAAATCCAACGAATTTGAAACGCAATAGCGGCCCAGATAGGCATAGGCCCGCTACAGTCTGTCTAAAAACTCCTTGGGGAATTCGGGGGCCGTTTCACAGTTCACAATGGTCGCACCGTTCCCTTATGCGTGGCGCTCCTTTGCTCACTGGCCTTCTGCCTCGCTTCATCTGCCACTGGCAGCGCTTGGCTCTGGCCTCCGGAGGCTTCGCCGCCAGCGACATGTGCGGTGGCGGCAGAAAAGCCTTGCAGGAACAACCGGTCCTTGGCGGGAGACGCCTCGGACACTAGGCCTGCGGGCCGTCGCCGTCACCGTAAGGGCGCAGGTTGTTCCTGTAAACCTCAAAAAAATACCGTACGGCATTTTTTCGACAAGCAACAGCGGGCCCAAATGGGCCCGCTGTTGCTTGATCAGAGAGGAACATCAATCTATATCAATCTTCCTGCCCGCGGCGGCTTTTCCCGCCAGCTTGGGAAGGGAGAGCTCCAGCACGCCGTCCCTGTAGGACGCGGTGATTTTATCGGCATCCACGCCGGTTACATCAAAGCTGCGGCAGTAGGAGCCGTAGACCCGCTCGCGGCGAACGAAGTTTTCGCCCTTGTCCTCTTTGTCCTCCTCATGCTTCACGCTGATGACAAGATCGTTGCCATCAAGGTCCAGATGGATATCTTCCTTGGCTACGCCCGGAAGATCCGCCTTCAAGAGGAATTTGTCGCCTTTGTCCACAATATCGGTACGGAACGTACCCCACCCAAAGCCCGGCAATCCGCCAAAGAAGGCTTTTTCAAAGTCATCGAAATAGTTTGTGATACCGCGTACATTGCGGAATGGCGTCAAACCACGCATATGAAAACCTCCTTTATTTTTGTGTTTAGTATCTTAGGGGGCGGCGCTTCCCATTCGGGAGGCGCTCCCTTTTATGGGTATATCATAACCCGCCATTGTTGCAGAAGTTTGGCGGAATTTTTGTAGAAAAGAAGACTTTAGCACTCTATGCGTTCGAGTGCCAGTTTATGCTCTTTTCACCAGTTTTTCTCGTTGTTTGCCTTGCCCCTTTCGATACGGTATACTGGGGAAAAGCGATGTTAATATCTATAACAAAATGCCGGAGCGCAGCACATGAACAAAACACTCCCCGAAATCAACCAACTGGTACGCTCCAAAAGAAAAACGGTCGGGCTGACCGTGACCGAAGAGGGGCTGCTCATTGTGCGCGCGCCCCTACGGATGCCGCTTGCGCAGATAGAGCAGGCGGTGTATGGCAAGGCGGACTGGATTATAAAAAAGCAGGCGGAACAGTTTGCCCGTATGGCTCGGAAAAGTACACATGCATACTTTGAGTGCGAGACATTTCTTTTTTTAGGCGAGCCGTATCTATTGCGTTACCATGCCGGGTTAAAAAAAATCCGCACGGAAGAGGGATTGCTGCTGCTTCCGCCCTGCACGCCGGAGGAAGCGAAAACGCTGCTTACAGAGTGGTACAGACGCCAGGCACGCGCCGTGTTTTACGACAGGCTTCAGTATTACGCGCCGGTTATCGGCGTTACGCCGGGCAGCGTCCGCCTTTCTTCCGCGCGCGGGAGGTGGGGCTCCTGCGGGCCGAACAACAGCATCAACTTGGTCTGGCGGCTTGTGCTGGCGCCGCTACACGTGATCGATTATGTGGCGGTGCATGAATTATGCCACATCAAGCGCCGCGATCATTCCCCGGCTTTTTGGAAGCTGGTGCAAAACATACTGCCGCAGTATAAAATGGCAAGGCGCTATCTGAAGGAGCACGGCGCGGAACTGGATATAATTTGAGCGATACCGTGAATTTTGAACGGTCTAATAAGGAGGATTATGAAAAGCTACCGGAAAGAACTGCATTTTCACCTGCCCACGCGCCGGGCAGTAGTCAACATCACGCCGGAAGTGGAGCAGTGCGTACGCGAGAGCGGTGTAAAGGAAGGGCTGGCGCTCGTAAACGCCATGAACATCACGGCGAGCGTATTTATCAACGACGATGAAAGCGGCCTGCACAGCGACTATGAGAGATGGCTTGAAAAACTTGCGCCCGAAAAGCCGTACGAGCAGTACGCGCACAACGGCTATGAGGACAACGCGGACGCGCATCTCAAGCGCACTATAATGGGACGCGAGGCGGTCGTGGCCATCACGGGCGGAAAACTGGATTTCGGCACGTGGGAACAGCTGTTTTACTATGAATTCGACGGTAAACGGGATAAGCGCGCTCTTATAAAGATCATCGGCGAATAAGCCTATATGGCAAGCCTCTGCTGCCAGGAAATCGCTTCGACATAAAGCCGCATGCAATCCCAGGTTCCCATTTTGACGGTCTCAGCAAGCGAAGGCAGCGCGTCCCACTCCCCGTTTTCAAACGCGATGGCGATGCGCAGGTACGGGGCAAATATGGTCTCCCGGTTTAACAGCGTATCCTTGACGACGGGCACAAGGGGAAGGCTTTCCAATATACTCTCCATGCTTTGGTTGACGATGACGTCGAGATTAGAGAATATGCCGACAAATACGCCCATGCCCACAAGGTTTTCGAAGCGGTTTTGGGTGCACATCAGAGAAACGAACCTGCCGCGGATGATGGAGTTTTTGATGAGTTCCTTATTTTCAGTCGTCTGGATGCTGCGCAAAAACAGCAGGTAGATCCAGCCTGTCAATTCCGTGGTACCGATCTGAATCAGCGCCTCCGATATGGACTTTACCGGCTTGCCGCAGGAAAAGAATGCAGAATTCGCCAGCTTCAGAAGTTTATAGGATAACCCCGTGTCGTGCTCGAATATTTCCGCAATGGCCCGAAAATCCGGTTCCTCATGGCTGAGTTCCTCCAGCGCCCTGGATGTGCTGGCCTTAAAAATATCGATATCCCTGGCGTTTATGATCACCGGTTTGCTGAAATAGTACCCCTGAAACAGCGTGAAACCCAGCTGTTTCGCCTGTTCAAACTGCTCCTGCGTTTCAATCCGCTCGGCCAGGAACCTGACTTTGCCGCGATGTTTCCGCAGGAACTGCAATTCCTGGTCTCCCGCCTCCAATGGAAACAGGACTTTTATAATATCCGCGAGTTCAACCAGTTCGTCGGTATATGCGTTGTTCGGCCTTATGACATAATCGTCGAGAGCCAGAGTATAGCCGAGCTCCTTTAGCCGCTTGCAGGCAAGTAGCACTTCTTCGGAAATGCATACGCTCTCCAGTATTTCAATAACGACTTTTTGCTTAGGCAAAAGCATTGCCACATCGCTTAGCAGAAGATCCTCGGGGAAATTGATAAATCCCCGCGTATTTTCCGTGAGCTCGTTAAACCCCATCACCAGAAACGAGTTGCTGATTACTTCCACGGTGGACGCGTTGTCGTCGTCCCCCTCGTAAAAGTTGTTTTTTTCTCCTTTGCGGTAGAGAAGCTCATATCCATACAGGCGATGTTTGAAGTCGTAGACGGGCTGCCTTGCTACATACACATCCATACACAAATCTCTTTTCTGTTCTCCAGTTTTATTTCGTTATTTTTGTAATAATCATGAATTCCATCCAGAAATCCACCAGGTCCGTTTTTCGCACAATGCCGGTATATCAGTCAATCATCTGCAGGCATCATGGGGGATTGAACGCCTGTCGCAATGACGATGATATACCGGCACGTATGATAAAGGGCGGCGCCCGGCCGAAAAATTCGGCAGAGGAGAAGAAGGCGTCCGCCGCCAGTTTTCCTTTTCCTCCTTGCCTTTTATACACATAACCCACGGGCATTTGGGACAAAAATATGCGGAACATTGCATGTTGAGTCTGTCTATGTAATAATTCAATATGTCCAAGCCTTTCCAATTCTGCGGTATCAGGAGCAAATATGGCGTTTACTACAACAGGAGAGATCATTACGCAGTTGTTTTTGCGGGTTCACCGGACGCTTGAGAACCTGGCCCTTACCTATGTCAACAACAGAGAACAGGCGATTGATATCGTGCAGGATACCGTACTGATCATGCTTGAAAAGGAGCGCACGTTTGAAAGTGAGGCTTCCTGTGTGTGCTATATGAAACAGATCGTACGCAACCAGGCCAAGAACTTTTTAAGAAACAATGCGGATACGGAACTTTGGGAAACGCTGGATGACGTAAAAATTGAAGATATCGACCATTATGATATTGTGGAATCGAAATTGACCCTTCAGCAATTGCTCTTGAAATATCCGCCCGAAATACGGGAAGCGTTTATCATTCACGTTATCGACGGCGAACCCAGCCGTGTGCTGGCCGAGCAGCTCAATATCAAGCACGATACGCTGCGCAGGCAGTTTACCCGCATGAAGCAGGAACTCCTTGACACCTATTCCAACAAAATGAGCAGAAAAACTTTGTTCCTCCTGCTATTGTCTGTCCCATTTGAGTAAGGGTGGCGTGTATTCATTAGCAAGGAGGTCCGCGCATGAACTGGCCAGAACTTAAACGGCGAATTCGCCTTCAGCCAAATCTTATCGACCCCTACCGCAAAATAAGCTACCGTGAGGCCCGCCGCATTTGGAAGGAGCAAGGCAGGCCTGATGTCTTGGAGCTTTTGGAAGGCGCGCGCAAAAAAAACGGCATGACGCCGAAAGAGTGGCAGGCGCTTACGGGGTTAACAATAAAAAGCACGCGTGTAACGCATGGCGCAGCATTGCGGCGTTGGGCGGCCGCTTGTGCGATTGTACTGCTTTTTAGCGCGTTCCTTGCGTTTACTGCACCAGGTCAAGCGTTTGCTGCAAAGGTTTACAAGGTGATTGTAGAGATTGTTGACAATTATATTAGAATTAGTACCGATGAAGTCCCTACCATACATGTTGCACCTAGAACCGAAATACATGAGAGCTCCCAAAATAGCGTTGCCTCTGTTTCCGAAGCATTTACTCAGGTTAACGATACGATATTTTATTTGCCCAGTACAAAATACACTTTACAAAGTATTTCCGTAACAAATAGCAGAGCAAGGGGCCGGTCTGTTTCTTCAAAATATGCTACAGGTCAAACCAGCATATATATTGTGCAGCGTTGGCCGCTTGATAATCAAAAGAAAGAGGCTATGCTTAAAAAGGATGATGCGATCTATCATTCCACTTATGGGCCAAATAGCTTACTATTTGAGGGAGTCTATACTGAAAAAGAAAATTCTTATCATGGTATAGCCATGCAAAGTTCATATGCTATTGCTGTAGATATCGAAAACATATTTACTTTGGAAGACATTGATGATATCGTATGCGACCTTTTGCCCTATAATGGATAAAAACAGGCCACCTGCACGGTGGCCTGTTTTTATCTGTGTTTTTTACAAATTATAGTACACCGGATATGAGAATGATCCGTCTCCGGTTGTTGCAGAAACCTCTACTTTATAAGATCCCGATGATAATGTTGTATAAACGTCCTTTTCTAACTCCTGACTATACCCCGATACCGTTACAGCTTTGACTTTTTTCCATCCGCTGTCGTAGCGGTATAACGTTGATGTTCCCGTTTTATACTCGCTTCCGCCAAATACATAAATATAGAGATAGTGTCCGGTTCCTCCTGCAGATGTCAATCCTCCATCGGCTTCAGCCGCTCCAAACGGCTGCACCTCAAGAGCGGACGCCACGATCGGCATGCTCAGCGCGCTCAGCAGGAGCGTCAAGAGCAGCACAGCAAAGATTCTCCTCTTCATAACAAATTACCCCCATGTTTTTTATTTGGACGCAAATTGCATCCTATATAGTAAACACGGGACAGGCACCCAAATGGGACAAGAAGTGACAAATTATTTTATAAATTGCGAATTTCTTATTTGGATATATCCATATCAAAAAGCATAATGTTTTGTTTGGCTCGAATAACCCGCCTATTCCTCCAAAAGATAAATGCGCACGCCCTTCCAGAGCCAGCCTTTTGCCGTTTTTTCAATATCGCACGGTAATTTCTCGTCCGCCGCCTTCCGCATGGCCGCAATATCATAGCCGCCGGAAAGAACCGCCTTTTTCGCCAGGCCGGGCCGCAGCGCTTTTTGGGGGCACCGGTAGATGCATCTCAGACAAAGCAGGCACTTGGCTTGAAACCGCGGCTTCCCATTTTCCATTGCGATATTCCGGCCGGGGCATTCCCGCGCGCACAAGCCGCAGCCGTTGCAATCCTCCGTCCGCCTGATTGTCTTGGCGTAAAACCGGCAGCCGAGCTTTTCTATCTCAAAAACGTGGGAGAAAAGGCGGTCGATCCTCTTGGGTTTTTTCAGGCTGGGCGCGCCGGTTTCGAGCGCATTTAAAATCCGTTCCACCTTCTGCGGCAATATGTTGAGTATCCTGCCGCACAGGGCGGGGTCGGTTTCAAGAAAGAGGTTGGGCGGCATAATGAGCATTTCTTCGAGTTGTACGGGACAATCAATCTTTTGAAGCCTGCGTATGCTGCTCAACCGGCAAGCGGTATTGGGCGAAATTTCTCCGCCGCCGGAAACGGAAATAACGGCTGCGGGCAGCTTTGCGCCCGCAGCACCCATGCTTTTGAGCCAGGTATATACCGGTTCGGGCGCGTTCGCCGCATGTACGGCAAACAGAAGCAGCAGAAAATCTTCTCCGTCGTTTTTGTATGCGTCTCCCGCGCGTATTGAAACCGGCACGGTTTGCGCGCCGCGTTGGCCAAGCGCCTGAACGAAGCAATCCGCAACGTACGCTGTTCCGCCCGTTCCCGAAAAATACGCCACCTTGACCTTTTGAAACGGAAACGCACACAGTTCCATATATTACCCTCCCCTTGCAGATCGTTACAAATTTAACTGTAGCATATTCTTTTCATCTGTCAATGAGCGATAGGAAAAGTCGCGGGCCGCTCCCCACGGCTTCCTTTTGTGGGCTAACAATATTTGCTTTTTCTTTGAATCTATACTATGATTTGGTTAAAACAAATACTTGAGCGAGGCTTAACATAATTGCTCATTCAAAGCAGTGAAACATGAAAAACCGCCGCCATTTTTGGTTCGTTTTGTTTTTGCCCATATATCTATTCGCATTTTGGGCTTTGGAGCAATATACCGCGCCACAGTACTGGATATCCTATATCCCGCTGGATAACAGTATCCCGTTTGTGGATTTTTTCGTGATTTTCTATTGCATGTGGTACGCGTATGTCATCGGCACGGGTTTGTTTTTGATGTTCGCCGACGTCCCCGTTTTCCAAAAATTCATGCGTCATTTGATGATCGGTCTTGTTCTAAGCCTGCTGATCTGTTTTGTTTTCCCCAGCGCACAGGAATTGCGGCCGGACAAATTTGAAAATCACAATCTGTTTACCGCAACCATACGGGCAATCTACTCCGTTGATACCAACACGAATGTTCTTCCAAGTATGCACGCGGTGGGAACTTTGGCTACTGTCGTCGCGGCCTGCAAAAGTACAAAATTTCATAAGAGCATGAAATGGTTCATGATCCTGCTGGCCGTATTGATTTGCGTTTCCACGGTTTTGATCAAACAACATTCGATATTAGATTTATTCGCAGGCATACTTTTAAGCGTCCCGACGTATTTTATCGCTTATTCGGCCCGCCATATTGCACAAGACAAGAAATAGTTCTTACTCAAAACTGATAATCCCATGGTAGAGCACCTGCAGGAAAAACTCCGATACCTTTGCGGGCGGCTCGATCATGCCGTCCTGCAGCTACTTAAAGCCGGACGAAGCAAAAGGCGCGGAAACCGCGCCAAAGGAAGAGACGATCTGGGACAGATTCCTGGCATTGTTTGTCGGCAAGAAAGACTGATTTGGCTAAATGTGATGCGACAGCAGGAATTCCCCGACCGCCCGGCTCACCTCTTCCGGCTGCTCCAGCGGGAGTAAGTGGCCCGCTTCCTTGATGACGATAAGCTTGCCGTTGGGCGTTACGCTTGCAGCCTCCTCCATGACGCTTTGGCCGACAAGATTGTTTTCCCCGCGAAGCCAAAGCGTCGGGCAGCTAATGCGATGAAGCTCGGGCAGGAAGTTGATTTTCAGTTTGAACGGGGCCAGTCCCTGGAGCTGCCAGTCGTCCATGGACTTTTCCCTGTGTTTCCACTTTAGTTTCGCTTCCTCCAGCAGCAGGGCGGTAAGGTCATCAAGGTTGGATGCGGCTTCTTTCTGATGCAGCATGGAAGCCATGGTTTTGCACATTTTTTCAGGGGATAAATTGCCGTAATACCTGGTTGTGGCCATCAAAGCGCCGGGCGTTTTTGCAAATAACCAAGACAGGAACTGGTTTGAGATTTTATCTCCCAATCCCCCGGGTCCCATCAGCACCGCGCCGGTCACCTGCTCAGGGTGTTCCAACATATACCCAATTGCAGCGCCTCCTCCCATGGACAGCCCGACAAGCGGCAAAGGTGGAAGGGAGAAATGCGCTATCACGTCCCCGATCACCCGGTTAAGGCGGCCCTGATCAACCA
>JAEYHP010000015.1 GCA_023409435.1 Bacillota bacterium | reverse complement strand
GAAAAGCTCACGGATATTGAGCCGTTCCATCCGGATCGCATGGCGTCCCGTATCCTCGGCATGGGGGACGTATTGTCCCTCATTGAAAAGGCACAGGCCAACTTTGATGAAAAGAAGGCGGTGGAGCTTGCGGAAAAAATCCGCAAGGATACCTTTACGCTGGAGGATTTTTTAGACCAGTTCCGCCAGATGAAGAATATGGGTTCCATTCAGGATATCATCGGCATGATGCCGGGCGTGGACGCAAGCAAGATTGGCAACCTCGAGGTGGATGAAAAGCAGATGGCGCGCATGGAGGCAGTAATTCTCTCCATGACAAAGGCGGAGCGTGCCAACCCGGATATTTTAAATTTCAGCCGCCGCAAGCGCATTGCGCGCGGCAGCGGCACCACGCTCCAGGACGTCAACCGCCTATTGAACCAGTTTGAGGCCACCCGGAAGATGATGAAGCAGTTCTCCGGCGGCAAAGGAAAAAAGGGCCGGATGCGCATGCCCTTCCATTTTTAATACAAATTTCGTTTAAAACGAAATTCGTATCGTGACGCGATAGCGGCACGCGCCGCACAGCGGCGGGAGCATTGCGGTTAAATAGTTGAAGCACGGGATATTCCGTATTCATAAAGAAAACACACACATATTTAGGAGGATACAATCATGCTTAAGATCAGGCTGCGCAGGATGGGCGCAAAGAAGGCACCTTTTTACCGCATCGTCGTCGCCGATTCCCGCGCTCCGCGTGACGGCGCTTTCGTTGAGGAAATCGGTTATTACAATCCCATCAGCAATCCCGCCCAGATCGTTGTGGAAAACGAGAAGGCAGTGGATTGGATGAAGAAGGGTGCACAGCCCACGGACACCGTGCGCGCGCTCCTCAAAAAGAGCGGCGCCATCCAATAAGGAGCGTAAACAATGGACGAACTGGTGAGATTTATCGCCCAAAACCTGGTGGATAAACCCGAAGAGGTCAAGGTGGTCGTCAAGGAAGGCGAAGAGGCCACCATTATCGAGCTTTCCGTAGCGCCCGACGATATGGGGCAGGTCATCGGCAAGCAGGGGCGTATCGCAAAGGCCATCCGCACTGTGGTCAAGGCGGCGTCCGCCAGGGGAGACAAAAAGTATATCGTGGAAATCGTCTGATGGAGTACTACCGTATCGCATGCATCGTACGCCCGCACGGCGTGCAGGGCAACGTAAAGCTCGATCCGCTTACGGATAATGTAAACCGCTTCCGCGGTTTACAGGAAGCGTACTTGGAAGCGGACGGCAAGCGGACCCTTGTGAAGCTCAACGGTATCGGGATCAGTCCCGACGCCGTGACGTTGCATATCGAAGGGGTCGATACCCGCGAAGAGGCGGAGAAGCTTCGCGGCGCTTACCTGTGCGTGGACAAAACCCATGCCGTCATGCTCCCGCCGGATACATACTTTGTGGCCGATTTGATCGGCTGCACGGTGACGGATACGGCAGGTACGGCGTATGGCCATATTACGGACGTGCTGGAAACCGGCGCAAACGACGTGTATGTGGTGGAAGGGGAGAGGAGCATGATGCTCCCCGCCCTGAAAAAGGTGCTCCATACGGTGGACGTGGAACAAAAACGCATTGTGCTCAACAGCGAGGTTGTCGGGGAGGTCGCTTTATTTGCAGATTGACGTGCTCACGCTCTTCCCGGAGATGTTTGCGGGCGTACTCAATGCAAGCATATTAAAGCGCGCCGCGGAAAGCGGCCTGTTGAATGTAGACGTCCATGACATCCGCGACTATACGGACAACAAGCATCGCAAAGCGGACGATTATCCCTTCGGCGGCGGCGCGGGCCTTGTGATGATGGCGCAGCCCATCTACGACTGCGTGGACGCGGTATTAAGCGGCGCGAAAGCGCGGCGCATCCTGCTTTCCCCGCGCGGGAGGACTCTTACGCCGGAGTACGCGCGGGAACTTTCAAAGGAAGACCGCCTGCTGCTGCTGTGCGGGCATTACGAGGGTGTGGATGAGCGCGTGATGGACATTATGGATGAGGAAGTCTCCATAGGCGATTACGTCCTCACCGGAGGCGAATTGCCCGCCATGGTGCTCATCGATTGCCTTTCCCGCTTTATCCCGGGAGTACTCGGATGCAGCGACTCGGCGGAAGAAGAATCCTTTTCCGGCCAAGGGTTGCTCGAATACCCGCAGTACACGCGCCCCGCGGATTTTCGCGAGAAGAAAGTGCCGGAAATCCTGTTAAACGGCCACCACGCCAACATCGCCGCGTGGCGAAAGGCGCAGTCCGTCGTAAAGACGCAGGCAACACGGCCGGAGCTTTTGCGGGGCTTAACGCTCTCTAAGGCGGAAAAAGCCGCCTTAGCGGAGCTTGGGGCCGAAAATTCCGCGGAATATCAGGAATAATGGTTGCCATACCGCATGGTATGTGTTATACTAGCCAACGGAAAACGGGCGGTCCTCTGTTCGGAAGAAAAAACGGGCACGAACGTCTATGAAAAAGGAGAAAATTATGTCTGACATCATTCGTGAACTCGAAAAAGAACAGCTTCGCACGGATCTGCCCAAGCTGCAGATCGGCGACACCGTCCGCGTATTCGTCAAGGTCGTGGAAGGCAACCGCGAGCGCCTGCAGAACTTTGAGGGCATCGTCATCAAAATGCAGGGCGGCGCAGTCCGCAAGAGCTTTACCGTACGCCGCGTATCCTATGGCGTAGGCGTGGAGAGGACGTTTCCGTACAACAGCCCCCGTATCGGTCGCATCGAGGTCGTCCGCCACGGTCAGGTCCGCCGCGCGAAGTTGTACTATCTGCGCGACCGTATCGGCAAGGCCGCCAAGGTCACCGAACGTATCGAGGTTAAAAAGAGCGCGGAGTAACCAAGAGAAAAGAAAAGAACCCGACTGCACGCCGGAACACCGGCCGGGCGGCGGGTTTTTTTATATCAGGAGGTCCCCATGGTTATTCAATGGTACCCCGGCCATATGGCGAAAGCGCGCCGGATGTTAATCGAAAACCTCAAGCTCATTGACGTTGTCGTGGAGCTTGTGGACGCGCGCGCACCGCTTTCCACCGGGAACCCGGATTTTGACGATTTGTTTCAAAACAAAAAGCGCCTGCTTGTGCTCAACAAAAGCGACCTTGCGGATGCGAACGTGACGCGCCGCTTTATTCAATATTACTCCGAGCGCAGCATACCGGCCGTACCGTTCGTATCCACCGGCGGAAACAAGAAGGCGGTCATATCGCTCATTGAGGGCGCGGCTTCGGAAAGCGTGGAAAAGATGCGGCAAAAGGGAATCCAAAAGACGGTGCGTGTCATGATTGTCGGCATCCCCAACGTGGGCAAATCCACGTTCATCAACCGCATCGCCGGGGAAGCGCGCGCAAAGACGGGGGACATGCCCGGCGTGACGCGCGGCAAGCAGTGGGTAAAGATTACGCCGTACCTGGAGTTGATGGATACGCCAGGGCTTCTCTGGCCCAAGCTCGATAATGAACGGTATGCGCAGCGGCTGGCGTTTTTGGGCTCCATCAAGGACGACATCATGGATATGGAGACGCTCGCGGGGCTGCTGCTCGTTACCCTCAGGCAGAAATGCGCGGAAGCGCTGCAGGCCCGCTATCCCAAGGTGACGAAGGAGACAGAAGAGGATGCGCTGCTTCAGGAGGTAGCGAGAAGCCGTGGGTTCCTGCTGCCGGGGAACGAGGCGGATACCGAACGCGCCGCGCGCATCGTGCTGGATGAATTCCGGGCCGGGCGTATCGCGCGCGTCACGCTGGACGACCCGGACGAACCGGAACAACCGGCAAAAGCGCCGGAAACGGGGGAAGAGCCGCATGGCGAAGATCGCTGAGGCGGAACGCTTGTTTGCGCTCACCGAGATTGAGCGCGGGTTCTGGCAGGAACCGGGTATTGTGCTCGCGGGTATGGACGAAGTTGGGCGCGGCCCGCTCGCCGGGCCTGTGGTTTCCGCCTGCGTGGTGCTGCCGCCCGAGCCGTTTATCCATTATGTGAACGATTCCAAGAAGCTCGCGGAAAAACGGCGCGAACAGCTTGCAAAAGAGATACGGGCGCTTTCTTCTGATTATGCTTTAGGCTGGGTCTGGCCGGACGTGATCGATGAAATCAACATATTGCAGGCCACAAAGCGGGCGTTCCAATTCGCGTTTGAAAACATGAATATCCCGGTGACGGACGTGCTGATCGACGCGCTGCAGGGGCTCAATATTTCCGCCCGCCAGCATCCCTATATCCACGGGGACGCAAGGAGTTACCTGATTGCGGCGGCCTCCATTGTCGCCAAGGTGGAGCGGGACGCATACATGATCGAACAGGACACAATCTACCCGCAGTACGGGTTTAAAAGCAACAAGGGCTACGGCACGCCGGAGCATATCGACGCACTCAAGGCCTACGGACCTTGCCCCATCCACCGCCGCAGCTTTTTAAAGAAGCTGTTCGGGGAAGAATGATATGGCGGATAAACGCGAAAAAGGTGTATACGGCGAGGAGCTTGCCCTAGAATATCTCGAGCAAAAGGGATATCTGCTGATTGCCCGCAATTATCGCATTGGGCGGGATGAAATCGACCTTATCCTGCGGGATGGGGAACTGACCGTGTTTGTGGAGGTCAAAGCGCGTTCGTCTACGAAGTATGGCCTTGCCTGCGAGGCGGTGGATAAGCGTAAGCAAAGCCGCATGGTGCGCGCGGCGCTTGGTTTTTTACAGAACCAGCCGGAGGAAACGAACGTACGGTTTGATGTGGCGGAAGTTGACCTGAATACGGGTGCGGTACGCCATATCGAAAATGCGTTTATGGCGGATGCGCAATACTAATGAAGAACAGTAACACATACAAAGCGGAGGGCGACACCTTCACACGCGAAAAGAACCGCCGCGACGACGTGGTAATGTTTAGAATTAGTATTAAAGTTTTTGCGGCCATCTTTGCGGGCCGTTTCTTTTTATGCTATGATGCAAATGGAATGACCCCCCTTGTTTATCTTATTTTTGGAGCGCGTATGCTGAAAAGACGTTTGGTTGCACTTTGTGCTCTGGTGATTTTACTTTTTGAGACTGCCCCCGCTTTGGCGCTGGATGGGGAAAACCTGCTTTACAACAGCGATTTTTCGGCGACGTCTGCGGATCAGGACTTGCCTTCCGGCTGGTATTATGAAGCTTGGTTCCCCGAGGCCAGCGCGGCGTATCTGGAACAGGACGGCGATGGCGGCCGCTACGTGGTGATTGAAAACCTGGAGCCGAACGACGCGCGGGTGAGCCAGCTTGTTACCGTCGAGCCCGATACCTATTACCGGATTACCTGCGAGATTTTAGCGGACGGCATAGAAGGGGATGCGGGCGCGACCGTTTCGGTGACGGATACCTACGCTTCCTCCGAGCCAATATATCTGACGGACGGCTTTACCCCGGTGGAGCTTGTTGGCAGGACAGGCCCTGAGCAGACGGAGCTTGTACTTTCCCTGCGCGTGGGCGGATATGGCGCGCTCTCTTCAGGAGTTGCGATGTTCCGCAATGTTTCCATGCAGATAGAACCTAACCCTCCGGCGGACGCCGCTTCCTTTGAAAAGCTTGATCCTAGCGATTATATAGGCAGCGAGTCCGCGCCCTTGCCATACATGTTTCTGATTTGGATGGCCACGGCGTTTGTAGCTGGCATTTTTGCGCTTTTATACCGCAAAACCATACGCGTTCCATCCATGGCCGGGTTTACGGAGGACAGGCAGAGGCAGCAGGTCCTTTTGATTATGGTTGCGGCATTTATGCTGCGTTTGGTATTTTCCGTCATATTCATAGGCCACAGCACGGATATCGGCTGCTTTTTGGGCTGGGCGGGAAACATGGTGGAAAATGGCCCCGGCGGCTTTTATTTTAGCGGTATGTTTGCGGATTATCCGCCCGGATATATGTATGTGCTCTGGCTGGTTGGCGGAATGGGAAAGCTATTGAACCTGCCGCAGGGCGGCGCGGCCATGATACTGCTCATCAAGCTTCCCGCCATTGCAGCGGATTTGGTTTCTGCGTATCTTGTTTATCGCATCGCACGAAATCTGAACGTACCCAACAGCCGCGCGCTGCTGCTGATGGCGGTCGTTGCCTTCAATCCGGTGTTCGCGTTTGTTTCGGGCGGCTGGGGGCAGATCGATTCGGTACTTACGCTGTGCATGCTCGGCGTACTCTCTTTGTTTATGACAGAGCGTAAAATTGCCGCGGGAGCGCTCTTTGGCATAGCGATATTGATGAAGCCGCAGGCGCTGATGTTCGGGCCTTTGCTTGCCGCGGCATATTTTCTGGAGTTCAACCGCGCCAATTGGAAAAAGCAGCTCCTTCATACCGTGCTTTCCGTACTTGCTGCGGTAGCTGTCATATTGCTGCTGGCGCTGCCATTTGGAGATGGGCAGGGCTTTGCGTGGCTTAAGGAAAAATACCTCGGCACCGCCACTTCCTACCCGTATGCGAGTATTGAGGCATTCAACCTGTTCGCGCTCATCGGCGGAAACTGGAAGGGCATAGAGGCGGTTCCTTTCCTGTTCTCCTTTGAGGTCTGGGGCTATATCGGCATAGTGCTTTCCGTGGTCGCCGCTATCTGGCTTTACGCTATGGGACGCAAAAAGAACCAAAGGGGTATCCTGTTTTTAACTGCCGCGCTTTTAATCTGCGCGCTGTTCACAATCGGCCTTTACATGCATGAGCGCTACATATTCCCGGCGCTGCTATTATTGCTGTTGGCGGGCTTATATTACAACGACAGGCGGCTCTATATCGCTTTCCTCGGGTTCAGCGTCACAGTGCTTCTTAACGTGCTTGGCGCGTTTGTCATCGTGGACCATCAAGAGTTGCGGCAGGGCGCATATGAAGTGCTGACCAGGGTGGGCTCGCTTCTTAATGTACTGATGTTTGCATACCTGTGCTATGCGGCCTATGATATCGTCATACGGGGCAACATCAAAAAGACGGCGCTGCTGGACGCCATGCATGCGAAAAAGGTGGAGGAGCTTAAAACATCCTCTACCCCGGCGCAGGACCTTCTTGCGCAGAAGCCGTATGAAAGAAAGCTGCGCCTTACAAAAAGAGATCGGCTCTATTGCTGGGGGCTTACAATCGTATATGCCGCAATCGCGCTGTTCCAATTGGGGTCGCTCACAGCGCCCGAAAGCGAATATGTCAGCATGCAGCCGGGGGAGAGCGTGACACTTACGTTCGACGCGCCCGTTACCATAGCGGAATACTGGATATTCGGCGGCATTGCGGAAGGAACGCTGCAGCTTACAGGCGACGATGGCAGCGAAATCACATACGATCAGCGGTTCGACGAAATGTTCCGCTGGCATCAGGAAGCGGCGAACCTCACCACCACCGCGCTGGAACTCAAAAACTACACCGGGGAGTTAGCTATCCGCGAGCTCGCGTTCTTTGATGCAAACGGGAACCGTCTTGTTCCCAAAGCAGCGGATACGAATGCTGCGCTTCTGGTGGACGAGCAGGATACGGTGCCGGACCATCCCTCAAGCTTTAACGGCATGTACTTTGACGAACTGTACCATGCGCGCACGGGTTATGAACATTTTAAAGGTCTGGAGCCGTATGAAAACACGCATCCGCCGCTCGGCAAGGTGTTTATCATGCTGGGCATCACGGTTTTCGGCATGAATCCGTTTGGGTGGCGTATCATAGGCACGCTCTTTGGTATTGGCATGGTACCCATATTCTACCTGTTTGGCAGGCGGCTATTCAAAAACGCGGAATACGCGCTACTGGGCGCGACTTTATTTGCGTTTGACTTCATGCACTTCACGCAGACGCGCATCGCCACCATAGACGTCTACGCCGTGTTTTTTATACTGCTCATGTACTACTACATGTACCAGTATTACTGCATGAGTTTCTATACGGACGGTCTGAGGGCGACTATTAAGCCCTTAGGGTTTGCGGGAATATTCTTCGCTTTGGGCGCTGCCTCCAAATGGATCTGCATTTACGCGGGCGGCGGTCTTGCCGTACTGCTGGTGCTTTCCTTTATCGAGCGTTACCGGGAATACCGCGCGGCGATAAACTCCGGCGATGCGGCGCTTGCGGAAAAAACGAGGGGATTTTGGAAGAACGTAGTAAAAACCCTGTTGTTCTGCTGCGTGTTCTTTATTGTTATTCCTTTGATTGTCTACGTGCTTTCCTACCTGCCCTATATGCTCAGCGTGGGAGAGCATACCTTAGGGGATGTATGGAACTACCAGAAGTACATGTGGAATTACCATAGCACGCTGGAGGCAACGCATCCGTACCAGTCCACCTGGTGGGAGTGGCCGTTTACATTCCGGCCCATGTGGTATTTCCAGGGCACAGGCCTCCCGGAAGGGCAGTTTGCCACCCTCACCGCTTCGGGAAATCCCGCGGTATGGTGGGTATGCACGACGGTGACTGTCGCGTTGATCGTCAGCCGCGCCATGCGCAGAACAAAAAGCGACCCCGGCATTACCGCCCTGTTTGTAGGGGTTGCGGCGAATTTCCTGCCCTGGGTGCTGGTAACGCGCTGCACGTTTATTTACCACTTCTTTGCGACCGTTCCGTTTATCGTGTTCTGCGGCGTGTTCATGCTGCAGGGTTGGGAGCGGAAGAACCCAAGCGTCAAGTGGGTGAAATGGGCGTGGATGGCTGCGGCGGTGATACTCTTCCTGTTGCTGTATCCCGGGCTTTCGGGCTATGAAATCCCCATCGGCTATGCGCAATTCCTGAAATACGTACCCGGTGGCAACCTGATGTATGGAGCGTAGTATGAAGCGGTATTGGGAGCCATTGAAGCAGTTCCTGAAATTCAACGTGGTAGGCATCTTGAACACCGTCATCGATTTATTGGTGTTCGGCCTCTTTAACAGCGTATTTGGCTTTGGGGACGCGCTGTCCAAGACCGTTTCCTATTCCTGCGGCGTATTGAACAGCTACCTGTGGAACAGCAGGTGGACGTTCAAGCAGGAGCAGAAGCGCACGAAAAAAGAGTTTTTGCTGTTTGTACTTGTGAACCTCGTTTCCTACGGCGCGTCGCTTGGCATTTTGTACGCGTGCCGAGCCTGGTTTGGCATTGAAAACGGCACTATGCGCAACCTCATTGCGACGCCGGTTGCCGTGGTTATCAATTTTATCGGCAACAAGCTGTTGGTGTTCCGAAAGGAGCAAAAGGCGCAATAAATCCTGAGGCTACAATGAAGAGGGGGAAACATGAAAAAACATGTTTTTGTTGCGGCATTGCTTCTCGGATTATTGCTATCTCACAGATCATTCGCTTTTGCCGTTGGTGAGAGGGAGGCGGTAGAAGGTCTTTCCAATGCCGTGTTTGTATCCGATGTGACAAAAGACTTTTCAAGAGAAGAGTTATTTAAAATGGATATGCAGCAAAAAGTAACTCAAGCCTATAACGAAATCATCAGTTCATTTGAACAGACGGATACGAAGATCATTTTCCCTGATGAATACGGCGGCGCGTATAACAACGGCAATGGCCGGCTTGTTGTTAAACTAACCAATTTAAGCAGCTCCACCGTATCCCGCTATGTGAAAGCTGTGAGCAATCCGGAAATTCTGTTTTTTTACAAAGCAGAATACTCTAAAAACTATCTCGAATCTCTGTGTAAGGATATCATAAAGTGGTTTCAGGCCGAAGAAATTGATTGGAACCAATGTTATGCCTGCGATGAGACGATCAAAGCGGTGATCATTGTCCCCAGAACAGAGTATACAAAGGCTTGGGCATTCGTACAAAGTAAAATTGCCGTGCAAAAAGGTACGCAATTGCCCATTGCCGTTCAGGCTTCCGAGAAAGAAAAGCCAACTGCCGCTCTTCAAGGTGGATCCAGCTTGCGAAAGTCCGGTTCATCCGTATCCACTCTGGCGTTTTGTGGCGCCTATGATGGATCGCCTGCGATCATAACGTGCGGGCATGGTGGCTTAAGCGAAGGAACCAAGGTATACGTAAACAGTTCGACTTCAAGCAATATGATTGGAAAAGTAACATTCCAGCAATACAAATATAATGAGAACGGCGACTTTTCCATAACAAAGGTAGCCGAAAGCCATGCGTTAACAAACCTGGTACAATATTCAGGCAGTGGCACGGCATATGCCGTAAAGGGCAATTTTAACTTGCCTGCGAAAAACGATATTGTGTATAATTTCGGTAAAAATGGCCATCGGAACAAATGCCGGGTGATCAATACAAATACGATATTGAATCACGGGTCGGAAGAGGGGCCTTTTTACGTTTCAGGAATGGTTCATACCATAATTCTGGAAAGGGAAGCTTCGGGGGTATTAAATGGGGATAGTGGCAGCCCCGTGTATAGCCTTTCCAGCAATCAGGCAACGGCCCTTGGAATGCTGTCTTCCGGTGGATATAGCACTATGACATTTTCTCCATTGCAATGGGCACGCGGATTCGCGGTGAAGACCAACTAATAAAGGCCATCATGCTTTGGTGCACTACAGGTTAAAGCAATTACAAACGATAATTAAAATATGTATCCGTTTAAGGGGACTTAAGGAAGAAACAAACCGCCAAAGATAAAAACGCATTAAGCCGCAGGGGGAGAAGGCGCGGCTTAAAAAATAAGGGGGTAACTGCTTGCTTTCCAGCATTCAAAGCTATGGGCTTAGTGGCATCTCCGGGTTTTCCGTGCAGGTTCAGGTGGATATCGCAAACGGCTTGCCTGCCTTTGAAACGGTCGGTCTGCCGGACGCTGCCGTGCGCGAATCCCGCGAGCGGGTGCGCGCCGCCATCAAGAACAGCGGCTTTGCATTCCCAGTCAACCGCATCACGGTCAATCTCGCCCCGGCGGACTTGAAAAAAGAAGGTTCGGTCTACGACCTTCCCATTGCGGTCGGGTTACTGGAGGCGGCCGGGCAGATCCCGCCGGAAAAGACGAAGGACCTGCTGTTTTTAGGCGAGCTTGGGCTCGACGGCGCCGTTCGCGCCATAGACGGCGTGCTTCCCATGGTGATCGACGCGTTCGCCCACGGCGCGAAGAGCATCGTGCTGCCGGAGGGGAACGCGGAGGAGGCGGCTTATATTACGGGCGCGGAGGTGCTGCCCGTCAAGAACCTGCGGCAGGCGGTGGAATTCTTAAGGGGCGACGCGCCGTATACCGTGTATCCCGCAAAAACCTGGGACTCCATGAGTGTCGTCCATTCGGCCGACTTCTCTGAAATCAAGGGCCAGCAGAGCGCCAAGCGCGCGGCGGAGATCGCCGTGGCGGGCGGGCACAACCTTCTTATGATCGGCACGCCCGGCTCCGGCAAAACCATGCTGGCGCGCAGCATTCCTTCAATATTGCCCGATCTTACGTTTGAAGAAGCATTGGAAATCACTAAAATACACTCCGTCGTGGGGGCTACGCGCGAATGCGGCGGCATCATCAAGGAGCGGCCGTTCCGCTCCCCGCACCACGGCGCTTCCGCAGCAGCCCTGATAGGCGGCGGGCAGCGGGCGCTGCCGGGCGAAATCAGCCTGGCGCATTACGGCGTGCTGTTTTTGGACGAGCTGCCCGAATTCCGAAAGGACGTACTGGAGGCGCTGCGCCAGCCGCTGGAGGACGGAGTCGTCACCATCACGCGGGCGACTGCCAATGCTACATATCCTGCGGATTTCATGCTGGTCGCCGCCATGAACCCCTGCCCGTGCGGCAACTACGGCTCCCGCATATCGCCCTGCCGCTGCACGCCGTTCGAGATCCAGCGCTACCAGGGCAAAATTTCAGGTCCACTTCTCGACCGTATCGACATCAACGTGGAAATGTCCGAGGTCGGCTATTCCGATATTTCAAGCAAGTCATCCGGCGAACCTTCCGCCGCCATCCGCGCGCGCGTCAACAATGCAAGGAATGTCCAGCGCGAACGCTACCAAAAGGAAGGCATATTCTTCAACGCACAGCTTCCAAACAGATTATTAAAAACCTACTGCGCGCTTGACGCAAACTCGGAGGCGATGCTCAAGCAGGCGTTTTCTTCCCTGCGCCTGAGCGCGCGCGCCTACAACCGTATCCTAAAGGTTGCGCGCACAATTGCCGATATTGAAGGGGAGAAGCATATTTTGAGCGCGCATATCGCGGAGGCGATCCAATACCGCAGCCTGGATTCCCACAACTTCGGAGGTTAATATGAAGACCTACACGCGGGAGGAAGAGCTTTGTTTGTGGCTGCACCACGCGACGGGGGCGCACGCCCTGCTGTTTTCGCAGCTGATGGCGCGTTACCGCACGCCGAGCGTTGTATACGAGCTCGCGCAAAAAGGGACCGTGTCCGCATTCACGCAGTGGGGGCAGGCGTTTGCGGGGAAACTTTGCGCGCTGGCGAAAGAAGAAGAGGTTGAACGGCATATTCTGTGGGTAAAGGAAAATAAAACGGAGATTGTGTCGTTATTTTCAGAGCAATACCCGGCATTGTTAAAAGAAATCCGCCATCCGCCCGCCATATTGTATGTACGGGGTCGGCTGCCCCAAGAGCTCCCGCTTCCCATTGCGATGGTCGGCATGCGCAAGCACACCGCCTATGGCGAGGCGGTGGCGCTGCATTTCGGGCAGGAACTCGTCAAACATGGCGCGACGGTGGTTTCCGGCATGGCGGCAGGCATAGAC
>JAEYHP010000146.1 GCA_023409435.1 Bacillota bacterium | reverse complement strand
TAGGACCGGTAGACCCGGTGGGTCCGATTGCTCCCGTGGGACCAGTCGGGCCAGTAGGACCGGTAGAGCCGGTAGGTCCGATTGCTCCCGTGGGACCGGTTGGGCCAGTCGCACCTGTAGGTCCAGTTGGTCCAGTATCACCGGTGGGTCCGGTAGGCCCCGTATCGCCAGTTGGTCCAGTCGATCCAGTTGCACCGGTAGGACCGGTAGGTCCTGTTGGGCCTATAGGCCCAGTGGGTCCGGTATCGCCGCTAGGGCCGGTAGAGCCGGTAGGTCCGATTGCTCCCGTGGGACCAGTCGAGCCAGTAGGACCGGTAGACCCGGTGGGTCCGATTGCTCCCGTGGGACCAGTCGGGCCAGTAGGACCGGTAGAGCCGGTAGGTCCGATTGCTCCCGTGGGACCAGTCGGGCCAGTAGGACCGGTAGACCCTGTGGGCCCGATTGCACCCGTGGGACCAGTCGGGCCAGTGGGACCGGTAGGACCGGTAGGCCCCGTATCGCCAGTTGACCCAGTCGGGCCGGTAGGACCGGTAGGTCCTGTTGGACCTATAGGCCCAGTGGGTCCGGTATCGCCGCTAGGGCCGGTAGACCCGGTGGGCCCTGAACCTGCGATATCATCCTCTACCACAACCAGCGTCGCTATTAACGGCGTAATATTGGAATAGAATATGGGGTTGGGGGTCGCGTTTACCAACGCCGCCGTAACGGGGGCCGCCGCCACGTCGACGATGCATACCCCCACCACTTCTCCGTTCTTGATGGGCGAATTACCCACAAGAAAATCTCCCTGAGAGGAAGATACGGCAAATACGACGCCAACGTTCGACGCGGTGGCCTGTGTGGCAACCCACCAATCTATCACATATCTGCCCGCCTCGTTGAATGTCAATTCGCCGGTCGCATTGTTATAACTGATATTCCCGGAGCTGTATACGGTTGAATCGAATATTACGTTTTCGGATGCGTTCACCGATCCTGTCGCCGATCGTTCTATTTGTAAAGCTATGTTCATAACACTTCCCTGCTTTGCGTTTGTTCTAGACAGGCAATGTCCAGTACCAATATATGCCACGCAAATGTGATTTGTATACAAATAGGGATAAATGCCTGTGTTACAGGGCTTTTATGCGAAGAGCCGGGCGCGGGCGCGAAAAACGCTTCCTTCTGAACGGTTATAAAAAAGCCCGCTGACCGGGTTCGTCAGCAGGCCGGGAAAACAATTCAATCCTCTATTCGATATTCACGCAAACTCCTTTTCCAGCGCCGCATACATCACATCGGTAGACGCGTCCTCTCCCGTCCACAGCTTGAAGCCGATGGCGCCCTGCTCCACCAGCATGGAAAGGCCGTCGTATGTTGTTGCGCCCCGCGCTTTCGCTTTCTGCAAAAAGGGCGTATTCGCGGGGTTTGGGATGATATCCTGCACGATCATGCCCGGCGTGATATCCTCATAACGGATATCCGGGGCGTTCGGGTCGGGATAAAGGCCTATGGAGGTGGCGTTGACCAGGATATCGCATTTGGGGATAGAAAGCCCCGGCTCCCATAGGAAAGCTTCCGCTTTGCAGGCGGTATTGCTGTTGACGATGGCTGCGATCTCCTCGGCCTTTTTCAGCGTACGGTTAAACAGCAGGATACGCGCGCAGCCGGCCAGCGCGCACTCTACACAGATCGCACGAGAAGCGCCGCCCGCGCCCAACACAACCGCTGTCTTTCCGTTTAAAGTTATCCCTTTCTTCCGCATGCCTTCCACAAAGCCCGCGCCGTCCGTATTGTCCCCGTAAAGTACGCCGTTCCGGTTAACCACGGTATTGATGGCACCGATGAGCTTCGCCTTGTCGCTCAATTCATCCACATACTTCATGGCCTCCACCTTGTGCGGCACCGTCAGGTTGATGCCGCCAAAGTGCATTGCACGCATGCCTTCAAATGCAGTATGAAGCGCGGCGGGTTCCACCAGCAGGACCAGGTACCGCCAGTTCAGGTTCTTTGCCTGAAACGCCGCCTCCTGCATGATGGCGGTCGGGTTTTCGTCCACCGGGCAGCCGAATACGCCGGTCAGCTCGGCGCGGTAGTTTTTCTCCATGTATCTTCCTCCTAGCCCTTTTTGATAAGAAGTGTCGCATTGGACCAATTGTATCACCGACAAATCGGACTTTCAACGCAAAGCGGGCGGCGCAGTAAGCGCCGTCCACCAATCTTTTAAACCCCTGGGGGCGGGAGCCGCAGCCCACGGAAGCTTCCAACCGCCGCCAGCGACATGCGCGGTGGCCGCGGAAGCCCTGCGTCGCAAGGCTTTCCTTGCAGGAACAACCTGTGCCTACGGCACTTTTTCGACAATTTATGCTTGTGTACGTGCAATCTCAGTATTGTCCTTGGTCCGGTCGGTGAGCGCCTGTACGGGGTTGGGGCCAACCTCCGCGCGGTAATCGGTATTGAACTGCGCCTGGTGCTCATAAATCACCTTGTGGCTTGCCACCGCGTGAACGTCGTGATTCACCCGGTTCTGGAAAGTAAAGAACTCATGCGAAGACGGGATTTTGTTCACTTCCGCATAGTCCTCCTTGTTGGCTGTCAGGAGTATCTGTGTGCCGAGAATGTTGCGCACATAGTCCCGCGTATCGTGGAGCTGCAACAGTTTGGGGAAATCGCCGCCGGGTATGACGGACTGCCATTCCTTGTTCTCGTATTTCTGCAAAAGTTCCGCGGCCTTATGAAGCTGCGCGATCTCCTGCGTCAAATGCATTTCCCATATGGATTTCACGTTCGGGTCAAGCTCGTCCTGGTAGAACGAATAATAGAGGTAGCATTCCATATACTCGTGCATTAAGAGGCTTTCGAGCCATGTCGCGTTGGGATCGAGAAGTGAGCCGTAATGGGTCACATGCTGTTCCTCGATCTGCGCGATTTCCAGGTAAAGCTTCCGCCCGAGATCGTTCTGGTAGGTGTTGCCGATGTTCATGTAAAAGTTCATCGTCTGCTGCTCGCCCGCGGTGATGATGAGCGTGTTGAGCTTTGTTTGGATGCTCGCGGTCTTGCAGTCGATATGCCGCTTGACAGACTCATACGGATGCCTGTGCTCCGCGATCGTGGGCCTGCCCGGCGTAATTTCCACATAGCTTTTTACTAAGCCCTCGGCCGGAATGTTCGCGTCAAGGTCCAGAAGGTTCGCATACCGGTACAGGTGGTCAAAATCCTCTAAAAGGGCGAAATCGAGCGCCTGTTTCACATACGCGTCCGGCTCATTTTGGGCAAGCCAGGCCGTTAAATCCACCGCCACATGCTCATAGCCTATTGTGGTTTCAAGCGCCGTTTCGTCTATGGGTTTGAGCCAGTTGATGTGCTTTTGCTGCAGCTGCTCCACCCTTCTTGAAAGCGCCACCTCGCGCCGTACGTCGTTGTCCGTGCAATGGCGGTGGAGCTGGTGCTTGAACATGACGCTTTCCACCTCGATGCCGTTCATCAATATGATGCGGACCTTGGTGTAGGGGTCTACCATGCGCTTGTCGTAGGGTTTCGGATAGACGGTGCACCAGTCCATGATCCCCTCAAATACGGATACGGACTTTTCCAGAAACGGATTCATTTTGGAACACTCCTTTTCGTCTTTTGTCTTGGTTAATCTGTCCAAATCTGCACAGACTATGTAAAAATCCGGCATTTGGGCAGGAAGGAATTATCTTTTTGAGCACAGCCATCGGAACGCATACAACCAGATTTGACGCGTGGGACAAGGCGGCGGGCCGCGCCGTCTATACGGACGACCTGCCGGGAAACGGCGCGGCATTTGCGCGCCTCCTTACAAGCCCGCACGCGCACGCGGATATCGAACGCATCGATATATCAAAAGCAGAAGCGCTGCCCGGCGTGCTGGCCGTGCTGACCGGCCGGGACTGCCCCCGCACGGTGGGCCCCCTGTTGCAGGACCGGCCCATACTGGCTAGAGAAAAGGTCCGCTACGCGGGGGAACCGGTGGCACTTGTCGTCGCGTGGGAGGAATGCATCGCCGCACGGGCTCTGGAACTGATCGAAGTCGTCTATACGCCGCTTACGCCGATGCTGACGCCGTCGCAATCTCTAAAGGCGAACGCCCCGCGCATCCACGAAAACCCGAAGGCCTACCGGCGTACGAAGACGGACATTTACCCCGTGGAGAACAGCAACATCGCAAGCCAATATCAGGTCAGAAAAGGGGATGCGACAAACGCGCTCTCGGCAAGCGACGTTGTGATAAAAAAGCGCTTCTTCCTCCCCCCTTCCGCGCACGCCGCCATGGAGACGCATTGCGCCGAGGCGGAAATCAAGGCGGACGGCACGGTGGTAGTATTCGCCTCCTCCCAGGCGCCGTACGAGGTGCGCGCACAGCTTGCGGACACATTCGCGCTGGAAAGCGGAAAAATCGAAGTCAAGACGCCGTTCGTGGGCGGCGGCTTCGGCGGCAAAGCGCCGGTCATGCTCGAATTTTTGGCATATCTCGCGTCAAAAAAAC
Source organism: Bacillota bacterium (assembly GCA_023409435.1). Taxonomy (GTDB): domain Bacteria; phylum Bacillota; class Clostridia; order Christensenellales; family CAG-138; genus JAEYLA01. Next base: position 9,448 of record JAEYHP010000146.1, on the reverse strand, counting down.
TCAACGGGCAGAAAGTGCGCATCGCCCTTCCGCGCGAGGAAGAATTTCATACCGCGCCCTGCCGCATCGGCCTGGAGGCGGAACTCACGCTGGGCGCAAACCGGGAAGGCGTATTGCAGGGCGCGCGGCTTCTCTATTGGGTGGACTGCGGCGCTTACAGCGACAGCGCGCCCTATATGACAAAGGCCATCGCCGTGGACTGTACGGGGCCGTACGATGTCCCGCACCTATCCTGCAACGCGTATTGCGTATATACCAACCATACGTTTGCGACCTCCTACCGCGGGTTCGGGCACGATTCGTTTACGTTCTGCATCGAGCGCACAATGGACGCGCTTGCAGGCAAGCTCAATATGGACCCGCTTGTGCTGCGGCAGAAAAACGCCATACGCCCCGGCGGGGAAACGCCTACGCAGGTAGCCGTCACCCGCGGCAACACCGGCGATCTTCCCGCCTGCCTTCAACAACTCAAGTCCCTTGCGAAATGGGAAAGCGGGCGGGTTATCCCCATCAAAGAAAATACGGTGCGCGCACAGGGAATGTCCTGCTTCTGGAAGTGCGAAAACCCGCCTCCCAACGCCGTTTCCGGCGCGCTCGTCACCCCCAACCAGGACGGCAGCTTCAACCTCAATACCGGGGTGGTGGAAATGGGCTCCGGCGGGCAGACGCTTTTAGCGCAGCTGTTTGCGGAGAAGCTGCAGATTGAGCCCAGCATGGTGCACGTTTCCTTTCCGGTGGACACGCGATTAAACCCCGAGCACTGGAAGACCGTAGCCAGCATGACGGCACATATGGCTGGAAGCGCCGTCTGCGCGGCGGCGGACGATATCATCGCCCAGTTAAAGCGCAACGGCGCACGCGCTCTAGGCTGCAAGGAGGAGGAAATCGAAGTGGCGCACGCCCGGGTGTACCAAAGAAGCGCGCCGGAAAAGTTTATACCCTTCAAGGACATCGTCAACGGCTATCAGGCGGAGGACGGATCCTCCATCGGAGAACCGGCGCTGGGGCGCGGCAGCTATATGCTAAAGGGGCTGACTTTACTGGACGAGGTTTCTGGAAAAGGGCGGACGGGGCCATCCTGGTCCGTCGGCGCGCAGGCCATTGAGGTAGAGGTGGATACAAGGGAATACACCTACCGCATACTGTCCGCGACAACCGTCATGGATATTGGCCGCGCGATCGATCCCGAAGCCATGCGGGGCGTAGTTGCGGGCGGCATGGCGATGGGGGTTTCCATGGCCACGCGCGAGGCATACCATTACGATGCGAATGGGAAATTGACCACCCCTACTCTGCGTACCTACAAGCTCTTACACATCGGGCAGGAACCCAACTACCGCATTGGGTTTGTGGAGACGCCGGAAGAAAACGCGCCCTATGGGGTGCGCAAATTCTCGGAGCACAGCATCATCGGCATGCCCGCGGCGCTTGCAAACGCGCTGACGGCCGCTTTAAACAAACCCATCGATACGCTGCCGCTTACGCCCGAACGGCTCTGGCGCATAGCGGAAGGAGGGAAAATATGATCCCGCGCGATTTTATTTACTGCAGACCGGATACGTTGAAAGAAGCCGCCGAGACGTACGAAGCGTATACAAAAGGCGGCAAGCGCGTTTATTACTACGGCGGGGGCAGCGAGATCATCACCATGAGCCGCGCAAACAGCATATTCCCCGACGTCGTGATCGACTATAAAGCCATACCCGAATGCGGGGTGTTGGAAGCTGACCGAAAGCATCTGATCATCGGCGCGGCGCTTTCGCTCACCGCCATCAAGGACTCAAAGCGCTTTCATTTGCTGAGCAGTGCCTGCGGGCGCGTGGCGGACCATACCAACCAATGCCGGATCACGCTGGGCGGCAACCTCTGCGGGTCCATCCGTTACCGGGAATGCAGCCTGCCGCTGTTGGTTTCGGATGCGAAGCTGCTGCTCGCTTCCGGCAAAAGAACACGTACCGTACCGTTTGGCGATGTGTTCCAGGGGCGCATGCAACTGAAGCCGGGGGAAATGGTCGTGCAGGCGCTTGTTCCAATAAGCGCGCTTAACGCACCTTTTGCGCATATCAAAAAGGCGCCCAGGGAAAAGATCGATTACCCGCTTGTGGACGTCACGGCGATGCTCTTTCGCAAGAAGCTGCGCGTAGCATTCTCCGGGATATGCGAATTCCCATTCCGGAGCGCCAAACTGGAAGCGGCGCTCAACGACAGAAGAAAATCCATACCGGAGCGCGTACAGGCGGCAGTAAAGCATTTGCCCGCAGAACCCGTGACAGATGCGGAAGGCAGCGGCGCATACCGCCTGTTTATACTGGAAAGGACTTTAGAAAATCTGCTGTCCGCGTGGGAAAGCGGCAGCCTGGAGGGGGAAAACGCATGATCGTTTACGAGGGGAAATCCGTCATCACCCTGACCGTCAACGGCGAACCGCGCACCGTCATGGCGCGGCCTTCCGACGTGCTGCTGGACGTGCTGCGCAAAGAGCTGGGCTTAACGGGCGCGAAGCCTGGCTGCAAAAACGGGGACTGCGGCGCGTGCACGGTTTTAATTGACGGCTGGCCCGCAAAATCCTGCCTGGTGCTGGCCGTGGAATGCGTGGGGCATACGATCCTCACCGTGGAGGGGCTTCATGGAACCGCGCCCGTGCAGCAGGCGTTTGTTGCGCACAACGCGTTCCAGTGCGGCTACTGTACGCCCGGATTCTTAATGGTGTCCCATGCGCTCTTTGCGCACCACCCGCAGCCGGAGGAATATCAGCTGGAGGAATGGCTGCAAAGCAACATCTGCCGCTGCACCAGCTACAATGAGATCCGCGCGGCGCTCAATTCTCTCTTCAAATAACCGTACCTGCGCCCCAAAATTACGCCTTAACTTGCCGTTGTTTTCTGTGAAAGTCAGATAAACCAACGGTTTCTTTACGCACATATTCTATTGCCCTATACTGGTTTTATCAACCAACGCACGCAGCGGCGCCCAATTAATCAAAACTTATATTGTACAATGGTCAGCCCCGCCCGTATCCCCGGCGGCGGTATCCAGCTTATATGCAGAATACCCAATGCCGCGCGGACAATCTCCCCGTGTTGACTCAGCGCTTCCGATGACCTTTTGATATGCTTCCTGTCGCCCTTAAAAGAGGCTTAAATATTAAAAGGGTACTAAACATTATAGAAAAGGAGAACCCATATGGTGGAAAAACATGATGTAGGGCAAAAAATATACTCGCTGCGAAAGAAAAAAGGCATTACACAGGACCGCCTTGCAAAGCTGGTCAATGTCACGCCACAGGCAATCTCCAAATGGGAGAACGGAGCTGCGCTGCCGGATACCTGCCTGCTCCCCGCTTTGGCCGAATTGTTCCATGTAAGCATGGAGGAACTGCTTTGCGTCAATGAGCCGCAGGATACCTCCGGACAAAATCAAAGCGGCCCCGTGTTTCTCCCGGGCATCACATACGATCCGTGCACGCCGCCTCTGGTGGGATGCATCCGGTCCAGCCTGGCCTACCTTGGCGTGCATGTCTCCGCCGGATGGATTTCCGCGCCTTATGCGTTCCTGCTCAACATCAATGATGAGGTTTCTTTTAAAGGACCGGAATATTGGAACGACAACGGATGCTTCGATGAACTGATACGAAATTGCGGCGGCATCGTCATGAATTTCGGAGCCTCGAACAGTAAGCCGGATATCGCAGAAAAGCGCATGTACGCCTGGCATTTGGTAAGAGACTCCATCAATAAAGGCCTGCCCTGTTACGCCTGGGAGCTTGATAAGCCTACTTATTACATGCTTGCAGGCTATGACGAAACAGGTTACTACTACATTGACCCGGATACAGGCAGGATCGCGGGGCCGAAGCCCTACACACAATTGGGGGAAAGCGCATGGGGGCATCTTGAGGTACACATCATTCGTCCCGGCAGCATATCAGACAATCTGAAAACAGTAAAAGACGTGTTCGAATACGCCATCAATGTAAGCAATCCTCTTTTATATCCACCCAATAAAGGATATACCATGGGGATTGAGGCATATGCGGTCTGGTGGAGGGCTCTTAAGAACGCTACCGCCGACCCTTACGGGGTTGCCTATAATGCCGCATTCTGGTCAAAGTGCAAGCGGATGGCGGTATTGTTTTTGCAAGAGAGCAAATTGCGCCTAGGCATACTGGAAAACAACTTCCACCGTGCCATAACCGCTTATGAAACTGCAGCGAAATCTTTAGTGCGCCTCTCCCAGCTCTTCCCCCTCCCCATCCCGCCCGAGGACGGCCTGGAAAGGGGCCGAATAGTCGAGGCCATCGACCTGCTCCAATCTGCGCAGGCAAGCGAGCGGGAAGGATTGGCGCAAATCGGCGAAATTCTTCAGGAAATCTACAAAATCTGGTGATCGAAAATGAAAAAAATCCCTCCTGGAAGAGGGATTTTTTATATGGACGCATCTTCATGTACCATTACTCGCTATTCCTGAGGGTCGGCGCAGAGCTTTTCCTCAAACGCTTCGAGCGCCAGCACAGCCGCGCCGATTTCGCACCCGAGCGTCCCCAACAGAGGTGAGGCTTCAATAAGCACATCCTTTGCGTGCTGCGGGTATTTGCGCCCGCGCGTGTAGGTGCGGATACGCTCCACGAACCGCTCGCTCAAACTCGGCAGCGTGCCCCCCAGCACGATAAGTTCGGGGCTGAACAGCGTGACCACGTTGCCCAATGCGATTGCGATGGTCCGCGCGGCTTTGTCTATAATATCCACAAACAGCGGAATGCCAAGGTCGCTCAGGCGGAAGATGTCTTCCAGGCGCAGCGCCTCCACGTCGCAGGGTACGGGAAGATTGCAGTTATCCATCAGCTTGATGCGGGTGCGCGCCTCGTTGATGAGCGCCTCCCCTTTGACCATGGCCTCCAGGCACCCGTACTGGCCGCAGGTACAGCGCGGGCCGTTGGGCTCAATGAGCATATGGCCGATCTCTCCCGCGCCGTCCTTGAACCCGTGTATGACATTCGCGTTGGTCACAAGGCTGCCGCCGATGCTCTGCTTGAACATCATTAAATAAAACATCGTCTTATAGGAAGCCGCCATGCCGAAGCCCGCCTCCGCAAGCGCCGCGGCGTTGGTTTCCCTGTCGCAGCAGCAGGGGATTTTGAGGCGCTCTTCCAGTATGGAGCATATGGCGACATTTTTAAGGTCCGGGAAATTAGGCGGGTTTATGAGTATGCCGTTGCGCGAGTCAAGCGGGCCGGGGGCTGCAACGCCCAGGCCCAGCACGCGATCCTTTTCAATGCCGCTTTTTTTGAGCAGGTATTCGACCCCCTGCACGATATTATCCAGTATCGCTTCCTTGGGGGCATATCTGTCCACTTCTACTTCATAATTCATGACGGGACGCGCCTTAAAATCGCACAGAACAAAGCTGATGCCATCCGTGGTGAGGACAGCCCCGGCAAGATAATAGGCCTCCGGGTTGATGTCCAGCATGATCGGGCGGCGGCCTTTTGAGGCATTCGCAACGCCGATCTCCAGCAGGATGTTATTTTTGATAAGGGCCGCCACGATATTCGTGACGGCGGGCGAAGTCAGCCCCAGTTCCTTTGCAAGGTCCGCGCGCGAAATAGGCGCGCGCTTGCGCACCGCATCCAACACAATGCGGGCATTGTTCATTTTCATGGTCTGGCTGTTGATTTTTTCCATTTTGCTGCGCCCCAGTTCATTATAAGAAGACAATATAATTATTTTAATTAATAAACAGATTTTAGGAATCTGCTGCGTGTGGACTCATTATTCCCTTTATAACATAGTTTTTTTCATATTTCAAGGCAAACAAGCGGTCACAAATGTATATTTGTCAAAATGTCGGGTCTAATATGCGGTTGCTGCGATATATTATATTAAATGGATTAAAAATATTGTTGCAAATTTAAAAGTATCATGATACGATATGCACGCAAGCAGGACCGGGTAATTTCATGCCTGATGAAGCAAAAACGCCTGATTCGTCACGGATTGACAAGACGCGCGCATGGCTGCCGCGTGAAAGATCGAAAATTCCAACTTGCTTCAGATGCTCCAACTTATATTAATTTAAAAAAGTAAATGTCTGTTGCAACACCGGTTGCCCTGCTTTATTTGCCCCGGATCACCAGTTTCGCGTAAAAAACGCGAATGAACAATAATCAGGAGGAGAAACCAAAATGAAGCACATCAAGCTGTCCATCGCATTGCTGTTGGTGCTGAGCATGTCCATTGCCGCGTTCGGCTGCGCCGCCCCGGCAGAAACCCCCGCGGCTCCCGAAGCCCCTGCGGCAACAGAAGCCCCGGCTGCGCCCGCACCCGAAGAACCCGCCGCGCCCGCCGAAGGAGCCATCAAGGTTGCCGGCGTTGTGTTCCAGGATGACCAGTTCATGAACATGCTTACCAAGGGTTACCAGGATGCTGCTGCCGCTGCGGGCGTGGAATGCCTCACCGCAAACACCAGCAACGACCAGGCCAAGGAAGTTGAACTCATCAACACCTATGTCGGCCAGGGCGTGCAGGGTATCGCAATCGCGCCCCTGAGCTCGGATGCTTCCATTGCGGCTCTGCGTGACGCCAACGCCCAGGGCGTGCAGATCGCCATCACCAACCTGAACCTCGAAGGCGCCGACTTCATCGCCGGCGGCTATTGCTCCGACGACTTCACCAACTGCAAGCTCGTTGGCACCGAAGCCGCGAAAGCCATCAAGGAAAAGTTCGGCGATACCACCATTAAGCTCGCTATCGTGCAGTTCAAGTCTCTGTTGGTTGACCAGTCCACCGCGCGTGTTGAAGGTTACCTCGCGGGCCTCGACGAGGGCGGCGTGAAGTATGAAGTTGTTGCCGATCAGGACGCCTGGATGCAGGATACCGCCCTTGAAACCGCCAGCGGTATTCTCACCGCCAACCCGGAACTCAACGTCATCATCACCGTGAACGACGGCGGCACCATCGGTTCCACCATGGCTGTTGCCAACGCCGGTTTGGCGGATAAAGTTCTGGTGTTCGGCCATGACGGAAGCGACCAGATCTCCAGCATGATACTCGACGGAGCAAGCCCCCTGTATGCCGTTGTAACCCAGGATCCCTACGGCCAGGGCTTCAACGCGATGACCGCGCTCATCAAGGCCATCAAGGGCGAAGACATCTCCGACTCTAAGGGCAAGGTTCAGTTCGTTCCCGGCACCGTTCTGACGAAGAGCGATATCGAAGGCGTCAACAAGTGGCGCGCCGACAACGGCCTGTAAGTCTTTTTGACCCAAATCTGGCCGGTATGATTTTCATACCGGCCGGATTTTTGTAGCGGGCGTAATAGCGCCATATTCCATATCAAGAAAAATTCGCTAAAGCCGTGCAGGAAAACGGCACGTTAATGGAGAATTATTTATCGGATTTACCGTAACACCTGTGTATCTTATCTTTTGGAAGGCGGATCAAACATGGCCGTACTCAGAACGAAGAGCCTCATAAAAGAATATCCCGGATGTGTGGCGCTCAACGACGTTTCCGTAAGCTTTGACAGCGGCAAGGTGCACGCGCTTTTGGGGAAGAACGGCTCGGGCAAGTCCACTTTGGTCAAGTGCTTTGCAGGCGTTGTCACCCCCACCTCCGGAGACATGTTTCTGGATGAAAAAAAGCTGCATTTTAACAGCCCGTCCGAAGCGTACGCGAAGGGCCTCGCCGTTGTATACCAGGAAATGAGCCTTGTGCCCGGGCTTACCGTGACGGAAAATATTTTCTTAGGCCGCATGCCCAAGAAGAACGGCGTCATTGACTGGCGGACCGCCCACCGGATGGCTGCGGACATGCTCAAGCGCATGAAGGTGGACATCGACCCGAAGGAGCGCGTATCCCGTCTTAGCATGTGGCAGTGCCAGGTGGTGGAGATCACCAAGGCCATGAGCTACAACCCAAAGGTGATCATGCTCGACGAGCCCACATCGGCTCTCGCGGCGCATGAGGTCTCCTCCCTGTTTGAGGCCATACGCGAACTCAAAAAGCAGGACGTTATTATCATTTATATTTCACACAAGCTGCACGAAATTCCGAAGATCGCCGATACCGTGACGGTATTGCGAGACGGCCTTTTGATCGGCTCCGCCAATATCAGCGAAATCGACGACCGCGGCATCCTCCACATGATGTTCGGCGACGTCACCATCAAGCAGCGGCCTGACGATTTAAGGGTACAGGACGAAACGGTGCTGGAGGTAAGGCACCTGACCCGTACAGGCAAGTTCGAGGATGTTTCCTTTTCGCTCAAAAAAGGCGAGGTACTCGGTATCGCTGGCATGCTCGGTTCGGGCAGGACAGAACTATTAAAGAGCATATTCGGAGCGGATCCCTTTACCTCCGGCGAAATTATCGTAAAAGGCAAGAAGGCGCCGCGCAGAGCGTCCCCCATCTCCATGAAAAAGGCGGGGCTTGGCCTGACGCCTGAAAACCGCAAGGCCGAGGGGCTGGTGCTGATCCACTCCATCAACGATAACCTTTGCTACGCGAGCATGGACCGATTATCGAACGGTTGGGTGGAAAGCAGGAAAAAGCGCCTTGACGCCGCGGCCACGCAGGTACGGGACCTGCAAATCAAAGTGCCGGACCCGAAGAATTCCGCAAATTCGCTTTCAGGCGGCAACCAGCAAAAGGTCGTCGTAGGCAACTGGCTCAACACCCAGCCCGAGATCATGATGTACGACGAGCCCTCGCGCGGGATTGACGTTTCCGCAAAGCAGCAGATATTTGAAATCATGTGGGAACAGTCGAGAAAAGGCATTTCCACCATATTCGTTTCCTCGGAGCTTGAAGAGCTATTAGAGGTCTGCCACAGGATACTGATTATGCGCGGCGGGCGCATCACCGGGGAAGTCAGCCCGGATGAAATCAACATTGAAAGCCTGTATGCCATGAGCATGGAGGTAGCGGAATAATGCTGCAAAACAAACCGAGCAAAATCAATATTGAAAGCTTATATGCCATGAGCGTGGAGGTAACGGAGTAATGCTGCAGAACAAAAAAGCAAGGAACTTTCTTCTGGATCACATCATAGAGGTGCTGCTTGTACTTCTGGTGGTGGCCATGTGGCTTGCAAGCCCGACCTTCATGACGCTGGGCAACTGGATGAACATACTAAGAAACGTCTCGCTAAAGGGCGTTATCGCGTTCGGCATGACAATGGTCATTATATCCGGCATGATCGACCTTTCCATAGGCTCCACCGTCGCGCTTGCGGGCGTAATCGTGGCGCGGTTCTGCCGGGATCTTCCCGCCTACCTCGGCGGCGCGGACTCTGCGGCAGCCTTGAATACTGCGGCAATTCTGGGTATCCTGGCTGCGTTTGCGGCGGCGACTGTCGTAGGCGTCATACACGCCATTGCGGAGCACAAGTTCAGGATGCCCGCATTTATCGTGACGCTGGCCACGCAGAACCTTCTGTACGGTCTTGCGGG
>JAEYHP010000037.1 GCA_023409435.1 Bacillota bacterium | reverse complement strand
GACTGCGCAAGCGCCATCGTGATGGCCGCCGTCAGGGTCGTCTTGCCGTGGTCAACGTGGCCGATGGTGCCGATGTTTACGTGCGGTTTCGTACGCTCGAATTTTGCCTTTGCCATGGTAATCGTTCCTCCTAAATACTGGTTATTTCTGTTAATACGCACTTCCGGTGCGCTTTAAATGCTTTTGGGGGTTAACGCCCTTTCCCTGTCACCTTGGTGGCAACATTGCCGGGCACTTCCTCATAGTGGTCAAACTGCATGGTAAACGTGCCGCGGCCCTGCGTGCGGCTTCTTAAATCCGTCGCATAGCCGAACATTTCGGACAGCGGGCACATGCCGTGGATCGCCTGGCCGTTGCCGCGCGCTTCCATGCCTTCGATGCGGCCGCGGCGCGCGTTCATGTTGCCTATGACGTCGCCCATGTAGTCTTCGGGTACGATGACCTCCACCTTCATCATGGGCTCAAGCAGTACGGGTGAGGCTTTACTTGTTGCTTCCTTCAGGGCGAGGGAACCCGCGATCTTGTAGGCAAGCTCGCTACTATCCACCTCGTGGTAGCTGCCGTCAAGCAATATGGCCTTGAAGTCCACCAATTCGAATCCGCCAAGGGGCCCGCTGCGGGCGGCTTCCTGTATGCCCTGGTCGATGGCCGGAATATATTCCTTGGGGATCACACCGCCGACTGTACGGTTTTCAAACGCATACCCGGCGCCGGGCTCCTGCGGTGCAAACTCCACAACGCAGTGGCCGTACTGGCCATGGCCGCCGGTCTGGCGCACATAGCGGCCCTCGGCCTTGACGCCCTTGGTGATGGTTTCGCGGTAGGCGACCTGGGGTTTTCCCACGGTGGCCTCCACGCGGAACTCGCGGATCAGACGGTCCACGATGATTTCCAAGTGCAGCTCGCCCATGCCCGCGATGATGGTCTGCCCCGTTTCCTGATCCGTATAGGTCTTGAACGTGGGGTCTTCCTCCGCAAGCTTTACAAGCGCAAGCGTCATCTTATCCTGCCCGGCCTTGGTCTTGGGCTCGATGGCCACGCGGATAACGGGATCCGGGAATTCCATGGACTCCAAGAGCAGCGGCTTCTGCTCGTCGCAAAGCGTGTCGCCCGTGGAGGTATCCTTGAACCCGCCGATCGCGGCGATGTCTCCCGCGTACACTTCATCCACCTCGGTGCGGGCGCTGGCGTGCATCAGCAGGATGCGGCCCACGCGTTCGCGTTTGCCCTTAGAAGCGTTGTAGATGTAGGTTCCGCTTTTAAGTGTGCCGCTGTACATGCGGAAAAACGTCAGCTTGCCGACATACGGGTCGGTGACGATTTTGAAGGCAAGCGCGGCGACCGGAGCGGTATCCGAAGGCTCGGTCACGACGATCCCCTCCCCTTCCGTTTCCTTGCCCTGCGCGGGCGTGATATCAAGCGGAGAGGGCAGATAGTCCACAATCGCATCCAGCAGCAGCTGTACGCCCTTGTTGCGGTAGGATGTACCGCAGCATACCGGCACCACGGTGTTCGCAATGGCCGCTTTTCTTAAGCAGGTACGGATTTCGTCCGCGGTAAAGTCTTCGCCGCTCAGGTATTTTTCCAGCAGCGTTTCGTCCTGTTCCGCAACGGCTTCCACAAGTTTTGCGCGGTACTCCTCGCAAAGGCCCAGCATATCCTTGGAAATCTCTTCTTCGCGGATATCCACGCCCATATCGTCGTAATAGACCTCGGCCTTCATTTTGACCAGGTCGATGATGCCCCTGAAATCCGCTTCCGAACCGATGGGAAGCTGTATGGGCACGGCGTTCGCGCCCAGGCGCTCCTGCATCATTTTGACGACATTAAAAAAGTCCGCGCCGGTAATGTCCATTTTGTTGACGTAGGCGATACGGGGAACGCCGTACTTGGTCGCCTGACGCCAAACGGTTTCGCTTTGCGGCTCCACACCGCCTTTGGCGCAAAACACTGCCACAGCGCCGTCGAGTACGCGCAGAGAACGCTCCACTTCAACGGTAAAGTCCACATGGCCCGGCGTGTCGATGATGTTGACGCGGTGCTCCCGCCAGTAGGCGGTGGTTGCTGCGGAAGCGATGGTGATGCCGCGCTCCTGCTCCTGCACCATGAAATCCATCGTAGCGGCGCCTTCATGCACTTCGCCCACCTTGTGGATCTTGCCCGTGTAAAAAAGGATACGTTCGGTGGTTGTTGTCTTTCCGGCGTCGATATGCGCCATTATGCCTATGTTTCTGGTCATTTCCAGGGATGTCTGTCTAGGCATGGGCACGTTCCTTTCCGTTAAAGGGACAATGAGTAGTAACCATAAACAAAAAATCTTTCCTCCAATGGATCACAAAAGGGTAGTTCTTTCACATGAAAACAAGCCGCGGATACGGCAAGGCCGTATCCGCGAACCTTCGTCTTACCAGCGATAGTTTGCGAACGCCTTGTTGGCTTCGGCCATCTTGTGGGTATCTTCCTTCTTTTTGAAGGCGTTACCGGCCTGGTTGGCGGCGTCCATGATCTCGCCCGCAAGGCGCTGCATCATGGTGCGCTCTCCACGGTTGCGGGAGTAGGACACGAGCCACCTGAGCCCCAGCGTCTGGCGGCGCTCCGGCCGGATCTCGATGGGGACCTGGTAAGTGGCGCCGCCCACGCGGCGGGCCTTGACTTCCAGCACGGGCATGATGTTCCCCATGGCCTGGGTGAACACTTCCAAAGGCTCCCGGCCGGTCTTTTCGCGAATGATATCAAACGCGCCGTAGCAGGCCTTCTGCGCGGTGCCGCGCTTGCCGTCGAGCATGACCTGGTTGATGAGCTTGGTCACGACAACGCTGCTATAAATGGGATCCGCAAGCACTTCGCGCTTGGGTATAAAACCACGTCTTGGCATAGTCTATATTCCTCCTTACTTCTTCGGGCGCTTTGCGCCGTACAAGGAGCGGGACTGCATGCGCTTTGCAACGCCGGCAGTATCAAGCGCGCCGCGGATGATGTGATACCTGACGCCCGGCAGGTCCTTTACGCGGCCGCCGCGGATGAGCACAACGGAGTGCTCCTGCAGGTTGTGGCCGATGCCGGGGATGTAAGCGGTACCCTCGAGGCCGTCCGTCAGACGGATACGAGCGATCTTACGCAGAGCGGAGTTCGGCTTTTTCGGGGTCATGGTACGCACGGCGGTGCAAACGCCCCTGCGCTGGGGACGCTTCTTGAGTATGGGGGAGTTGGACTTGTACTCCACCTGCTCCCTGCCTTTGCGGATCAATTGGTTGATCGTAGGCATTCTATTTCCTCCTAAATATTTATCCAGTCGCTTTTTCGTTCGGGGCCCGAGCGCCCAGCCTTCAGCATTGGCCAATAGGCTCTCTGGCAATGCAACGCATTTGCGGCATCCTGCCGCACAGGATCTATGAGTTAAGAAAACTCCCTGCAACCCCTTGAAGGGAGAGATCACCAAAATAATTGCAGCGCTTCGTACGAGCACTCGGGTATGAACCGAGGTGTCTAACGCTGCTTGCGCACTCCCGCGCACGCAGCTCCTACTTTGAACTTAGCCTTTGCGTTATTGCGGCGGCCGTATCGCACGCACGCCCGCGCATGCGGCTCCTACTTCGATGCCGCACAGCACGCCAAGCTCCCGCATGGTATTCACCGTTTCCACGGCCATACCGTGTACCTCGCACGCGGCGCGCAGCCTGTTCTGCAGGTATGGCTCCGTATCCAGCGCGATGTAGACGCGCCCGAGCGTGCCCGCTTCCAAAGCCTTGAGCACCTGCTTGGTGCCAACCACGGCATTCTGCAAACGGTCCGCCATTCCATACGCCCCTTTCGCTTGACCCGCGCATCCTGCTTTTCCTAAAGAAAATCAAGAAAAAGTAAATACGCATGGTGCTTTCGGAGAACAAACGTCCCGTAAAGGCGCACCATGCGTATTTTATCATCCAGTCGGGGTGTTGTCAAAACCTTTTTTAGGCAACTGCGCGCAACGGGGTTATTGCTCCACGGGGCAGATCGCGTCCTCGGGCGTTCCGGTACCCACGCCCATATGCATGCGTTTCTTTACAAACACCAGCCGAAGGCGCTTGCCGTTGACGTTAATGGGGAACCAGCCGGTCTCCTTCATCTGCCTAAGAATAGGAAGGTTGAACGGATCCAGCTCAGTCTGCTTCGCGTAGCGCTTTTCAAGCACATTTGAAAGCACCCGGCCCACAATGGCCGAAACCACCACCAACACGAGAAACAGCGCAAACGGCACCAGCGTCGCGATGCGCTCCAGCGCGTCGGATACGCCGGGCAGCATCAGCGCAACCAGCGTGAGTATGCCCACAAACAGCGGCAACAGTATGGGCAAGTACTCCAACGTTAGGATGCGCTTGCGGCAGGCGTTACATACGGAAATCTGCACCGGCAGAAGGGAACCGACCGCCGATTTGATCTTGAGGCCGATGATGGAGCGCTTGGTGCGCTTGGGCTCCACATGCCCCAGGTCCATCAGCCCGTAGTAGGTGCGCTTATTGGGATGCGGCTTTTTGCAAAGCCTGCATTCGTCGGTGTCAAAGAGCGGGTGTATGCCGCCTTCAGGCAGCAGTGAGGAAAGTACATCCAGATCATGGGCGACCTGCTCGCTCTCCTCGTCCTTGCCGTTCATGATGCAGACCTCGCAGGAGGGCATATTGAGAAGGTCGCAGTTCGGGGTATGGTAGAGCCTGCACTTCTCGTTGGTAATCACACGTTTCATGGCGCTCTCCCTTATACGTTGGGTGTGCTTTCGCTTGCCTCAACGTTCTTATACCGCTTGAGCCCGACGCCCGCGGGAATAAGCTTGCCGATGATGACGTTTTCCTTCAGGCCGACGAGCGGATCGATCTTGCCCTTTATGGCGGCCTCGGTAAGCACCCGCGTCGTCTCCTGGAAGGAGGCGGCGGACAGGAACGAATCGGTCGCCAAGCTCGCCTTTGTGATACCCAAAAGCTTGCGCTTTGCGATAGCCGGCTGGCCGCCGTTCATGATAACAGCCTCGTTTTCGCGCTCGAAGCGGAATATGTCGATGAGCTCGCCGGGCAGCATTTCCGTATCGCCCGCGTCTTCGACCTGGATTTTTCTGAGCATCTGGCGGATGATGATCTCGATGTGCTTATCGGAAATCTCCACACCCTGCAGGCGGTACACGCTCTGGACTTCCTTGAGCATGTAGGCCTGTACGCCCTTGACGCCCTTGATCTTTAAAATGTCGTGCGGGTTGATGGAGCCTTCCGTCAGCTCGTCGCCCGCCTCCACCACGTCTCCGTCGCGCACTTTGAGCTTGGAGCCGAACGGGATGAGGTAAGTTTCGCTTTCGCCGTCCTCGTTGGAGATGATGGCTTCGCGCTTTTTCTTGCTGTCGCTCAATTTGACGACGCCGTTGATCTCGGAAATCACGGCTAAGCCCTTGGGCTTTCTTGCCTCAAAAAGTTCCTCCACGCGGGGAAGACCCTGCGTGATATCGTCTCCCGCGACGCCGCCCGTATGGAACGTACGCATGGTGAGCTGCGTTCCAGGTTCGCCGATCGCCTGCGCCGCGATAATACCCACCGCTTCGCCGATGTTGACCTCATTGCCGGTTGCAAGGTTGGACCCGTAGCACTTGGCGCAAATGCCGTGCTCGCTGCGGCAGGTGAACACCGTGCGGCAGGTGACGGAATCCAGGCCAAGCTCACTGATGAGCTTGCACTCTTCCACATCAAGCAAAGAGTTTGCTTTTATGAGTATCTCGCCGGTCTCCGGGTGTACAACATTTTCTGCCGTATAACGGCCAAGGAGACGGTCCCCAAGAGGCTCTATTACCTTGTTCCCTTCATTAATTGTGGTAAAGCGCATGCCTTTGACAGCTTCGCCGCGCACGGCGAAGCAATCCTCCTCGCGCACAATCACGTCCTGAGAAACGTCAACGAGACGGCGGGTGAGGTAACCGGAGTCCGCGGTTCGAAGCGCGGTATCCGCCAAACCTTTGCGCGCGCCGTGTGAAGAAACGAAGAACTCAAGCACCGTGAGGCCCTCGCGGAAGTTCGCGCGGATAGGCACCTCAATGATCTGGCCGGACGGGTCCGCCATGAGGCCGCGCATACCGGCCAGCTGGCGGATTTGCGCGGTGCTGCCGCGCGCGCCGGAGTTTGCCATCATGTAAATCGGGTTGTAGGGGTCAAGCGACTTCATCAGCGCGTCGGTGACGTCGTTTGTCGTCTTTTCCCATACCTTGATGACGCGCTGCTTGCGCTCCGCATCCGAGAACAGGCCGCTGCGGAAGAGCCCGTCGATATTGTCCACTTCCTTCTCCGCCTGCTGCAGCAGTGCCGGCTTTTCCTTGGGGACGGTGATGTCCTGAAAGCCGACGGTGATGCCGCCGCGTGTGGAATACTGGAAGCCCAGCTTCTTGATGTTGTCGAGCACCTCGGAGGTAATGGTGGGGCCGTGCTTTCTGTAGCAGCTGTCCACGATCTTTCCAAGGTCCTTCTTGAGCACCAGGCGGTCAATCTCCAGCTGGAAGAGATTCTCTTCCTTCGAGCGATCCACATAGCCAAGGTCCTGCGGAATGGCGTTGTTGAAAAGCAGGCGGCCGACGGTGGTTTCAATTACCTTGCGGCGCTTTTCCCCGTTTATAATACGCTCCACGCGTACCTTGACCTTTGCCTGCAGCGCGATAACGCCAGTCTGGGAGGCCATGAAAGCTTCGCTTTCGCTGTGGAAAGCCTTGCCCTCGCCCTTTATGCCCGGGCGGTCCAAAGTCAGGTAATAGCAGCCGATAACCATGTCCTGCGAGGGGGAAACGACCGGCTTGCCGTCCTGAGGTTTTAATATGTTGTTGGAAGCGAGCATCAGGAAACGTGCTTCCGCCTGCGCTTCCACGGAAAGCGGAACGTGCACGGCCATCTGGTCGCCGTCGAAGTCCGCGTTGTACGCGGTGCAAACGAGCGGATGCAGCTTTAAGGCGCGGCCTTTCACCAGCACCGGCTCAAACGCCTGAATACCCAGGCGGTGCAGCGTCGGCGCGCGGTTCAACAGCACCGGATGGTCCTTGATAACGCTTTCCAATACGCCCCAGACCTCAGGACGCCCGCGCTCCACCATGCGCTTGGCGGACTTGATGTTGTGGGCGTGGCCCTCTTCCACAAGCTTCTTCATCACAAAGGGCTTGAAGAGCTCGAGCGCCATTTCCTTGGGCAGGCCGCACTGGAACATTTTCAGATCCGGGCCTACCACGATAACGGAACGGCCGGAATAGTCCACGCGCTTGCCAAGGAGGTTCTGACGGAAGCGGCCCTGCTTGCCGCGAAGCATATCCGAAAGGGATTTGAGCGGCCGGTTGCCGGGGCCCGTTACGGGGCGGCCACGGCGGCCATTGTCGATGAGAGCATCCACCGCTTCCTGGAGCATGCGCTTTTCGTTGCGCACGATGATATCCGGCGCCTTCAACTCCAACAGCCTCTTCAGGCGGTTGTTGCGGTTGATGACGCGGCGGTATAAGTCGTTGAGATCGGAGGTCGCAAAGCGGCCGCCGTCCAGCTGCACCATGGGGCGCAGTTCGGGCGGAATGACCGGCACGACGTCGAGTATGATCCATTCCGGCTTGTTGCCGGATTTTAAGAACGCTTCCACCACCTCAAGGCGTTTGATGGCGTTGGCGCGCTTCTGGCCGGAAGCATCCCGGATTTCCTCCCTGAGCTGTTGATTCAGCTCCGGAAGCTTAATCTGCTTCAATAATTCCTTGATGGCTTCCGCGCCCATGCCGGCCTTGAATGCCTTGGGGCCGTACTTCTGCTGCGCTTCGCGGTATTCCTTATCCGTTAAAAGGCTCTTGTGCACGAGCGGCGTTGTGCCCGGGTCCACGACCACAAAGTTCGCGAAATAGAGAATCTTCTCTAAAGCCCTCGGGGACATATCCAGCAGCATCTTCATGCGGCAGGGAATGCCTTTGAAATACCAGATGTGGGAGACAGGCGCCGCAAGCTCGATATGGCCCATACGCTCGCGCCTGACCTTGGCCCTTGTAACTTCCACACCGCATTTGTCGCAGATAACGCCCTTATAGCGCACCCGTTTGTAGCGCCCGCAATGGCATTCCCAATCCTTGGTAGGCCCGAATATGCGTTCGCAGAACAGGCCGTCTTTTTCCGGTTTCAGAGTGCGGTAGTTGATGGTTTCCGGTTTCTTGACCTCGCCATGGGACCATTCTCGCATCTTTTCCGGGGATGCGAGGCTAATTTGTATCGCGTCGAAATTCGTTAGTTCAAACAATTCGTGTCTCTCCCTTCCCGCACTCACTCATCGACATCGTCGCTGGATTCATCGCCCAGCAACAGTTCGTCATCCATATCTTCATCCTCGGATTCCTCGTCGAACTCTTCGAAATCGTCAAATTCGGAGAAGTCGCCCGCGCTCGGCCTGAGTATGGGCGGCGCGTCCTCGGTGCCCGCGATGTTGACGTCGATGACAGAGGGTTCTTCCTCGTCCACCGATTCGCCGATCTCAAGTACCTCGCGGGTATCGGAAAGGACCTTAATATCAAGTGCAAGCGACTGTAGCTCCTTGATGAGCACCTTGAAGGATTCGGGCACACCCGGCTGAGGCACGTTTTCGCCCTTGACGATTGCTTCGTAGGTCTTGACGCGCCCCACGACGTCGTCGGACTTGACGGTGAGGATTTCCTGGAGCGTGTTCGCAGCGCCGTACGCTTCGAGCGCCCAGACTTCCATTTCGCCGAAGCGCTGGCCGCCGAACTGCGCCTTGCCGCCCAGAGGCTGCTGCGTCACCAGCGAGTACGGGCCGGTGGAACGCGCGTGGATCTTGTCATCCACCAAGTGCGCGAGCTTGAGGTAGTACATGTAGCCGACAGATACGCGGTTTTCAAAGGGTTCGCCGCTGCGCCCGTCGAACAATTCCGTCTTGCCGTCTTCATCAAAACCGGCCTGCCTGAGGTGGAATTTGATATCCTCCTCCGTCGCGCCGTCGAATACCGGGGTGGCGATATGCCATCCGAGCTTCTTCGCGGCAAGGCCCAAATGCAGCTCAAGCACCTGCCCGATGTTCATACGGGAAGGCACGCCGAGCGGGTTCAATACGATCTGCAGCGGGGTGCCGTCGGGCAGGAAGGGCATATCTTCCTGCGGCAGAATGCGGGAAATAACGCCCTTGTTGCCGTGGCGGCCCGCCATTTTATCGCCGACGGAGATTTTGCGCTTCTGCGCGATGTAGACGCGCACCAGCTCGTTGACGCCGGGGGAAAGCTCATCCTTGTTTTCGCGGGTGAATACCTTAACGTCCACAATAATGCCGTCCTCGCCGTGCGGTACGCGTAAGCTGGTATCGCGCACCTCGCGCGCCTTTTCGCCGAATATGGCGCGCAGCAGGCGCTCCTCCGCGGTCAGCTCCGTTTCGCCCTTGGGCGTGACTTTGCCAACCAGGATATCGCCGGAGCGCACCTCGGCGCCCGGGCGGATGATGCCGTTTTCATCCAGGTTCGCAAGCGCGTCTTCGCCGACGTTCGGGATATCGCGCGTAATTTCTTCGGGCCCGAGCTTGGTGTCGCGGGCTTCGGTCTCATGCTCCTCAATATGGATGGAGGTGAACACGTCGTCCTTGACCAACTCTTCGCTGATCAGTACAGCGTCTTCGTAGTTGTAGCCTTCCCACGTCATGAAGCCAATGAGAATGTTGCGCCCTAGCGCGATCTCGCCCATATCGGTGGAAGCGCCGTCGGCCAGCACCTGGCCCTTTGCCACATGCTCGCCCTTCTCTACAATGGGGCGCTGGTTCAGGCAGGTCCCCTGGTTGGAACGCTGGAACTTCGTGAGCTTATAGCTCTTGAAGGAACCATCCTTGTGGGATTTCACCACGATCTTACGGGCGGAAACGCTCGCAACCTCGCCTTCCTCCTGCGAGATGATGACAACGCCGGAATCATGCGCGGCCTTATATTCCATACCGGTGCCTACAATGGGCGCCTCGGGAACAAGAAGGGGTACTGCCTGGCGCTGCATGTTGGAACCCATCAGCGCGCGGTTCGCGTCGTCGTTTTCAAGGAACGGAATCATGGCCGTCGCCACCGAAACCAGCTGCTTGGGCGAAACGTCCATATAATCGACTTCTTCGCTCTTAAGCTCAATGATCTGGTCGAGCAGGCGGGCGACGACGCGGCTTTTTTTGAACCAGCGGGTCTCCGGGTCGATGGGTTCGTTGGCCTGCGCGACGATAAACGGATCTTCCTCGTCCGCAGTCAGATATTCGATTTCATCGGTGATGATGTGGGTCTTCGCGTCCACCCTGCGGTACGGGGCTTCGGTAAAGCCATACTCGTTGATGCGCGCATAGGTGGAAAGCGAGTTAATCAAGCCGATGTTCGGACCTTCCGGCGTCTCAATGGGGCACATGCGGCCGTAATGCGAATAGTGCACGTCGCGCACGTCGAACGTGGCGCGTTCACGGTTCAAGCCGCCGGGGCCCAACGCGGAAAGACGGCGCTTGTGCGTCAGCTCCGCCAACGGGTTCGTCTGATCCATGAACTGAGAGAGCTGCGAGGAGCCGAAGAACTCCTTGATGGCAGCCGTCACAGGGCGGATGTTGATAAGGTTAGAAGGCATGGCCACGTCCATGTCCTGCAGGCTCATGCGCTCGCGAACCACGCGTTCAAGACGCGTGAGGCCCACGCGCAGCTGGTTCTGCAAGAGCTCGCCTACGGAACGGATGCGGCGGTTACCCAGGTGGTCGATATCGTCGATTGTACCAATGTCGTAATTGAGGCCGATCAAATAACTGATGGAGGCCACGATATCATCCGGCACGATATGGCGCGGAATCAGGTCATTGACA
>JAEYHP010000003.1 GCA_023409435.1 Bacillota bacterium | reverse complement strand
CCTTCACCAGCTCCATTGATAACTCCATATCGTTTACGTGGATGGGTTCCCGAGCGGCCAAAGGGAGCAGACTGTAAATCTGCCGTCAGTGACTTCGGTGGTTCGAATCCACCCCCATCCACCACTTAATTTCGCGGGAATGGCGGAATTGGCAGACGCGCACGGTTCAGGTCCGTGTGCTGGCAACAGCATGCAGGTTCAAGTCCTGTTTCCCGCACCATGCATCAGAGCCGTCGAATTGACGGCTCTGATCTTTTTTATTGTGTATGATAGTCCCATCAAGCCAAAATGACAGGAGTATAACCATGCCACATGACGAACACTGCGGCTGCGGCTGCGACCACGACCATGGTCATCCCCACCGGGCCGATGCCCCTGCCGCGCCGATTGAGGTGACAGAAGACCAAAAGGACTTTCTCCATCAGCTCGGCCACCACCATTATCTACCCGTAGCCCGGTTCGCTGTGAAGGACAGCCGTAAGGAGGATTTTATCTCCATCGCCCTGGCGCCGGTTTCCCTGCGCTCGGCAGCCGACGATATAAAAACGGTCAAAGAGACAGGCGCCTTCCTGCAAAGGCTTGAAGACTTGGGCCTTGTCACCTTGGATTACGACATTCCTCTGAACGGGTATGGTTATGAGGAGTACACTGCAAGCGCGCTTTACGAGTATTTCTGCGCAACGGTGGCGGAAGGGGCATCCATGCCCAACTTTTTGGGCAATACCCCGGTACTGGAGCTGGGCAGCATAGCCCTGACCGAGACGGGAGAGCAGATTGCCGCCGCTCACTGCGACCATAACCATCATCATCACGGGTAAGAAAAAAAGAAGTCAACCAAATGTTGGCTTCTTTTTTGTTTGATATTCCTATCCCCTTCCCTCTCCCATAGGTCAGCCCAATAAATAGAGAAAAAGAGCCGGACAATGCCGACTCTTTCTTTTACGCAAGACAAGTTATACCGCGCCCCGCCGAACATTATAATTTCGCAAGGTGCTTCGCGGTGCGAATCATTTGGCTGGTAAAGGAGTTTTCGTTATCGTACCATGCGGCGATCTTTACAAGCGTATCCTCGCCCAATTCCGTTACCTTCGTCTGCGTTGCGTCAAACAGACCGCCGTAAGTCATACCGATGATATCGGACGAAACGAGCAGTTCCTCCGTATACCCGTATTCGTCGGATTTAGACTGCTCCATCTTCCGGTTGATCTGCTCCGCCGTCACGGAACCCGCAACAACTGCGGTCAATTCCGTGAGCGAGCCTGTCATGACCGGCACCCTTTGGGAGGTACCGTCCAGCTTGCCGTTTAAGGCCGGAATCACCAGCCCGATCGCCTTTGCCGCCCCGGTTGAAGTCGGTATGATGTTTCCCGCGGCAGTGCGCGCCCGGCGCAAATCTCCTTTGGGGTGGGGGCCATCCAAAGTGTTCTGGTCGTTTGTGTAGGCGTGTATCGTTGTCATGAAGCCTTTTTTGACAGGCGCAAGCTCGTTGAGAGGATATACCATCAGGGCAAGGCAGTTCGTGGTGCAGGATGCTGCCGAAACAATGGTATCGTCCCTGGTCAGCGTATGCTCATTGACGCCATAGACAATGGTGGGAACATCCTTCCCTGCGGCGGTAGATATGAGCACCTTTTTTGCGCCCGCCTCCAGATGTGCCGTCGACGCCTTTTTTGACGCGAAAAAGCCCGTGCACTCCAGGACAACGTCGATCTGCAATTCTTTCCACGGAAGCTTGCCGGGATCTTTTTCGGCGTAGATCGGGATATCCACGCCGTCCACGGTCAGACTGTTCTCGCTGTAATCGATCGTTTTATGATACCGTCCCTGCGTTGTGTCGTACTTGAGCAAATGCGCAAGCATCTGCGGGCTTGTAAGATCGTTGATGGCCGCAATTTTGTACCCTTCCGTATCAAAAAGCTGCCGGAAAGCAAGCCTTCCTATTCTGCCAAAGCCGTTTATCGCTATGTTAATGCCCATAGTAACCACCTTTCTTCGATATTGTATCCGCTCTTTACCGCAATTATATCGCCTGTGTTTTTGTGGTACAATGTGATAAGTGAAGCATTTCACTATACTATCTGTCGGGTGGAACCTATGCCGCAATTTGACCGCCATAAAAAAAGAAACGTAGACATCGAATTCGTTGCGGTTGAGGATTTTCATGATCTCCCTCATCCGGAGCGCCTCTCCCTGGTATTTATCACGGATGGTAGTATCAATGGGCTGCTGAACGAGCGCCCCTTCACGGTTTCCGCCCCCGGTATCCTTTGTTTGTCCATGGATGATACGCTGCGCATCAACGACGCGCATGATATTTGCGCGCAATCTTTTCGCTTTCATCCCGATTTTTTTAAATCGGTCCGGGTTTCCGAAACGCTGGCCTATACGTCGGACCATCTCAGAATAAAGACCGGCCTTTCCCTGTTTCAGAGGGACAAAGCCCAGACCGGCGTGCCGTATGTATCCAGTGAGGCATACCCGCAATTGTTTGAGTGGTTTTTTGTTCTCGGAACGGAAGTAACTGCGCAAAGCGATGCGCTCTGGGCGTGCAGAATTAAAAAATACCTCATACAGCTATTGGGCATGCTTGAAAGCCTGACCCGCCAAAGCGAACAATCCCCTGTCGATCTTGCCCTGAATTATATTTACACAAACTATCCACGCAAGATCGTTCTGGAGGAACTGACAGATTGCGCGCATTTGAACCGTGTGTCCCTCAATAAGCTGTTTCAGGAAAGATGCGGCTGCACGGCCATGGGCTATTTGCTTTCTTACCGGCTGAAAGTTGCGGGGGATCTTCTTACCCATACGGATATGAACTTAAATGAGATCGCGCGCGCCATCGGGTTCGAGTACGATACGTATTTCATAAAGCAGTTTACGTCAAAAAGAGGGCTGTCCCCTACTGCGTTTCGGAACACCTCCCGGGAGTTCGCTGTTTCCCAGTAAGGGGATATCTGCTGACTTACCAGCACAAGCGTTCACGTGTTATGATATAATTACTGTGGTCGCATATAACATTTGATGATGTGAGATATTTCCCCCAAGGTAACTAATATGAGGTGATGATATTGGCAATTCACAAATTTTATATGCTTTACAAAGGGCTTCAGGAAGCGTTAGGTGAGGCTCAGGCAAATGAATTGTTTCCCGAATATTCTCAGTTGCCTGACAAGATGCCACCCTTAGAGCAGGCAGAGTTAGGAAGAACGATCATGACCAGAATGGATGAATCGCTGGATAAAGAAACAATCATAAGAATCAGGCATGCGCATACATGTAATTTAACACAAAAGCAAATCAAAGATATCATTGATCTAAAGGAGAAGTATAAGGATTTCGACGATTTTTGTATTGAATATTCTAAACTACTTGCCCCGGGTTCTGTAAAAAAAGACAAGGATATCCTTATCGTATCTTTTGGCTGGAAAAAATGTGTTTGTGGAATGTTTCGAAAACTAAAAGAATACGAGGCGGTCTCGCAAACATGGTGCGAGTGCTGTAATGGTCATGTGATAAAACACTATAGTTTCGTATGCGGCAAGAGGGTCTCATCAGAAATTGTTGAAACTGTTGCATGTGGGAAAAATGATTGCGTTTTTAAAATAAACATGTAAGTAAACAGCGTCGCTCTTTTATAGTTGGCTGGATCTTATTGACTGTCCCAATCATATCCGGTATACTTACCCTGCAATCCAAATGCTGGAGGCTGTCCCGTGCAGAAAGACTTCCGCTAAACTGAACATAACCGAACAGCACTCCCGTCTGCTTTCAGGCGGTCTGTTTGCCGTTCGGATGGTTTAGAGGAAGATACCCGCCATACTGACGTTTGGATTGCATGGATCTATTTGATCTGTTCTGCTTTATGACGCCATGGCAAGGTCATCGCCTTGCCATGGCGTTACTATTTTAAACTGGAGGAAACAGTATGAAAGCACTCGCTTATGTATATCGGCCGCCCTTTTTTGCCTTCCTGGCCCAAATTTTAAGAACAGGAAGGAAAACTCTATTTGAAAACGATAGATTGGAAGGTATTTTTGCTGCGTCCCCCGGCGGCGGTTAGGTACTGCAAGCGCTGCGGGAAAAGGACCGAATTTATCCCTTCCGGGCTGTTCCGCGTGAACGCCCAGAAAAAGGTGGGTGGAAGCTCCGAAAGTTCGGCGTTCCCGGGGATATTACGGTAAAGCCGCTCAAAATAGGGACTGTACTTGCGAGCGTATGAAACGAGACTGTTAAGCCGTTCCTGCCGCAACGTCTGCTTTTGCTCCATGGATAACCGCGGATAGCGGGATGCCAGATAAATGGCCTTTAGCAAGCCGATCTGCTTCATATTGCCCTCCTATTGCCTGGCGACGCCGTCTAAAAACAGTTCCAAATAGCGCTTGAATTCTCCCTTTATGTCCTGCCTGTTCTGATAAAACGCATATGGTTCATGCCGATACTGCTCCAAGTAGCGCGCACGGAGCGCATCCAGATAGAGGCTGAGCGCGTCGAGCGCCAGCGAAGCGTCCACCCCTTCCCTTAGCGTCATGTGTGAAAGGGCGGCCTTCAGACGGGTTTCGTCAAGCCTGCGGGCCTGCTGCACGGAATTTTTTAATAGCTCGGTTTTCTCCGCGTATACCTCAGCACACTGCTCTTTCGCCGCCATGGTCAGCAACGCGACTTCTTTGGGATGCGTCCGGTACATGGTAAGCTTTGCTTCAAAACCGCAAAACAATACGTCATAGAAGCTCTCCCCCTCCCCGCAGGAACCTGTACCCGTGCTTTCAAACGCAGCAACGCTGTGGGAAAGCAGGAACAGGTAAAAGTTCTTTTTGTTTTCGAAGTAGTGATACAGACTCCCCTTGGAGATGCCGCATGCCTTGCAGATAAGGTCCGTGTTTGCATCCTGATAGTTTTTTATGGAAAACTCCAGAAGCCCCTGCCGGATGATGTTTTCCTTCTTTTCCTCTGGCAGACGGAGAAATGTTTCGTAAGACATTTCTGGTTCACCCCCCCTCGTTTGACTTGTAAGTCAATTATATTCTATATTGACTTACAAGTCAATGTTATTCGAACATTCGACTTTTTTTCATGATATGGTATTATTTCACCATTCCATATTTTGAGGTATGTATATGGACTATCAGCAGATCGATCAAACGCTGCTGCCGGAACTGTGCGCGCTCTATATCGACGCGTTCAACGCGCCGCCCTGGAACGACGAATGGACAATGGAAACCATCAGCAAACGCCTGACCCAAATGATGCATTGCGAAGGGTCCTATAGCCTTGTTTGCTTTTCTGAAGGTGCGCTTTGCGGCATGATACTGGGCAACCACGAGCATTTCTATGACGGTACTCATTTTAACATCAAGGAGTTCTGTGTGCGCCGGGATTTGCGGGGAAAAGAGTGGGCAGCAAGCTGCTTTCCGAGTTTGAACAGCGGCTTCTAAACCGGGGTATTGACGTCATGTATCTCTTTACATCAAGAACGGATGAAACGGAAGCGTTTTACCAGAAGCGCGGCTTTGAAAGCTGGAACAGCATGGTGATGATGGGGAAACCCCTGCGCCCGTAAAATGCATAGATAAAAGGAGCGGTTTCCCGCTCCTTTGTTATAACTGGTTGTTGTAGCTTTATTCTTAGTCGAACACCACGATGGCGTCGCTGCGTTTTACGCGGAGCAGCACGGTCTCAAGCACACGCAATACGTGGTTGAGATCCTTGGTTTCCAAATACCCTGCCGTCAGGTCTTGACCTACCGCAAGGTCCATGTACTGCGTATCAGCACTTACCAATATCGCCTTGTTCGCGTCCAGCACGGGGGTTCGAAACACGTTTCCGTCCACCAACGCGCTGACCCGGTCGATTTCCATTTTGCCGGTACCGGGCTGTATGCGCTGTAACTGCGCATAGAGGTCCGGGCTCATCACCAGGGAAACTTTGCCCCAGATGCCTTTTTCGGTAAGGATTTCAATGCCCTTGGCGACGTCAGAGAACGGGTTCTCGCCAGCCGTCCAGTTGCTCCTCTTCAAATGGGTGGAGCCTTCCACGGTGAACAGGCCGTCGTACCCAAGCGCCTTGCTGCCAAAGAATATCAGTTCATCCTCTTTTTTCGCGCACTGCGCCGCGGCCTCTGAAACCGAAGAAAGGTCTACGGGCAGCCCGTTGTTGAGGCTGTTCTCCAAATCCCTCCAATACAGGGTAGCGTCGCTGTAAACGAGCGGCAATTCCTGATATGCGCGGTAGCCGGTCTTTAACAAAGCGCCGTCTTCCTTCATTTCGCCGCGCTTATTCAAATTATCCACCGGAACACTCAAAGCATCCGCGCCCAAAGGCCCGTAGAGGCTAATGAACCTACGCCCGGTCAAAAGACGGCTGGCCGTTTTCACGACGGCTTCGTCTATTTTATTCCAAAGTTCGCCCGAAAGCGGAGAGCCTTCCCGAAACAGAAAATCCATCCCTTTATCCCTCCTTTTCTTTATTCCTTATTCCTTGATCAAACTTCCAACGGTCGCCTTCGGACCATTGGCTCCGCCCGCGGCAGGCGCAATGCCCAATTCCTCCAACATTTCCTTTACCTCGTTTTCGCCGGAAAGGAAGTGCACCGCCTCCTGCGGGTCCAGGTGCCGAAGCAGCGTCATCAATTCGCCCACATGCGCCTTCTCTTCGTCGCGGATATCGGAAATAATTGCTTTGGCGACAGGATCGTCGGTAGCCTGTACATGGGCGTCGTAGACATAGATCGCTTCGAGTTCACCGGCGATATCCAGCCGGACCGCCTGAATCAGTTCCTCTTTTGTTAGTTTGCGGTTGACGTTGCCCTGAAACGGATTTGCGAAATTTGGCATAGCATTTTACCTCCTGCTGTTTTTTTATCAGTACAAACTGTTTCACTCAAACGCAGCTATAAAAAAATCTTATTCGCTCGGCACTTCCGTAAGCTCAAAACCCGCATTCGCCGCCGCGGATTGCGCCCGCTCCAGAAGCGCGGCATAGCGCTCCTTTTCCGCTTCCCCAACCAAGATGCGCGCGCTTTGTTCTTCCACGACAACCCGCGCCGTCATAAGGCCCAGATGGAACAATTCTTCTTCCGCTTCGTCGATGCGCGAAAGCATCTCAAGAGTAAGCGGCATACCCGAAGGGAGCCTGTTTGCGAGGCTGCCCTCCCCTTCTGCCACGTCCTCTACGATACCCTTTCTGAGCGCAGCCACTTGAAAGCGCGCCATACCGCAAGCGGCAAAGGGGCTTAAAACATTGAGTTCTTCGGCCGCCTTGAAGCTTGCGCGGGAAAGTTCGTCCGCCCTGTGGCCGTCCATCACACGCCCAAAGCCACGTACCCATGCCTCATTCAGCGCCGCATGTAAGATCAGCCTGTGGTAGTAGTATTCGCTTAACGGGCCGTTCTTTTGTATGGCGTCGTCCTCGAGCGCCTCAATCTGCAGCACAACATGTTCCACATCCGCAAGCTTTGCGATGCGTTTGGCCATGCGCAGCCTGCGCGCAGGCAAAAGTTCCGTTTGTACGGTGACGGCAAGGATATGCTCCCGGCCGATCGCCGCCACTGCTTCACGCAGCAGGCAGGCGCTGTCCGCCCCGCCGGAAAGCGCTACGGCAAGCTTGTCAAATTGTTTGAGACAGTGCTGCAACTTCATATTCCCTCTTATTAAAAACGCAGTATAACGATTTCAAACATCATAACGCGTCTTTGCTTTTGTTTACCGCACCGAATAATTTGGCGATTCCTTGGTGATGTATACATCGTGCGGATGGCTTTCCGTCAAACCGGCGGAGGTGATGCGGATAAATCTGCCATTGTTGCGCAGCTCCTCTATGGTCGCGGCGCCGCAATATCCCATGCCGCTGCGGAGCCCGCCGCACAGCTGGTAAATGGATTCGTGCAGCGAACCCTTGTATGCGACGCGGCCTTCCACGCCTTCGGGCACGAGCTTCTGGGCGTCCTCCTGGAAGTAGCGGTCCTTACTGCCTTTTTCCATGGCCCCGATAGAACCCATGCCGCGGTATACCTTGAACCTTCTGCCCTGGTAGATTTCTGTCTCTCCCGGGCTTTCATCCGTACCCGCAAGGAGGCTGCCGAGCATTACGCAGCTTGCGCCCGCTGCGATTGCCTTTGTAATATCGCCCGAATACTTGACGCCGCCGTCCGCGATGATGGGGACTTTGTAGGGTTCCGCGGCGCGCACGCACTCCATTACGGCCGTGATCTGGGGGACGCCGATACCGGAAACCACGCGCGTGGTGCAGATGCTGCCCGGGCCTATGCCCACCTTCACGGCGGAAGCCCCGGCTAAAATCAGCGCCTCGGTCGCCTCAGCCGTGGCGACGTTGCCCGCAATGATCTGCAGATGCTTATACTTTGCCCTGAGCGCCTTTATGGTTTCGATTACGCCCCGGCTGTGGCCGTGCGCGGTATCCACCGTAATGACGTCCGCCTTGGCGGCGATGAGCGCCTCCACGCGCTCCATCGTATCCTTGGAAACGCCGACCGCAGCGCCCGCAAGCAGCCTACCGTTGTGGTCCTTGGCGGAGTTGGGGTACTGGATGGCTTTCTCGATATCCTTGATGGTAATAAGGCCCTTGAGGTTGCCCTCATTGTCCACGATAGGCAGCTTTTCGATGCGGTGGCGGGCCAGTATTGCCTTGGCCTCTGTCAGCGTGGTGCCTTCCGGCGCGGTGACAAGATTTTCGCTCGTCATCAGCTCCCGGATGGGAACGCGGTAGTTTTCAATAAAGCGAAGATCGCGGTTTGTAAGGATACCGACCAGCTTGCCGTTGACCGTAATGGGTACGCCGGAAATGCGGTACCTGCTCATGAGCTCCATGGCGTCCGCTACCAGGTGATCCGGAGAAAGGAAGAACGGGTCCACGATAACACCGTGTTCGGAGCGCTTGACCTTGTCCACGTTGGTGGCCTGCTCCTCGATTGTCATGTTCTTGTGAATGATGCCGATGCCGCCCGCGCGGGCCATGGCAATGGCCATGGGCGCTTCCGTCACGGTATCCATCGCCGCGCTCATCAGCGGCATATTCAGGGGGATTTCCTGCGTGAGGAATGTGCCTAAGCTGACGTCTTTGGGTGTTACGCTTGATTCAGCTGGGATCAGCAGCACATCGTCAAACGTCAGCCCTTCCATTACAATCTTATTCTCTATCATAAGCCCTCCAAAAGCATATTCTCCTGAATTTCTGTACAGTGTACAGGAGCTTTTAAGCGATGTCAAGCAAAAGGAGGACGATGCGGCCTCTATACCGTAAGCGCTTTGGCGATAGGAGCCTCGCCCTTGGAATACGCCTCATGGTTGGGCAGCTCCGCGATGGTGCTGATGCCAAACTGCCGCAAAAACGCGTCCGTCGTGCCATAGAGCACCGGACGGCCCACAGCGTCTTTCCTGCCCACGGGCTGTATCATATTGAGCTTTACCAGCTGAGCCATGGCGTATTCGCACCTCACGCCGCGCACCGCCTCCACATCCGCGCGCGTGGCGGGCTGGCGGTAGGCGACAACAGCAAGCGTTTCAATCAGGGATTGAGAAAATGTCTTTTGCTGGGCGGGCTGCAGCAGCCTCTCCACATAATCGGCATACGCGCTGTTTGAAAGAATTTGGATGGTTTCCGCGGTGACGGAAAGCTGAAACCCGCGGCATTCCTGCCTGTACTGCGTCTGAAGCTCCTGAAGCAGCGCGTAAAGCTCAAGCTCCGTCATGTCCAGCACCCGCTGCAATTCCAGCACGGGCACCGGGTCCCCCGCTACAAACAGCATGGCCTCTATTGCGCCGATCTGCTCCTGTTTTTGCATTAATACCCCTATACCCCTTCAATCCGTGTATTCATCCATATAATCGTCCTCCGCGTCGGACAAAGAAAGCGCCCGGGCCCTAAGAAGGATGGGCGCAAACGGGGACGGCTGCCGAAGGTGGATTTCCCCGCGGTTGATCAGCTCAAGTAACGCCATAAACGTCGAAACGATCTCCATGCGGCTGGGCCGTTCCATAAACAGTTCCTCAAACGCCAGTTCGTTCTGTTCCAGGAGCAGCTGCCGGATTTTTGCAATCTGCGAACGGACCGTAAATTCATCCTGCCGTACCTGATGCAGCGGGTTGATAACCGGTTCCTCCCGCTGCGTGTGCAGCAGCAGGAAAAAAGATTGGTAAAGCTGCTGCAGGGTGGCGCCCGAAAGCGTAATTTCCACAGGCGGCAGCGGCACATCTTCCGGCAGGCGCGCGTAAACGCCCCGCATGGCCTCCTGCAGGTTCGAAAGCTCCTCCCCCGCCATTTTAAACGCTTTGTATTCGCGCAACTGGCGAATGAGCAGTTCTTCCGGGTCCTCTTCCTCCAATGTTTCCTTGGGGGGCCTGGGCAGAAGCTGGCGGGATTTGATGTAGAGAAGCGTCGCCGCCATCGACAGAAATTCGCTGGCGGTATCCATATCGAGCCCCTCCAGTTCTGCCATATAGGCAAGATACTGGTTGGTGATTTCGGATATAAAAATATCCTTGATGTCCACCTCTGCGCTCTCGATCAAATGAAGCAGCAGGTCGAGCGGGCCGTCAAACTGGTTGATATGTACGTGATACGGCAAAGAACTCAACCCCACATGACTTGATAGAGGTATAAAAGGCCGGGAAACTTGAATACGGAATTAAACAGCCATTCGATGCCATACAGAATATACGATATCAGCGTGCCCAGTATCCCGGAAAGAATCCCGGTCAAAAGAAGGCCAAGCAAAATCATGCTGCCGTACCGTTGCAAAAACAGGAAGGGTCTCGGGCCCACCCGGCGGATAAGCAGGTTTTCAAGCACATGCGACCCGTCAAGCGGCGGCAGCGGGATAAGGTTGAACACCATGAGGCCGAGATTGATGCTCAAAAAGTAATACAGAATATTGGCGATGGCGTAATTCGTTGCACCCAATATCGCAAACAGGTAGATCGCAAGCATGCTTACAATCGCCAGCCCTAAATTGACGGTGATGCCCGCAAGAGACACGATGGTATCGTCCCTGCGCAGATTTTTGAAATTCCGGGGGTTGACCGGGACAGGTTTGGCCCAGCCGAAGCGGGCGATGACGAGCATCAGTAACCCGAGGGGGTCGATATGGCGGAGGGGATTCAAGCTCATTCTGCCCAAATTCCGCGCGGTAGGGTCCCCCAGGCGGTAGGCGGCGTAAGCATGCCCCCATTCATGGAACGCAAGGGAAATTAAAATAGCCGGAAGGCTGTATAGCAAATTCAGCAAAAACCCCTGAGGATCGCCCAGCAGGCCTCTTAAGCCGCCAAATATGTTCAATTTTTTATCCTCCGTGTATCGCGCCCGCTGCGCGCTTTGGTTCCTATTCCCATTATACGTGAAATGGATACCCGATGCAAGAAACGACCCTGTTACAAGACCGTGACAAAACCATACCTGTTCGCTTAAAACAGCAAAGAGGCTGTCGCGCTAAGTGCATATAGTGTATATTGATTCATTGCACGCCGCGGCAGCGGGTTCTGTGCTCCGAAGGAGCAAAAAAGGGCGCCAGTGACGCCCTTTTTAGACCCCCGAGGTTTCTCCGCAGGAGAAACTTCCTTGCAATATACATGGAACATGCATATTGCAACAGCCTCTTCAATTCAATAGATTATTTGGCAGTTTATATCGCAGATTACAAGCGCATAAAACTCAGCAGCAATTCGCGGATGATCTCCCGGAAAAACGCCTCCTCGACCTCCACCTGCGGCACAAGCTCCACCTTCCCCATCTCCACGCCGTCCGCCGTTCGGTAGGAAACGCTGCCCACCACGGAATTTAAGCCGAGCGGCGCCTGCAATTCCGTCGGGATATTCTCTACCGCAACAAGCGCGGGCTCCGCCTTATCCAGCAGCAGCACGGTGGTATCTTTTGCCACCAGGTTGACTTCCCGCCGTTTGCCTCCGTGTACGCGTATGCTTTCCGCAATGACTTCCCCTTTTTCTGCACACTTCTGGGCTTTTTTGGTGGCGAACGCCTGATCCAGCATAGCGCCTGCCACCGCAAAGCGCGTGCTGGAGTTCCGGCAGCCGGTGACCACGCAGATCAGCTGCGTGTCCCCCCGGGTTACGGCAAATACGCCGCAATAGCCGTCCGCCTGCGAAGAACCCGTGGCGACCCCCGTGCACCCCGCATAGTTCCTGAGCATGCGGTTGGCGTTTACAAGCTCCGTTTCCCGCCCGTCCGAATGAGTGAAGTTCTCCAGCGTCAGCTTGCTGTGGGCAATAAATGCGGGGCTTTTCATAAGCGCTGCGCCGATGATCGCCAGCTGGCGCGCCGTAAGCTGTGTGCCGGTCCCTACGGCGTCATCATATGTGACCGGCACGCCCAGTTCGTTCAGCCGCGTGTTGATCGCATCCACAAACCCGGTTTCAGTCCCAAACAGCGCTTCCCCCAACGCGGTAATAGCGTCCCCCGCGCAGATCATCGCCGCGGCCTTCATCAAAGGCTCCGCCGAAATCACTTCCCCGCCCTCAATGAACGCGGTCGGCCCCCCGACCACGGCAGCCTTGTCGCTGACGGTGATTTCAGACTTCAAGTCCAGCTTTCCCTGATCCACCGCTTCACTCAAAACAAGCACGGCGGGAAGCTTAATAAGCCCTGCGACGGAACGGGGGGTATCCGCATTCTGTTCAAGCAGGAGCTGCTGTGTCGTCGCCTCCGCCAGCAGCGCGCTGGTCGCATCCGCCATGAAAGCTTCTGGGGCGCCAAAAGCGGGAGTTGCAGGTAAAATCAGCGCAATCAGCAGCAGCAGCGCCGTAGACACCCGCAGGATTTTTCGTTTATCGTATGGTAAATCCGGCGCAAAGAGCGCTTGAAACCACATGGCCCATCCCCCTCTCCATATGATAATACATATGCCCGTGAAGGATAGGCCATGCGCGGGAAACACGTTGTTTTGGTCCTTTTTCGGGGAAAAACACCGGCCTCCCGGCCTATATTCCTTTATTGCGTATTATTCTCTTACGGCGGTTTCCCTGCGCATTTTTTTGAGCCGCGCTTTCATGGGGCGCGAATAGGAAAATACGACCCCCGCAACCAAAAAGCCCAGAGCCAAAGCGGCGCTGTTGATGGCGATATAACGGAATGCGCCCTCCAAGATATCCTCAATCACAACGAATGCATTCACTATGGCGGCAAAAAAGTTAATCACATATAGGACACGGCATAGGCTCAGCACCCGTTCGTAATGTTTGATGTTGGAGGGGATATCGGAATACAGCACGAACGGCGCTCCGTCGGCCCTTTTTCTGAAATACACCCACCTTAAATAAGTCGCCACGCATTCTATTCCCATGTCCCGCAAAAACCCGATATAGGAAAGGCTTTCCGCATGACCAGGGCTATTGGGTAGCAATTCGATCTTATACTGGTATTCTCCCGCAGAGCCGTCCTCAAAAACATAATGCCCCCAACCTACGCGCAACAATTGCAGCCCTTTCTCCGACATTTCGGTGAGCCAGTTTTCTTCCTGCTCATGCTGCGCAACGGTAAAAATCTTAAATATCGTATGCGTCATTTCAGCGTTCCCCCAAAAGTTTCTGTGCGTTGTTCAGCAGTTCCTTTAAACGTTCTATTTCCTGTTCGATCGCCACCCGCCCGAACGGAGTCAGCTCATACTCCTTTTTCCGCATGCTTTCCTCGGTGGGCTGCAAACGAATCCAACCCTTTTCAAGCAGGGTACTGAGCGCGCCATACAGCGTGCCCGCGGCGAGATTGACCCGGCCGTTACTCAGTTTTGCAACGTTCTGCATGATGCCATACCCGTGCAAGGGTTCCGTCAGCGAAAGCAAGATATAGAATACTGCTTCCGTCAATGCCATGTTTTCCTGCATACATACCTCCATGCTCGTCTGCCGTTATATCGGAGGACGATATAGTATGTCAAGAGCTTTTATAAGCCTTCACCATGCATATAGAATTATGATTTTCAAAGAGAAAAAGTGGCGCGTTCTTTATCTTTATCAGCAAGTACAGCGGTGCTACATATCACAGTTTTCCAAATCAGGCCCTTGCGCACAAACGATTTTCAAAACGAACGAAAGCATGTTGCAAATCCTTTTTTTGATATACTGCTTAATATAATATGTTATAAGAGGCGAATTACATGGAAATTGATTTAAGGACTTTAGAATCAAGGCATGCGCATGATTTACTGACAAGCTGTATTATTCCCAGGCCTATCGCCTGGGTATCGTCCATTAGCAATAAGGGCAGGATTAATTTAGCGCCTTTCAGCTTTTTTACAGGTGTATCGTGGACTCCGCCGATACTAGCATTTTCGGTAGTAAATCGTTCAGATGGAACAAAAAAAGATACAGTTTTAAACATTGAGCAAACAAAAGAGTTTGTAATAAATTTAGTTTCGGCGGATTTACTTAACGCAATGGAGTATTCCGCTAAACCAATTCCTTATGGGGAAGACGAGCACTATATGAAAGGCATTCATTTATTTAGCTCAAAAACCATAAAGTCCTATCGCATACAAGCGGCAAAGGTTTCATTCGAATGCGTGCTTGAGCGCATTGTTACGGTGAGCGAAGGGGCCAATGCCGGCAATCTGATCCTCGGCCGGGTGCAGATGATGCACATTAAAGACGGTTTGATTAAGGATGATCGTGAAGTGGAATGGTTTAAATTAGATGCCCTTGGAAGACTTAGCGGAAATAAATATTGTACCGTCAGTTCGGTTATTGAGAGTGAAACAAACTAATTCCACAAACAATAGCTATGCGCATTCTTTCCGTCAAACGAATCTGTATAGGAATTGCTTATAAAAAAACACTTCTGCAATGATCAGAAGTGTTCTTGTTCTGCTGAAATACATATATTGGTTATCTGCGTCAGCTATGCAAAAGGTAAGGAATTATTTCTATAATGAAGGCTGAGCGTCAGCTTTTCAAACGAGGTTCCAGCAGGGATTTCGTATCCGCGATATGCTCATAGAGTATGTTACACGCGCGTTCAACATCCCGCGCGCGGCACGCATCCAACAGGTCCGCGTGCTGCTTCTTGGATGTGGTATGGTGCATGGGATCGCTGTAGTATACGCGGATATACCTGTCGATATTAGCATGCATCTGCTCGATCAGCCGGAATAGCATCTGGTTCTGCACCGGTTCATACAGAGTAAAATGGAAGCAGGAATTGAGTTCTTCCAAACGGTTGGGTTCTTCTACCTCCAGCGCTTCGTCGATGATGGCTTGGGCAGTGTCTATGGTCTCCTGCGTCATAATGGGGATTGCCACCCGGAGCGCGCCGACCTCCAGCAGGGTGCGCACATCCATGATATCCTCCATCTCTTCGAGCGTCAGCTTGGTGACGACCGCACCCCGGTTGGGATATATACGGACCAGTCCCTGCGCTTCCAACTGGCGAAAGGCCTCCCGTACGGGAATATGGCTGACGTTGAGCGATGCGGAGATTTCGTCCTGCCTTAACGGCATGCCGCCCGGTAAGATTCCCCGGACGATTGCCGCGCGCAATACCTGAAAGACCCAATCCCGCGCCGCCATGGAACGCGGCTGCATTTCGCTTGCAATTTGGCCCAAATTCAAACCGACATGATCTCTCATCGCTGTTGCAGCGCCTGAAAAGAGGCGCGCATCCCCCTTATTCCGCTATATTTCATTGTGCCTGCATGTGCGCCATTGCACCAAATGCAAGGATAAGAAGAACATTTATTCCTCTATATAGTATATGATATATGCCGTTCTGCTGCAAGCACTTCCGATACGCGGTTCACCCTCCTTTGAATACGGTATCGCCTCCGGCGAATGTGGCTACTCGCCTCCGGCAATAAAGGGATTGACGGGAATCTGAACCGTAAGACGTTTGGAAGCGGGGCCCACCACCTGTTTCCCGCCGATCATAAGCTGCGGATGCGCGGGAATCACATAGTATTCATATGTCGCTCCCTGCTCCGCCGTTAGATCCGTATAATGGATGGCGCCACTGCCGCCCGGCCATTCCCCCAGCAGCAGGGCAACGCCGTGGCTGTCCTCGCGGTACAGCCGGTAGAGCATGAAACTCTGCACCGGCATGAATGTCAGCTCTGCCCTGCCCTCCAAATCCACCTGAGAAAGGAACGTGGTCGGCGGCTGGGGCACCACCCAGTAATCGGTCACATTTTCAGGCTCCGTCCCTGCGGCAAACACTTCCCGGATGACAGAGTCCTGCGGGGTGAGCGGGCTTGCAAGCACCGCCATGTGCGCGTTGTCCAGCGTATAGCCATCCAGGCGCACCTCCACGATGCCCGCCGGCATCTGGAATACGGGAGCTTCCCTGTTCTCATAGAGTTTTGAGAACACCTCGGAGAGTATCATGGCGGGATACTTGCCCCCGGTCGCGTCATGGGGCAACGTTCCGCCTTCGGAATCGTCATAACCCATCCATACCGCGGCGGAATATTCCGGATTATAGGCTGCCATCCAAGCGTCGCGGTTGCCCTCCCCTTCCCCCGTGGTGCCGGTCTTGCCCGCCAGGGCAAAATCCAGTTCGCCCAGACGGTGGCCGGTTCCTTCGCTGATGGCGCTTTGGAGCATATCGCTCAAAATATACGCGTTCTCCTCGCTCATCACGCGCATAAGCTCCGGTTGGTAGGTATAGAGCGGGTTGCCCTGGCTGTCCGTAATGGAAAGAACGAGCGACGGCGTGGAGTAGAGCCCGCCGGTCGCAAACGCCGTATACGCGCCTGCGATCTGGTAAGGCGAAACGCCGTACGTAAAACCGCCTAAAGCCAGCGCAAGGCTTGTGTCCTGCTCATCGAACGATATTCCAACGCTCTGTGCAAACCGTTTGCCTGCGTCCACCCCGATATCGCTGAGCACCTTGACGGCCGGAATATTGAGGGACTGCGCCACGGATTCCCGCATGGTCACCCAGCCCCGGTATGTCTCGTTAAAGTTATCCGGCTTGTAGCCGTTGAAATCCGTAGGCTCGTCAAGCAGCATCGAAACGGTGGTGTACCGGTAATCCTCAAGCGCCGGGGCATAGGCAATGATGGGCTTGATGACGGAGCCCGGCTGCCTCCGGATGCGCGTGGCGCGGTTGTAGGCAAGCGCCGTGGAGCTTTCCCTGCCGCCCATCAGCGCTGCGACGCCGCCCGTTTTTGCATCCACCACCACCAGAGCGGCCTGCGCGTCCTCCGCTTCCTCGGGGAACATTGCGGGGTCCTTTAATACTTCCTCGCAGCGCGCCTGCAAATCAGAGTCCATTGCGGTATAGAGCCGATACCCGCCCGTAAGAATATCGTCCATAGAGACATCCAGATCAGCGCATGCCTGCTCCAACGCAAGGTCGATATAATACCCGCGTTCTTCCTGATTCAGGCCATTTTTAAGCGTGACGGGCTCTTCCTGGGCCGTCATGCAGGTCTGTTCGTCAATATATCCGTATTCCTGCATCAGGCGCAGCACAAGGTTGCGCCGCTCGGTACTCGCCTCCAGGTCAAGGTGCGGCGCATAGTGCGAAGGGGATTTGATGATGCCCGCAAGTTGCGCTGCCTGCGCCACGCTCAGCTCATTGGCATGTACGCCGAAATACCCCCGCGCGGCGGCCTCTATGCCGTAAAACCCACCGCCGAAATAAATATAATTCAAATACATTTCCAAGATTTCATCTTTGGAATACTGCTGCTCCATCTGGTAGGCAAGCACGGCTTCCTCCAGCTTGCGGGTCATCACCTTTTCGTTCGTAAGGTGGCTGAGCTTAACAAGCTGCTGGCTGATGGTGGACGCGCCCTGCACGTAACCCCCGGCTTTGACATCCTCCCAGGCCGCGCCCAAAATGCGTATAAAGTCCACGCCGATATGCTCATAGAACCGGTTGTCTTCCGCGGAAATGAATGCATAGCGAACATGCAGCGGAATATCGCGCAGCGGAATATTGATGCGCGTTTGGGTCCCGGAAAGGCAGCTTACCTCGTTGCCGTCCTTATCATATACAAGGAGCGATTGGGGCGCACCCAATATGCGGCTTGAGTCAAACTTTTCCCATGCGTCCAGGCGCAGCACATAAACCGCGCCGAACATCACGAATGACAGGCAAAGTAGCGTCAGCCCCAATAAAACGCGCCGTATCGTGCGGCCGCGCCGCGCTTTCTGCTCCGGCGTTCTCTTTTTCCTGACTTTCTTGTCTTTCTTTTCTTTCTTTTCGGCTTGCCTGCGCAATGGACTTGCCTCCCCCATACAACTTGCACGCTTGTAGGAAACGCGTACTATTCACTATCATTCCCACTCTGTGCGGTTTTAACAGCGAACAGGACTGATGGAGGAAACAATAAAAAAACGCACCCGGCCGGATGCGTCATAGTATTCTTACTATTACTGCTGAACTATCTCCTTGGCACAATCGCCCGGCGGAAACGCGCCTCATAAATGCCCGTGCTCAGAGAGAACAGAATGTCGTACACCAAAAACGCCACTTGGGAAAGTACAACCGTCGCCCAGATTGGAAGCGTCTCCGGAAGAGAAATAGAGAGGCCGCCCCAGACATACAGCCCGAGATAAAGCCCCGCCCCCGCAAATACGTCGCAGTATAAGAGCTTGATCAGCATGGAAAGAAATTTACTCCCTACGCGCCCCTGCAGCGCAGTACGGAATATGCCAAAATGCCCAAGGAGGGCGACATAGAGAAGCACCGGCGATTTTTCCGGCAGCAGGAAGAGAGAGAGCGCGGCGCTTGCTAAGAAAGAAACGAACGCTGCGGCGTAAGCCCCTTCGCACGTAAGGACATAGATAAAAAAGGACGCAAGAAAATACAGCGGAACAGAGCCAAAAGGCAGCACCGCAACCGCGTACAGGCTCAATACGGTGAGCGCCGTAACCATGGCGCCCAGCGTAAGCTGTTTGGATGGGTTAAGCCTTCTGTTCATGGGACCTCCCCCTTAGCAAAGGTGGCCGTCGCAGCAGCAATCCAGGCAAACGAGCGCCGAACAGATATCACAGGTGGAGCAGCCGCCCATTTGGCCGGAGCCGCTTCCGGCGCCCCGGCCGAAGGGGCTTCCCGCGTTGCTCACGGCTGCGTATGCGTTGCGGTATTCGGCGTTGCCCGGCTCCTGCTCATACGCCATAGAAAGATATTCGCGCGCCTTGTCGTACCAGCCCTGGCGCAGATAGACGACGCCATAGAGATAGTACCATTCCGCGTTGCGCACGGAGATAGAATCAAGCACCTGCTTTGCCGCCTGCAGATTGTTCTGGTTGATGAAAGAACGCGCTCTCGCAAATTCCGCGGCGGAAGGGCCGGAATAGGAGCCGCCCGTCCCGCTGTAAGCGCCGCCGTAGGAGCCGTAAGAGCTGTTGTCCCGGCGCGCCGAGGAGGACGCTGTGGAGTTTTTCTTAGAGAGCAGCTCGTACGCTTCGTTGATTTCCTTGAGCTTTTCGTTGGCAAGCTCTTTGAGCGGATTATCCGTGTATTTATCCGGGTGGTATTTTTTGACGAGCGCGAGATAAGCGGCACGGATTTCGTCCTGTGTCGCATCTTCGCTCACGCCCAAAATCTTATACGGATTCATCCTTTTTGACTCCTTCCAGCACCCGCTTTGTCTGCAAGCGGCAGCCCTGATAAATGATATTTTCAATCAAGCCCCGATTGGACTTGAGTTCCAGCAAATCGCAGGCGTTTTCCATTTCATGGAGCGACGCGTACAGCAAAAAGGAAGCGCGCTCCTCAGCCGCATTCGCAATCAGAAACGGATTGTAGGAGCCCGCCTTTTCATCCTTTTTGCGGTCCTCCCACGCATCTATGAGGTAAATCCACCGCCCCATATGGTAACTTAGCCAGGAAAGCACGGTTTTCTGCTTTTCTGTAAGCTTATCATATCCCAAGGCAACATGTTTGAGAATATTGGCAAACGCATCCGCCGCGATATCTATGGAAGATTCCTTCCTTTGCTCCAGTTCGGAAAGCTGCGCAATGCCCGAAGCAATTGTCCGCGCCGCCTCCGGTCTGCGCTTTGCGGCTTTTTTTGCCGCAGGGCCAAGCGCCGCGTGTCCCGCAAAGCCAACGATGCTTTTTTCATCCTGAAAGTCGTCGGCGAGCTTGTAATAATACAATAACACATTGATATCCGCAGCGTAAGAGAGAGCTTCGCACGGGCCGATGACGGGCGCCTTCTTTTTGAACGGCTTGTAGCCGCATCTCTCCGGCGCGCAGGCAAACTCTTCGCCGGATACCCCCGCAAGCAAAAGCGCAAGAAACGTGCAGTCGTAATCCAGCGCAAGGCGGGGCAGTTGCCCGTAGGTTTGCCGCAGGGACTTGCACAGGCCGCAGTACCAGGCCTGGTATTGCGAAAGCTCGCGAACTTTAAGCTCCGGTTTATCGGGCGTTACATAGCCGAACATTTGGGCCCGCCTTTCAAGCGTGAGACGGTTTTACGTCCTACATTTTATCATTTCAAATTCATACTCTACCAGTGTTTTTTGACGGATATAAGTCAAAACTTAAAAATTATCGTTGCAATCTTCCAATTTCCCATTTCCCATAAGCCCAGATTCTATTGGAAAGCAATTGCGAAATGTCGAAAAATGCTGTATAGTCGAAAAGATGGCGGCATAGCACCATTTCGCCCCATATATGTCCCGCGGCCTTATAAGCGGATATAAAAAAGTTTTAAATTACATATGTTCTGGAGGTAATGTATTATGAATGAAGTCTTAAAGGGCGCCTGTATCATCGGCCAGTCCGGCGGCCCGACGTCCGTGATCAACGCAAGCGCATATGGCGTGATCCGCGCCGCATTGGACAGCGAAGCCATTACGAAAGTTTATGGCGCGGCCCACGGCATCCGCGGCGTGCTCGACGATGTGCTCTACGACATGGGCCAGGAAGACGAAAAAGAGCTTGAACTGCTGCTGCATACGCCTTCCTCCGCGCTCGGCTCCTGCCGCTACAAACTTAAGGACAGTTCTGTGGACGATACGGATTACAAGCGCATACTCGAAATCTTCAAAAAGTACGACGTCCGCTATTTCTTCTACAACGGCGGCAACGATTCCATGGATACCTGCAACAAAATCTCCAAGTACATGCAGAAGGTGGGTTACGCCTGCCGCATCATGGGCGTCCCCAAGACAATCGACAACGATCTTTTCGGAACCGACCACTGCCCCGGCTACGCCTCCGCCGCAAAGTATATCGCGACCAGCTGCATGGAACTCTACCTCGACGCGCGCGTATACGACACCGGCATGGTCTGCGTGCTGGAGATCATGGGCCGCCACGCGGGCTGGCTGACCGCCGCCTCCGCCATCGCTTCCCACTATGGCCAGGGGCCGGATCTTATTTACCTGCCCGAGCGCAATTTTGATATGGACAAGTTCGTTGCCGACGTGAAGGCCATTTATGAAAAGAACGGCAAGTGCATCGTCGCTGTTTCCGAAGGCATCCATGACGAAAGCGGCAAGCTGATTGCCGAATACGGCGCAGAAAACGCCCCCGTGGACGCGTTCGGCCACAAGCAGCTGGGCGGCCTGGCTTCGAACCTCGCGAACGTGCTCAAGGAAAAAACCGGCGCGAAGGTCCGCGGCATCGAATTCTCGCTGCTGCAGCGCTGCGCGGCCCACTGCGCTTCCGAAACGGACGTGCAGGAATCCTTCCTTTCCGGCAAGACCGCTGTGGAATGCGCCGTCTCCGGCATTACGGACAAGATGGTGGGCTTTGAGCGCTCCGCCGACGCGAGCGGCAAGTACGTCTGCAACATCAAGCTGATGGATCTCGCCGAGGTCGCCAACACCGAAAAGAAGGTGCCTTTGGAATGGATCAACGAAGAGGGCAACAACGTTTCCGAAGCCTATATCGGCTACGCGCTGCCGCTCATTCAGGGCCTGCCCCAAATGGTCTATGAGGACGGCCTGCCCCGCTTCGCCAAACTCAGGAAGATCAAGGCCCAGTAAAATTAGCTATTAAGCAAAACCGGAGGATAAATCCTCCGGTTTTTTGATGCGTCTTTTTTATTATGTATTCCCCGACGCAGTAAAGACGTTGTTGATGTGCTCCACATCCGGCAGCTGCCCCACGTGAGATTTGCTGCCGTTAAAGTACAGGCAGGCGTGCCCCACCATATCGTTGCGTTCCACGGTATCCGTTCCATGCGGCTGCCCCTGTAAGGAGCAGGCCACCTGCGTTCCGTTTATGGCAATGAGCATGGGGCGCTTGGAAAAATTATAGTCCCCGCCGAACGTATCCTTATATATCGTAGCGTCGTTTGCGGTGGCAACTTCCATTTCCGCGTGCTGCTCACCGCCCGTATAGATCATGCCAAATGTCGCGCCAGTGTTAAAATCGGTCAGGGTATACGTCTGGCCTGCCGATAATTGCCCTTTGACGTCTT
This sequence comes from Bacillota bacterium, assembly GCA_023409435.1. Classification (GTDB taxonomy): domain Bacteria; phylum Bacillota; class Clostridia; order Christensenellales; family CAG-138; genus JAEYLA01. The sequence goes on along the minus strand of JAEYHP010000003.1, from coordinate 7,382 downwards.
CCCAGGACACAAGCGTCCCCGTTTTCGTTTGGCTGCCGTTTGCGCGCTCCCCAATAGGGATATGCACTTCCTGCGGAATTGCCGCGCGGGTCGCTCTTTGGGAAAAGAGCAGCGCCATGCTTTGCTCGCCTACCGTACCGTCCGCTATGATGGGATTGCCGTCCTCAGAAACCTGGTTTTTCTGAAAGTCTATCACCGAGTTGCGCGTCATGCTCAAAAAACTGCCCGTGGCCTTAAAGTGAAAATAGCCCAGTTCGCGCAAGCGCGTCTGGATCATGGCAACGACTTCCCCCGTATCCTCGTATACGATTAACTCCGTGCCCGTCGAGGGAGGGGGCGTTGCGGCCTCCGCCTGCGAGCCAAACAGCAGCGCGGAGAGGAAAAGTACGGGCAAGAGTATGCGTTTCATGCGGAACCTCCTAAAGTAACCGGGCCTTTCAACAGTATACCACAGCACACAAGTTTTTGCGGCAAAAACCTCTAAAACCTGAAGGAAAGCATGAAAACAAATTGTGTACATGCTATACTTATAACAAATCGGTAAAGGAGAATGCCATGCGTTGCGGGTGCCCGGATTGCGGCAGCTATATGATACAACAGGAAAGAGGGCTTTTCAGCGGATGTGTCTGCCCCGCCTGCGGGGCCTCCTGTACAGCATGTATGGGCACGGAGCAGGCTCCGGTGGAAGCAAATGAGTTATCCATGCAGGCGCAGTTGCGCGCAAGATTGCGAGAACTCGAAGAACATTATAAACAGGATCAATAAAGAAAAAGGGCAGAAGAGCATATGAAGAGGATTCCGGCAAAACGGGCGCCGAAAAAAGAAGGCACCCCCATGGATACGGCGCTGAAATTTCTTGCCATAAAGGCGCGCACGGTGCGGGAAGTGGAGCGGCACCTGGATGACAACTATTTTGGGGAGATCGAGGTGCAGCAGGTCGTAGACCGTCTGCTGGAGCTTAAGTATTTGGATGACGCCGCCTATGCAAAGGAATTCATCCGCACGCGGCTCTCTGCAAAGTCCGTAAGCCGCAACAAGCTCAAAGAGCAGCTGTTGCAGCATGAAATCCCGCTCTCCGTCATATCCGAGGCGCTCGCCGTAATAGACGACGCGGTGGAATATGAAAATGCGCTGCTCATCGCAGAAAAGTACGCGCGCCAGCTTTCGCGGTATGAGCCGGAAGAACGCAAAGAACGCCTGATGCAGCGTTTGGTTGGGCGCGGATTTGCCTATGACGATTCCCGCCGCGCGGTAGAACAGGCCACGCAGGAACCCATATAGGAGGACATATGCGAAACGCAATTCTTAAAATGCTGCAGGAGAACCCGGAAGGGTACGTTTCCGGTGCGCGTATCAGCGAACAGCTTGGCGTTTCCCGCACGGCGGTATGGAAGCACATACAGGCCCTGCAGCGCGAGGGAATTGTGGTAGAAGCGGTCACCAACCGCGGCTATAGGATAGTAGGAACAGCGAACATGCTGCATCCGGCGTTTATTGAGCCTATTCTGCAAACCAAGTGGCTGGGCCGGGAGATTACGCATCTTAATAGCGTTCCCTCCACCAACCAGCTTGCCCGCCAGAGGGCTGCAGAGGGTTGCCCGCACGGGGCGGTGGTATTGGCGGAGGAGCAGACGGCCGGGCGCGGCCGCCTTGGCCGAGGCTGGACGAACCTAAAAGGCAAGGATATCTGCATGAGCATGGTGCTCCGCCCCAGATTGGAAGCGCAGCACGCGCCGCGCTATACGCTTGCAAGCGCCCTGGGCGTATACCAGCTCGCTTTTGAACTAGGCGCTTCCCCGTCCATCAAGTGGCCCAACGACGTTTTAATAGACGGCAAAAAGATCTGCGGCATCCTGCTGGAAATGGATGGCGATATGGATACGCTCAAATCCGTCATCGTAGGGTTGGGCCTCAATGTGAATACCGATGTGTTTCCTCCGGAAATTGAGAAAACGGCGACTTCGCTCTCTTTAAGCGTAGCAAAGACATTGGACCGCAACCGGGTGCTCGCCATGCTGCTTAATCTCCTGGAGCCGCTGTATGACGCCTGTGAGAATGAGGACGCTTATGACGTTCTGCTCGGCGAATATACGCGCTGCTGCGGCACCGTAGGCCAAAGCGTTTCCGTTGCGGGCATCCGTGAAACGCTGGGCGGCGTTGTGGAAGGGATAGACGGCGTGGGCAGGCTTTTGCTGCGGACGGCGGACGGCAAGCTGCACGCGCTTTCCGCAGGCGACGTTACGCTCAAAAAGCCTATTCAATAATCCTTTTTATCTCAACCACTGCATGACCCGAAGCACCCGCTGTACGGCGCTTGTTTTCCATATGCCGTATCCCGCCGCGGCGCCCGCTACATTAAGAAGAATATCGTCCACATCAAAGCTGCCCACGCGGAACAAAAGCTGCAGCGCTTCCACCACAAAAACGATGAGCAGCATTTTCTTTAAGAATTTTCCGATCTTCCTTGTACCCCGCCTTACGGTGGGCAGATAAATGCCCATTGGAAAAAACAGCAGCAAATTGCCTATGGCGTTATCAAATACGATATCCGGGCTGATGGTGCGCTGCGCGGTCCTTGTGACCAGCTCCGCAATGGTCCGAAAAGGGATCAGATTGACTGCAGTTTCTACATATTCCCCCAGCGTCATGCTGCTGTGCGCAAAGCGGTACTCTCTGTTTAAAAACAGCAAGTAGACGACTACAATACAATAGCATGCAAATGTCAGATATAATAACGCGCGCATCAGCTTTTTCATCAACATCTCCCGAATGCCTTCCTGGCGGAAGACACCAGCTTTAGTGTAAAGGAATTCTGAGTATTTTATCCGGTCCTATGTGAAAACGCATGCAGAAAACGGCCGGTTGCACAAGCAACCGGCCGTTACAACACCTGGCTTATTCCACTCTTTTTATCGTTTATTTGAGAATCAGGTTTAAGAACGATTTCCCCGCGGCCCAAACCCCGCCGGTCAAATATTCGTAAACCGTCGCCCCGATATCGGAAAAGCTTGTGCGCGTGCCGATATCCACGCCCGCTTTCACGGGCGCGCCGGTGATCACGATGGGGATGTATTCGCGGGTGTGGTCGGTGCCGGGAAATGTCGGATCGCAGCCGTGGTCTGCCGTGATAAGCAGGATATCGCCGTCTTTGAGCGCGGCGCAAAGCTCGGGCAGTTTGCTGTCGAAATACTCCAGCCCTGACGCATAGCCTTCCACGTCATTGCGATGACCATAGAGCATGTCAAAATCCACCAAGTTGGAGAACACAAAATCTCCAGTATCCTCTTTTATCATCCGAAGCGTCGCCTCGATGCCTTCGGGGTTTGTGTGCGTATGGTCGGATATGGAAATGCCGCGGTGGTAGAAAATATCCTCGATTTTGCCGATGCCCACGGTGGTTAGCCCCTTTGCCGTAAGCGCGTCGAGTATGGTGTCCCCCGGCGGGGAAACGGCGTAGTCCTTCCGGTTTTCGGTGCGCTTATACGCGCCGCTCACGCCGGAAAACGGCCTTGCGATAACGCGGCCTACAAGATTGTCCCCCACGAGCATTTCGCGCGCGATTTCACAAATGCGGTATTGCTCCGCAAGGGGAATCACGTCCTCATGGGCGGCGATCTGGAATACGCTGTCCGCGGACGTATACACGATGGGGCTGCCTGTTTTCACATGCTCATCCCCCAGCTCCGCAATGATGGCCGTACCGGAAGCGGGGCGGTTGCAGAGCGTTTTGCGGCCGATACGCCGTTCAAATTCCGCAATCAGATCCTCCGGAAACCCGTTGGGATAGGTGCGGAAGGGAACCTCCATGGGAAGCCCCGCGATCTCCCAGTGGCCGCTGGTGGTATCTTTGGCTGCAGTCTGTTCAGCCGCCCGCCCAAACGCGCCCCGGGCTTTCTCATCCAGCTTCGGAAGCTTGCTTTCCGCGATGTGGGAAAGCCCCAGACGGTACAAATTGGGAAGCTCCAGCCTCCCCCTTACCTTCAAAATATTACCCAGCGTATGCGCGCCTACGTCTCCAAAACGGTCCGCATCCGGGAGTTCGCCTATTCCCACGCTGTCTAAAACAATTATGATCACACGTTTTTTCATATAAAGTAACCCGCCTTCCCTGCTATTCTACCGTTACAATACCCTTTTTCATGGAAATTGTACCATCGGGGACTCCGCTGGTCAATTCCGGCATTGCGGGAGGCAGGTCAATGCAGCAAAGAAAACACCACCGGCGTAATGAACGTCTGGATCGCGATGGACGGCAAAAGCTGCAGGCACGTGATCAAGAATTTATTTGTATAGGCTCCGATATCTTCCGCCTTGCCATCAAATTTAAGCTTGGTCTTGAATGCGCCGGTCATCTGGTTTTGCGCAAGCACGCTCATTTTTGCAAAAGGCGGCACCAGCGTGGCCGATTCAAACTGAAGCATCACAAGCAGCCAAATGGATACGGCGTCCGGCCAGGCGGCGATAGCCGTTCCCATCGCCGCGCCAAGATAGATTGAGCGAAGCAATATGCCCGGTATCAGGAGAACGCAGGTAAATACCCACAGCCCGGAAAGATAAATTAGCCCCGCAAACAGCACGTTGGTAAACAGGGACATCGCAAAAAAGGCAAGCCAGGGCACGCCGCCTTCGCGCAGAAGTTCGGGCAGGCCCAAAAGCATGGCGGCAACCTGCTCCTGATCCGCTCCCTGTACGATGCGTATGCCCGCGGCATTCCCCGCAACAAACAGGAACAGGAACACGCACAGCGCGCCAAAGTTCTCCTTACCATAAGAGATCAGCTTTGCACGCAGCGCAAGAAACATCATTTCCAAAGCCCCACACCGCCCTTCATTCAAAAGGTATATGCTGCTTGTACAGATAATAGCCCAGAATAGCCCAGATCCCGGCCTTCCGCACCGTTTTGCACCGTTTCTTCACCTTGAAAGGAAATAAAAAACGTGATAAAATTGTCATTCGGCAATCAATTTCGGTTGTAAAATACCGATAAGGAATGGGAACGGCATCGCAATGAGACTGGACAGCAGAATGTTTGAGCAGGGGCTCACGCAAAGCCGCGAAAAGGCGCATTCCCTCATCATGGCGGGAAAGGTCTCGGTGGATGGGAAATTGGCCCAAAAGCCGGGCATGGAAGTCAAAGAAGGCGCAGCGATCACCATCGCGGAAGACCCCATCCCCTTCGTCAGCCGGGGCGGATTGAAGCTTGATAAGGCCGTATCCGTATTCGAGTTGGATTTAAACGGGCTTATCGCAGCCGATATCGGCGCCTCCACCGGCGGGTTTACAGATTGCATGCTCCAGCATGGCGCACAGAAGGTATATGCGCTGGACGTCGGCTATGGGCAATTGGATTGGAAGCTAAGATGCGATCCCCGCGTTGTGGTAATGGAGCGCACGAACGCGCGCAATATGGAGCCAGGCTGGTTCAACCCGCCGCCCGCGTTTGCAAGTATCGACGTTTCGTTTATTTCCCTGCGGCTGATATTGGAGCCGCTCTATTTCTGCCTCACGGATGGGGCGTACGTGGTCGCCCTCATCAAGCCGCAGTTCGAGGCGGGGCGCGCCGAAGTCGGCAAACATGGCGTGGTGCGGGACGTCGCCGTTCACCGGGACGTATGCCTGCGCGTCATTGAGCAAGCGGCGGGTTTTGGATTTTCCCTTTGCGGCCTTTCCTTTTCCCCTGTCACCGGGCCAAAGGGAAATATTGAGTTTCTTTCCCTGTTCAGGAAGGATTCTGCGTCGGCCGCCCTGCCATCTTCCCTGCCGGAACTTGTGAATGAGACCGTGACGCTCGCCCATGCGTCCCTTGTTCATTGATATATGGAAATCCATCCCAAAATAAATTGAAAAAGGGCACATTCTACTTGAAATATACAGAGTTATGCGGCTATAATACAGAAAGAGCCAGTGTCAGATAACTGAGATTTATGTAAGAAAAGTGAGGCATCCGTGGAGCATAAAATCGTATTTGTTACAAATACCGATAAAGCAAATGCCATATCGGTTCGTAATGAAGCGATGCGCATTGCGCGGGAACAAGGTTTTTCCTGTGTAGAGATTGATCCGTTTGTTACACAGCCTCCTTCCATATTTGAGAATGCACTGTTCATTGCCGCGTTTGGCGGAGACGGCACCATATTAAAGGCCGTTCCCATTGCGGTTGCGAATGATCTGCCTATCTTAGGCGTAAACCTTGGCCGTGTCGGTTTTTTGAGCGAGATACAGCCCCACGAGTTCGGTGCGGTGTTATCCCGTTACCGCGAAGGCTCGCTCTCTATAGAGCGCCGTATGATGGTCGCCTGCAGCGTAAACGGCACAAAGGTTTGCGATTGTCTCAACGACGTAGTGCTTTATAAGCCGGTGTTTTCCGGCGTGGCGCATATCAGTATGCACATTGACGGCGAAGATGCGGGAACCGTCTTCTGCGACGGCATGATCGTAAGCACGCCGACCGGTTCCACCGGATATTCGATATCCGTAGGCGGTCCGATTATTGCGCCCGGGCTGGACGCATGTATCCTCGTCCCCGTTTGCCCGCATTCCCTGCTGGTAAGGCCCATTGTCACTTCGCCGCAGGCTCAGATTGAACTGCGCATGAAAAGCAACGGGATATTGTATGCGGATGGGCAAAGAACAATGGACGTGAACATGGACGATCAGATTCTTGTGACGAAATCGGATCATCAGGCCAAGTTTTTGCGTGTGGGAGCGCATAATTTATATAGCCTAATCAAACAAAAACTAAGTTGATCGTGCCGAAGTGCTTTTTCGGCGCGGCTTAATGCGGGGGTATAAGAATGAAAGCAGCCAGACACGCAATGATTTTGGAATTAATCGAGCAATACGATATTGAAACGCAGGACGAGCTTGCCGAACACCTAAGGCGGCATAATTATGTCGTTACGCAGGCAACTGTTTCCCGCGACATCAAGGAGCTGCGGCTGATAAAAGCGCTTTCCGAAAACGGCACCTATAAATATGCAACGGTGGATAAGGCGGAAACCGGCCTGCAGGAACGGTTTATTCGTATCTTCTCGCAATCTGTGGTCAATATCACATCCGCCGGAAACCTGATTGTGATCAAGACCATTACAGGCAGCGCAAGCGCCGCCGCCGAAGCGGTAGACTCCATGAAGTGGAGTGAGATTGCAGGCACCATCGCCGGGGACAACACGATATTCATCGCCATCAAGGACAACAAGGTGGTTCCTGAAATGATCAAGCGGTTCCAGACGATGCTCAAATAGCGCAACGGAACTTTAAGACAGGCATTGAGGGTCACATGCTGCAAACCCTGCACATCAAAAACATCGCTCTGATCGAACGATTGGAGCTTTCCTTTTCAACAGGCTTTCATGTGCTTACCGGCGAGACAGGCGCCGGTA
>JAEYHP010000149.1 GCA_023409435.1 Bacillota bacterium | reverse complement strand
GATGCCGCGCCCGTCGTCCACGACAGTCACGGAATTGTCCGCATGCAGGGTGACGTCCACGGTGGTAGCGTAGCCGTTTGCCGCCTCGTCGATCGCGTTGTCCACGATCTCCCAGAGCATATGGTGTAGCCCCCGCGCGCCGGTGGAGCCGATATACATCCCCGGGCGCATGCGCACGGCGTCCAACCCTTCCATTACCTGTATGCTGGATACGTTATAGTCCATAGCTTCTCCTATGCGAATACTCAGGCTTCACAACCCGTGAAATACTATGATTGCTGTTCCAAAGGAACTTGTCCCGCCAATGCCGCCTTCTGTTTCTCCTTTTCTCCCCATACGCACCAGAGGGTGATGGTCACAAGCACGACCACGCCGCCAACAAGCGCCCAATAGCTCGGCTGTTCCCCCATGAAGAGGAACACCCATACGGGGTTTAAGAGCGGCTCCACCACCGATATGATGGAACACATCAGCGGCGAGCAATGCTTCACCGCCTTGCTGTACAGGATGTACGGAAAGGCGAGCTGCACCACGCCCAGGATCACAATGCAGATCACGGCCGTTGTGGTGACCGGCGTTTCATATACAAACGCGAGCGGAATGCCGACGATTGCCGTCATGATCTGACCCAAAAATAGGCCGCTCATGCGCGTTTCCTCCGAGACGCCGCCACTTAAAAAGAACATCAGCCCGAAGAATACGCCGGAGATAAGCGCCAACGAGTCGCCCAATACCGAGCCCGCGCCGAACTGATCCAGGAAAAAGAGCCCGATGCCAATCATGGTAAATGCTAGCGCAACTACGTCCCCCCGCCGCACCTTTGCGTGCAGGAAGAGCGCGGAAAACACCAGCACATAAATCGGCGCGGTATACTGGAGCACGATTGCGTTGGCCGCCGTTGTCAGCTTGTTCGCAGAAAGGAACAGCGCAAACACCAGGAACGTCACGGCACCTATCGCAAGCGTCCGCTTGTTTACTAGGATGCGCATGTTGCTCTTTCGCATATACGCAAACATCACCACGGCCGTCAGCGCGCTTCTGACCCCGGCGATGACCAGCGCGTTCCAGGGCACAAGCTTGATGAGGATACCGCCAAAGCTCCATAAGATGCCACACAGCAGCATCTGCAGCATGGCGCGCCGTTCCTGACTCATTTTTGATTTAGCTCCTGTTCAACCCACTAAATTATATCGTCACTCTGGACCCTTTGGAACAGCGGCTGCTTACCAAAAAAGTGCAGAGCCGTATTTAAAAAAAGTTTTGCCGGAACACCTCGGGCAAAGCCTTAAAAAGCAGGGGGCTGACCTGATGGCAGCCCCCGGTTCGTACTTATTCTACTGGTTTTTGGCACAAATTGCAATGCCGTGTCTTGTCGAGCGCCGATCAGCGTGCTGGCAAACCTTCCTTGGGGGGTGGGGGATCGCATAGAGGTACCCAGTGTTCTAAAACCAATTCGCCGGATTGGTTTTTGCCCTTCGGCGACGACCTGCAGGTCTAGTGCCGAGGCGTACCCCGCCGAAGGTCAACGAATCCGCTTCCCTACGGGAAGCCCCATATTAAATCAAATCTAACGATTGGTTGTGCAGCATCGGCTGCACAGCATTCCTTGCAGACTACCGAATGTGCCATTTGGGTGCATGCGCGTCAGATTTGCGAAAAAAGTGCGCTTTCGCGCACTTTTAACCTACAGAAAAACCATGGATAACGCCCGTAGGGCGTTATCCATGGCCAAATTAGTCAGCCATGCCCTTCCAGCGCTTCTTGCCCTTTTCCTCCAGCTGAAGCAGCAGCTTCTGCGGATTTTTGACCTTCGCCAGGAAGATCATGGCCGCGATGATGTAGGGCTTGAAGGAAGCTTCCTTGTAAAGCGGATCGCGGTAACGGTCGAACACGGTAGCCGCGACTTCGCCCTCTTTGCAGCTTACGCCGGAGATGTCGGCAGGCAGGCAGTGCATGTAGAGCGCCTTGCCGTCCTTGGTGAGCGACATGAGCTCTTCGGTGCATTCCCAGTCCTTATGCTGCGCATTCTGGGCGAGGAGCTCTTTTTCGAGCGCCTTGATGCCGTCGAAATCGCCGTTGCCATACAGCTCCGTGCGCTTTTCCATCGCCTTGAAGGGCGCCCAGCTCTTGGGGTACACAACGTCCGCATCCTTGAATGCGTCCGCCATGGAGTTGGTGATTTCAAACTTGCCGCCAAACTGCGCTGCGTTGGCCTTCGCCACTTCCACGACTTCGCTCATGACTTCATAGCCCTCGGGATGCGCGAGCGTGACGTCCATGCCCATGCGGGTCATCAGGCCAATGATACCCTGGGGAACGGAGAGAGGCTTGCCGTAGGAGGGGGAGTACGCCCAACTCATTGCGATCTTCTTACCCTTGAGGTTCTCCACGCCGCCGAACTCGTGGATGAGGTGGAGCATATCCGCCATGGACTGAGTGGGGTGGTCGATATCGCACTGGAGGTTGACGAGGGTGGGCTTCTGCTCCAGAACGCCTGCCTTGTTGCCTTCAGCAACAGCGTTAACGACTTCGTGCATGTAGGCATTGCCCTTGCCGATGTACATATCGTCCCGGATGCCGATGACGTCTGCCATGAAGGAAACCATGTTCGCGGTTTCGCGCACGGTTTCGCCATGGGCGACCTGGCTTTTGCCTTCGTCCAGGTCCTGTACTTCGAGACCCAGCAGGTTGCAGGCGGAAGCGAAGGAGAAGCGGGTACGGGTGGAATTATCGCGGAACAGTGAAATGCCCAGGCCGCTGTCAAATATCTTGGTGGAGACGTTGTTCTCCCTCAGGTGCCGCAGCGCGTCGGCTACCGTGAATACGGCTTCAAGCTCTTCACGGCTCTTTTCCCAGGTCAGGAAGAAGTCGCCGTCGTACATGTCGCTGAAGTTGAGCTTTGCAAGTTTATCGGTGTACTTTTTGACGTTGCTCATTCTGATCTCCTCTAAATGTTTATAGTTTAAGCAGCCGCATTAAGCATTTTTAATGCATAATGCGAAATGAAACAGGGCTCTAAAATCGATCCACCGGATCGATTTTGCCCCGTTCGGGGCACGAACCCGGACTGTCGCGCTAAGTGCTTGAAAATTATTCGGCGTATGCACTTAGCGCAACAGCCCCTTATTTAATGTCGTTGTTGGTTTTGCCCGCGCGGAACTGCACGACGTCCTCGCCGCTCTTGCCCTTGTAAAGGCCGGGGATAGCGGCGTAAACGGCGGCACAGGTCGCAAGGTCCTGCTTCCAGATGACCTCGTTGGGTGCATGCGCCTGCGACTCGGCACCCGGCCCGAAGCCCACGCAGGGAATGCCGTAGCGGCCCTGAATGGAAACGCCGTTGGTCGAGAACGTCCATTTATCGGTGAGGGGACGCTTACGTAAGTGCATGGAAGCGGGATCGCCGATGCGCTCGTCGCCATAGAGCGCCTTGTGCGCATCCACAACGGCCTGCACATGGGGAGCGGTCTCCTTGTTGATCCAGGTGGGGAAATAGCACTCAGTCGGATACGCAAGGCCCGTCCATGCGGGACGGTCGTACATATACATGGAAACCTTTGCGCCGTACTTCTTGCAGGCGGGCAGGTTTTCGATTTCCTTAAGGCAGGATTCCCAGGTTTCGCCCGCAGTCATGCGGCGGTCGAGGGAGACGGAGCAGGAGTCCGCAACCGCGCAGCGGCTCGGAGAGGTGAAGAATATCTCCGATGTGGTAACGGTGCCGCGGCCGAGGAACCGCGCATCCTCATAATGCTCGGGGTTGAACTTCGGGTCGAGCATTTTCACAAGGCCCTTGATCTCATCGGTCTCAGTGCAGCCGTTGGCGTTGAGCGCCTTCACGTCAAGGAGGATTTCGGCCATTTTGTAAATGGCGTTGTCGCCGCGCTCGGGCGCGGAGCCGTGGCAGGAAACGCCCTGCACGTCCACGCGGATTTCCATGCGCCCGCGGTGGCCGCGATAAATGCCGCCATCGGTCGGTTCGGTGGAAACCACAAACTCGGGCGTGATTTTGCCTTCGTTATGGATGTATTGCCAGCAGACGCCGTCGCAATCCTCTTCCTGCACGGTGGCGGTAACGAGTATGGTAACGTCTTCGGGGATCAGGTTCAGGTCCTTCATGATCTTCGCGCCGTACACGGCGGAAACCACGCCGCCCTCCTGATCCGAGCCGCCGCGGCCGCCAATTTCGGTTTCGCTTTCAAAGCCCTTGTAGGGGTCAAACTTCCAGTTGTCGATGTTGCCGATACCCACGGTGTCGATATGCCCATCGAATGCAATGATCCTTTTCCCGTTACCCATGAAGCCGAGGGCGTTGCCCTGGCCGTCGATCTCGGCCCTATCGAAGCCCAGGAGTTTCATTTCCTCGATGGTGCGCTTGATGACGCCCTCCTCCTGGCAACTTTCGCTGGGGATCGCGATAAGGTCGCGCAGGAACTTGGTCATTTGGGGCAAGTACGCTTCGGACGCTTTGCGGATCGCGGAAAAATCCATTGTGTCGTTCCTTCCTTTCTGGTGCCTTTGCTTTATCAGTATTTACCGGGCGAAGTTTTTCAGCCCTTTGCGTCGATGTAGGAATACAGCGTGTACTTCGAAATGCCGAAATGCTTGGAGACCTTGTCTCCGCTCTTGGTGATGAGGAACGCGCCGGCGTTGTTGAGGTACTGTATGGCGCGGATTTTATCCTCCTTGGACATCAGCGCGACAGGCTTGCCGACGTTCGCGACGCTCTGGTCGATAAGATCGTCCAAGAGATCGTTGACGTTCTGCGGGATACGCTCCGGCTTTTCGCCGTTGTCGTGGTTGATGATGGACTTGACGGCGCCCTCGGCCATCAAAAGCCCGGTGATATCGTAATTAATGGAAAGGATGCCTTCGACCTTGCCAACTTCATCCCGGATAAAAATGGTGCTGGACTTGACGATACGCCCGTCATGCGTGCGGGCAAGATAGCCAAGGTGGTCATGAAGCTCGCTTGAGTCCTTTTTCATGGCCTCGAGCACTATGTGGGAAGGCCCGTCCCCCACCTTGCGGTGGCTCACGTGCCCGTTTTCGATAGCCACAATGGTGTTCTCCGCCTTGGTCAGGTCGTGTACCACCACCTCGCAGTTATCGCCGAACTGTGTAGAGAGCGCCACGGCGAGCCGTTTGAGGAATTCCATCATCACGATCGTTACCCTCGCTTTCTGAAATCAAATATACCATACTTGCCGGAAGAAACCAACAAAAATTTTTAGGTTTTCTAAATAAAATTTTGACTATTCCTGCGTTTTTCCGCCGCCCCGCAGGCTATACTACATAAGAGGCGAATTGCTGCGGCCTTGAAGCAATCTTTACACCCTTATAGCGCCGCCGCCGCAATTCAGCCATTGAAAAGCTTGTCGCCATGCGATACAATGAAACCAAATTGCGAGAGGTGGTGTAAAACCATGGAAGAAGAACGTGACGTTGTGGTATTCTCCGATGATGAAGGCAACGAGTTTGAGCTGGACGTAATCGATTATTTCGACTACGAAGGCCAGGAATACGCGGTACTGATGGATCTTTCAGATGTCCCCGACGGCGAGTGCGAGGACGAGGACTGCGACCATGATCATGCCGAACAGGACGTTTATATTATGAAGGTCGTCGTCAACGGCGACACGGAAGAATTCCTCCCCGCGGATGAAAACCTGATGGACGTGCTTTCCGCCATCGTCGAAGAGCGCCTGGGCGAGCTCGACGTGGAAGACGAAGAGGAAGAAGACGAGGAACCCAAGGAATAATCCGGTTAACACCGAAACGGCGGCAAGCACAGCGGGCTTGCCGCTTTTTTTGCGCTCATAAGGCCCTGCGGGCCTTGAGCGGATTTTACACAGGATACTTACCCCACCGCTTCCGGTATCTCAAGGATGGGCGTCTCCATATCTTCCGGCAGCGGCGTATCCGACGGAAGCGGCGTTTCCCCCGGCAACAATGACGGCAGGGGCGTCGGCGGCAGCGTGGGGCCGGGCGTGCGCGGCGGCAGGGACTTCCCACCGGAAAGCACCTTGGCTTCCTCCGGTTCTTCGACGCTTGTATAGATAAAGCGGTGCACAAGCCACGCGTGCATGGGCATATCCATGATCAGTACAGAGCTTCCGCCAACGCGGCTGGATTTATAATGCCCCTCCTGCGGCACCGCCATATGCAAAAGCCCTTGCGTATCCATGGACAGCGCGGAGATAGCGATATCGATGATCTGCACGGGAGTAAGGTCGGTTTCCACCATGGGCATGAGATCGTATAAAAGATCATACTGCTTGGTCAGGTCCTTGGAGCGGAACTTCGCGAATATGGCGGTAAGCACCTTAAACTGACGATTGGTGCGCACAAAGTCGCTGTCCAGGTGCCGTATGCGGGCATAGCCTAGCGCCTGTTTTCCGGTAAGTTTCACGTTGCCGGGTTCAGCGAATATGAACCCGTCCCACAGATAGGGGACGTTTCTTTGTTTGTTGAGCCCTGCGATATTGTCGTTGGCCGCGGAGATTTCCGCAGCGCTCATGCGCACAGTAACGCCGCCCAGCTTGTCCACAATATCCTCGAACATGGAGAAATCCACGAGTACATAGTTCTTGATATTCATTTGCAGCGCGGAATTGACCGTATTCATCAAAAGCGGAATACCGCCCTTTGCCGCAGCCGAATTGATGCGCGAGGGCTCGTAGCCTTCTATGGGCACGTAGAGGTCGCGCAGCAGCGACGTCAGCTTGAGCCTGCCATTGTGGCGGTCGATGGAAGCGACCATGATCACGTCCGCGTTGGAGTTTCCGCGCGTACCGCGCCGGTCCACCCCGACAAGGAGTATATTCGCATACTCCGCCGCATTCGCGTTCTGCGCCTGTATCGCGGCCTTTTGTGCGTCCGTCAAGAATGTCTGCGGGTAAAGATCGTGTAACGGCTGCGGCGTGGGCACGGGCGTGGGCGAAGGCGTTGCCCCCGGCTCCGGCGTGACCACAGGCGTGGGAACCGGCGCGGGGGTCGCCGCAATCGTAGGCGCGGGCGTGCCGTTGTCTTCCTCCGCAAATACGGTATCGCCGGGGCGGGACATGCGCAAAAACAGCGTGCCGCCCAGCAGCAGTACTGCGATGACGGCGCCGCCCAGCAGCAGCCCTGCGCCCAGCAGCACTTTAAACAATACGCCGCGCTTTTTCTTTTCTTTTTTTTGGTTGTTAGAAGAGTCCAACGCATCCCCCTGTTTTGGGGCGCGTTGGACGGTTTTCTTTTCTTTTTTGGCACGTATTTGGCGTGTACGCCCTTCTTTTTCTTCCATTACGTTTCCTTCCAAAGGCTGTCCCGCTTCTATACAAAGACGCGCAACAACCCACGGCGCAAAGCGGCCTCCGTTTGTACCATGCACCGTGTATGAGTGAATGATAGCAAATCAGAGGCCAACCTGCAATGCTTATTCGACAATGTTCGGGTTTTCAGGGTGCCAGATCAGGAGCCTTTGGGCCCGTCCTCCGCGATATACGCGCGGCTACTTCTGCTTTGGGGAATGCCCTGCATTTCATTGTACAGCGCAAGGTATTTTGCCGCCGAGCGGTCCCAGCCGAAATCCGCCGACATGCCCCGCTGAATAAGCCGCGCCCACAGCTTGTGATCGAGATAATACTGGATCGCGCGCTCGAGCGTAAAGAGCATTTCATGCGCGTTGTAATTGGAGAAGGAGAAACCGGTGCCCTCATCCGAATACTTGTTGTACGGCTCCACCGTATCCCGCAGGCCGCCCGTCTCCCGCACGACCGGTACCGTGCCGTAGCGCAGGGAAATGAGCTGCGAAAGCCCGCAGGGCTCAAACCGGGAGGGCATTAAAAACATGTCCGCCCCCGCGTACACGCGGTGCGCCAGAGGCTCGCTGTATTCGAACCTGGCCGCGACTTTGCCCTTATAGCGCCACTGCGCCCAGAGGAACATTTCGTGGTAATGCGTTTCCCCCTGGCCCATAACGATGAGCTGTATGGGCTGCTTCATGACGTCGTCAAGCACACGCTCCAAAAGATCCAGACCCTTCTGCTCCGTAAGGCGGGACACGATGGCGACAACCGCCACGTCCTCTTCCGGCAGACCGAACTCCCTTTGCAGCGCCGCCTTGCATACGGCTTTTCCGGCGAGGCGGTCGACATCGTAGTTTTCGATAATCGCCTTATCCGTGGAGGGGTTCCATATCTCATAATCGATGCCGTTCAATATGCCGCTCATCTGATGCACACGCATGCGCAGAAGCCCGTCCAGCCGCTCCCCGTAATAGGGGGACTGAATCTCGCTTGCGTAGCTGGGGCTGACGGTGCTGATGCGGTCCGAAAATACGACGCCGCCCTTCATAAAGCTGATGCCGCCGTAAAACTCCAGATAATCCGGCGTGTAATATTTGGCGCCCAGGCCGAACAGTTCGTCGATCTGGCCCCATTCGAACACGCCCTGGAACTTGAGGTTGTGTATGGTAAACAGCGTACGGATGCGGCTGTACTGCGGCAGGTGCATGTACTGGAGCTTTAAAAGCGTGGGGATCATGCCCGTTTGCCAGTCGTTGCAGTGCAGCACGTCCGGGAAAAAGCCGATATGCGGCAGCGCTTCGAGCACCGCGCGGCAGTAAAACCCGAACCGCTCCCCTTCCTCCTGGCCGCTGCCGTATACGCTGTCCCTCGCAAAATAGAACTCGTTGTCCACGAAATAATAGATGACGTCCTCTAATACGATGCTCTCGAGCCCGCAGTATTGCCTGCGCCAACCCATCGTGACATAAAAATCCGCGATGTGCGTCATCAGGGCCTTCCATTTCGGGTCGATATCCCGGTACTTGGGCAATATGACGCGCGCATCCACCCCCGCCTTTGCAAGCGCCGCAGGCAACGTGCCCGCGACATCCGCCAGGCCGCCCGTCTTGACAAAGGGTACGGCTTCCGATGCCGCAAAAAGAAGTTTCATAGGTTCCTCCCACAGGCAGATTGGTATGACATTGATCCGACAATTAAATGTTGCATAGGATTGGCGTCAAGTTTTGTGTCCGGCGCGAAGCAAAACGCAGCCGAACTGGAGGTTCGGCGAGGCTTTGTGACAAAGCCGGGCGCACAACTGGACGTCAAGACAAGCCATATTTAGTTGGAGGAGCAATTACCCTTTTTTACTACTATGGCATAAAAGTCGGGTAAAGTCTATCTTAGAAGCCGCTGAACACAGCTTCCCTACTATGGTGTGGGGAAAGCACCCGTTTCATGATTGATTGCATGCGCCATATTGGCGGCAAAAGCGGTTAAAGATACCTTTCCGGTACGCGGAAGCCCGCGTTTTTCAGTTTTTGGGCATATTCGGGGTCCTTTAACCGTTTTTCAGATTCCGCGTGCTCTTCTTCGAAAAACTTCATGCGCGCGTCGTAGGTCCTGTATTCCGTGATCAGCACCCATGCGGCGCTTAGAGTCAAAAGCCCGCCAAGCACTGCCATGAGCACCTTAATCATGATGTCTTTTGTTTCAGGAAAGAGGAAAACGCCAAGCAATATGATCAATGCGCCAAACAGCAGCATGCCGATGTTTCCGGGCGCGACCTTTCTGCGGTCCAATTTGCCGGGGTCTTCCAGCGCAAGCTCGCGGTAGTAGCGGTCGATATACGTTTTTTTGCAGAACTCGCACGTGCGTACCGGCGAGCCGTAAGCGTGTTCCGCCTTGGTGCGTTTTACCCGGATCGTCTTGCCGCAGTACGGGCAGTTGTTTTGGATGCCTTTCGCCATATATGCGCTTCCTCTTTTTTGTTTTGGTCGTACACGCTTCATTTAATACTGTACTTTAAAAAAAGTCAAGTGAGCGCAAGAAAGGCCGCCCTGTGTGTGGGCGGCCCAGAATGCCAATAGACCAACTTAATGGTTTTACCGGTATCGG
>JAEYHP010000090.1 GCA_023409435.1 Bacillota bacterium | reverse complement strand
CGGCGGCGTCTCCTTCACGGGTGGCGTCGGAAATATCCCGGGCGTGGTGATGGGCAGCATCATATTGCAGGCAATCAACTACAGCCTCTACTTCCTGGGCATCAACGCGTACCTGCAGTACATCATTAAGGGCTTGATCATCATACTGGCCGTGGCCATCGACGTGCGCAAGTACTTGGCCAAGAAGTAACGGAGAGGAATATGGAGCCAATCAAGCTGCCGGACGGGCAAAAGGTGTTTACCGGCGAGCCCCCGCAAAAAAGGCGCTACAAGCTGTATGACAAAATCAAAATATCCAAGCGCGGCATGGATTTGATTATATTTGTCATCATGGGGCTTCTGATTCTTGCGCTTATCGTCGGCATCGCGCTTGGAAGGGGATAACCTGCGGGGCGCAAATAAAAAAACGTAAATGGGGGTGTCGCGGCGAAAAGCGTGACATCCCCGTATCTTTTATTGATTATTAGGAAAGCGGTATAATTCTCTCCCTCCGTCACGGCTACGCCGTGCCACCTCCCTCATCAGAGGGAGGCTTAATTAGTCAAGTGCAACAACCCCGTTTTTGATAAGAAAACAAATTAGCTGACAGGATGAATAAGCCTTGCATCCTGAAACAAGAAAGGAACAAACAATGAAATATGTAACACTTGACGGAATGCCGCTTCCCGTATCGCGCCTCATATTCGGCTGCGCGTCCCCCGCAATGCGGCGCGGCGAGGACGTGGGGGAGGTATTGGACGCCGCGTTAGAAGCGGGGATCAACGCCTTCGACACAGCGAGAGACTATAACGGCAGCGAAGGCGCGCTGGGGCGGTGGATCAAAAGCCGCAATGCGCGCAGCAAAATACTGCTCATCACCAAAGGCGCGCATCCGTATAACGGGGTGGACCGTGTAACGCCTAAGGATATCATGGAGGATATCGGGCAGTCCTTGGAGTGCCTGCAGACAGACCATATCGATCTTTATTTCCTGCACCGCGACGACCCCAACGTGGAGGTCGGCCCCATTGTGGAGACTCTTCACGCCTGCCGGGAAGAAGGCAAAATCAGCCTGTACGGCGGTTCCAATTGGACCGCCGCGCGTATCGCCGAGGCGAACGCATACGCCGCGGCGCACGGCCTGCATCCTTTTGCGGCTGCGAGCCCGCAGTTCGGCCTTGCCGTCATGGCGCGGGACCCCTGGGGCGGCAGCGGCGGCTGCATCAGCATTTCCGCACCGGAACAGGAGGCGGAGCGTGCGTGGTACATGGAACAGGGCATGCCCATATTTGCGTATTCCAGCCTGGGGCACGGTACATTCTCAGGCAGGCTCAAAAGCACCGATTGGGAACGTGCCGAAGAAGTTCTCAATCCGGACGCCATGTATGGCTACCATGCAGATATCAATTACGGGCGCTTAATCCGCGCAGAAGAGCTTGCGGCCCTGAAAGGCTGTACGGTTGCGGATATCGCCATCGCGTGGCTGCTGAATCAGAAGTTCAGGGTGTTCCCCATCATTACGGCCAGCACGCCCGCGCATGTATTAAAGAACACGGCGGCGCTGCAGGTATCCCTGACGGATGAAGAGTGCGCATATCTGGCTTTGGGTGCAGCCACCGCGGACGGGAAGTAGACCGGCGGGATTTCCTTGCCATGAAATAAAACAGGCCGGCGAAATTCGCCGGCCTGTCGCTATGCCCGTTATTTTTCTCCGGTAAAGTACAGACCGAACGGCCCGGTGGCAATACGCGCGCCGCGCAACGGGGATTTTTGGAGCAGCGCCCGGAGTTCTTCCGTGGTATAGGATGCATGGAGCGATGTGAGGAATCCGGGGCGGATTTCCCTGGGCTTTGTGGAAAAATAGATCCCCCACTTTAACAGCGGGTTCGGGTCGCGCCGCATGTCGCTTACAAAATAGCGCCCGCCGGGCTTTAACACACGGTAAATTTCATGGAATGCCTTCACCGGATCTTCCCATTCGTGCAGCGAGCCGTTGGAGAATACAGCGTCAAACAGTCCGTTCTCAAAAGGCATATCAAGGCAGCTGCCAAGCACATAAGAGGCTTTATCGGATAGCCCGTACTCCGCGGCGTTCCTTTGCGCAAGGCGCAGCATATCCGGGCTGATTTCGCATCCCGTCACATGAGAACTGGGCGATTGTTTCAGCCACTCCAGCCCAAGATAACCGGGGCCGGGACCAATCTCCAAAACGGAGCCGCCTATGATGCCGCATTTTAGAATATCCTTGAGATTGTTCCAACCGTGGTCGCGCATGTTGCGGGCAAACCGGTCGAACACCTCCACCGTCAGTTCGCCCTGAATACCGTGGTCTGTTTCGGGAATTCTCGCCGCTTTCATAGAGTTGCTCCTTCCTGCAGCCGGTTTAAGGTTGCTTGTGCCCAATCCCGTTCGGCGGTATAGTGCCGCCGGTGATGGTCGAATATGATCTCCACCATGGGCAGGGCGTCCGCGGGGACAAAATAGATTGTTTCGGTATAATGGGCTTCCAAGGTTGCGAGCGCGCCGTTCAGCGTTTCAACATACGCATGGAGTTGATCAATGAGTCTACTATGGTCAACAAACTCGCAAAAATAGAACACGCTGTCCGAAGAAAATGTTGGCCGATAGGAGAATTGCAGCATTTGCTCCAGAAGAGAGACAAACGCCTGCCTGCCCCGTCCCGTCACGGAATAGACAGTCTTCTCGGGACGGCTTGTGGACTTTTCGCGTACCGCAAGCAGCAGGCCCTCTTTCTCCATTTTATCCAAGTGGTAGTAGATGGTGGGCAGCTTGATATCCGTAAAATCTGCAAGCTGCTCCGCCATCAGTTTTTTGATCTGGTAACCGTGCTGTGCGCCAAAGCGCATCAATAACCCTAAAATGTAGAGAGGAATCATAATACCTCCAATATACTCAGCGCTGACTATATTGTCAAGCATAAAAAACCGGCGGAGGTTCCGCCGGTTTTGTGACTCGAATAATTAAGTTACATCAGCTCCACGATATCATACCCGAGATACGTTTCAAACGCCTCGCGGATGGCTTCTTCCACATGCGCGAGAGTCAGGCTGACATGGTGCCTAAAGCCCTCCTTGCAGATGCCCTTGAGCACAGTTTGCAGGTGCGGGATCTCCGCCACGCCCGCGCAGCCAAAGAACGCGTCCTCGATAGGGGCGCCCGTTATGCTGCCTTCGCCGACGTAAAATACCAGCCTGCCGTCCTCGGTCTTTGCGCTTAGGTACGTCATGGGGCCAGGCTTTACCCTGCCCTGGTTGCAGCCCCAGGCCACGCCGCCCAGCTCTTCCTTGCCCTTGTCGAGCATCTTGTGGGAAATGGTGTAGCCCTTGCCGGTCATAAGCGAGGGTGCGACGGAGCCGCAATGGAACAGGATACACTTGTCGGGGTCGTCGCCGTAGTTGTTGTTCCAGTCCATGCAGACGGGCGGGAGATCTGCCGCCGCCTGCAGCGCCAGCATGGCGACGGCGTTACATACGTCCAGCTCGCAAGCGATGGGGAGCGTTTCATCGTCATGGAACAGGCCCATCACCTGGCAGGGCGTGATGCGGAACGCGTCCTGCAGTTCGTTCCAGCACCTGAGGCCGATGGCTTTGAGATCGTAATACGCAGCGATCTCTTTGAGCGCCACATACAGGCGCGCCTGGTTGTCGAGATATTCCGCGGGAACTGCGCTGGTGTCCGCAACGTTCGCGATTTTTGCGCGCGCTGCCTTGAATGTGGCGCTTTCAGTATCCACCGCGCGCATCTGGGCGAAGAGCTGCGTCAGGTCCAGCGTTTCCGTGTTGATGCCGTACCGCTGCAAGGCAAGCTCGTCGAAGCGAATGGTCTTAAACGCCGTGGTGCGCGCGCCGATGGCGCCCACGTTCACGCTGCGCAGCGCTTTTACAACGCTGCATGTCCGCGCGAACGTCACAAGCTGGTTTTTGAACGCGTCGCTTTTCGGGTGGCAGACGTGCGGCTCAAACGCCGTGAACGGAATATCCGCCTGCCGGAACACATCCGCTATGGAAAGCTTGCCGCAGAACGAATCGCGCCTGTTCGCAAAATCCATTTTGCCGATCTCATCCGGGTAAGCCTGCAATAAGATCGGCACGTTTGCGTCTTTCAGGGCGTTCAACGCGCCGTTTTCATCGCCGAAATTGGGCAGGGAGAGGATGACGCCGTCGAATTTGCCCCGGTTTTCATTGAGAAAATTGGCGTAGATTTTGCCTTCCGCCAAGGTTTCCACCGCGCCGTAGCGGGTGAGGGACGGGTCCATCTCGATTGTTTCAAAGCCCAGGGCGTAGACTGCTGCGCGCATTTCCTCCCGCGCGGAGGCGATAAGCTCCCCCGGAAAGAAACCACGGTTGCCGAAATAGAGCGCGAATGTAAGTTTAGCCATGTCGTTGTCCTCCTGATTGGTTCATAATGAAGCATTGTAAATGGATTTGATCGCGGGATAAATGCGCCGGTACTGCCGCATGCGCTCCGCGTAGACCGCGGCGCGGGCTTTATTTGGGTAGAACGTTTCCCTGCGAAGGGCGGCTTTCTTTGCGGCGGAGGCCAGGTCGGGGATATCATTTAGAGCGTACGCGCAAAGGAGCGCGAGCCCCATGGTGCCCGTTTCGTTGACCTCCAATGTGTGGACGGGGCAGTCCATAATGTCCGCCTTGATCTGCATGAGCAGTTTGGATTTTGTGCTGCCGCCCACCGCGGTCACCTCGTTTACGGGGAGGCCGCAGGATTGCAGAAGCTCCGCGTTGTACTGCATTTCATAGCAGATGCCCTCCAGCACAGCCTTATAGCAGTCCCCGCGCGCGGTGGCGACGGTGAGGCCTAAAAAAGCGCCGCCCAATGTGGAATCGATATGCGGCGTGCCGGAACCGCCCACATGCGGCAAAAAGAACAGGCCGGTGGGATCCCTGGGGCATTCCGCTTCCATCAGCGCGAACAGGCGCTGACTGCTTTCTGCGGCCGCGCGCTCGGGCTCGAAGCATTCCTTGTACCAGCGGATGCTGGTGCCCGAGGAGGCGTTGAACGCGAGCGTCAGAAAGCTGTCCTCAAACACGTACGGCTCGCTGCAGAAATTATAGCTTGCCATTTTCGGCGTGACGTCTCCCCCATGGATCATAAGCGAAATGCATTCGCTCGATCCCATGCCGTCCACCGAATCCCCGCGCTCTACGACCCCGCCGCCCAGCGCCGCAAGCATCTGATCGTGCCCGCCCGCGACTACGGTAACATTGGGGCTAAGGCCCAGTTCCATGGCGATATCGGGAAGAAGTTTTCCGACGCGCGTTCCCGCGCGTACCGGCGCTGAAAAGCCCTGTATGGAAAGGCCGAGCGCGGAGGCGACTTCGTCCGACCAACAGCCCCGCATGACGTCAAAGAGCATGGTGCGCGAGGCGAGGGAATAATCAATCGCCCGCTCCCCGGTCAGCATTAAGCCGATATAATCCCCGAACAGCATGATATGGCGGGTAGCCTGCAACAACTCCGGCTGATGCTTTTTGATCCATAGGAGCTTGTTTGCCGTATACATCGGGTTTGCCGCGGTACCCGTAATGGCCTGCGCACGTTCGGGCGGCATTGCCGAGAGGATATCGTTCACTTCCTCGCTTCCGCGCACATCGGAATAATAGATGCTGTTACTTAGCACGTTGTCC
>JAEYHP010000086.1 GCA_023409435.1 Bacillota bacterium | reverse complement strand
CGGCTTTGCGCCGTCAAACCCGCTGACATAGCCGTGCTGTTCCATAATGTCTATCAATCTTGCCGCGCGCGCGTACCCCACGCGCAGCCGCCGCTGGATCATGGAAATGGAAGCCTGTCCGCTATCGAGCACGATGCGCACGGCCTCGCCCAGAAGGTCGTCCTCCTGCTTACCGTTGCCCTGTGCGCCGGAGCCTTCCTCCACATCCATTTCCTCTATCAAATGCTCGTCGAATTCGGGTGTGAGCGCCTGGGATTTGAAGTACTGAACGATGCGCTCCACCTCTTCATCCGAAACATACGCGCCCTGTACGCGCACCGCTTTGCCGGCACCATTGGGATGGAAGAGCATATCGCCGCGGCCCAGCAGCTTTTCAGCGCCGCCGGAATCGAGTATGATGCGCGAATCGATGGCGGAGGAAACCGCAAACGCGATACGGGAGGGGATGTTCGCTTTGATGAGGCCCGTAATGACGTCAGCGGAAGGCCGCTGGGTCGCCACAATCAGGTGGATGCCCGCCGCGCGTCCAAGCTGGGCGATACGGCAGATGCTGTCCTCCACGGTGTCCGGCGCCACCATCATCAGGTCGGCCAATTCGTCTATGATGATAACAAGCTTCGGCAGCTTGTCCTTTGGGTCCTTCTGCAATTCGTTGAAGCGCTCTAAGTCCCGCGAGCCCACTTTCGCGAACCGCTTGTAGCGCTCCGTCATTTCCCGGACACCGCCCGCCAGAGCGCCCGCGGCCTTCTTCGGATCCGTCACCACCGGCACCTTCAAATGCGGCAGTACGCCAAACGCGGAAAGCTCCACCACCTTGGGGTCCACTAAGATCAGTTGGAGGTCGGCGGGAGAGCATTTATAGATGAGGGAGATGATGATGTCGTTGATGCACACACTTTTGCCCGAACCGGTCGCGCCCGCAATCAAAAGATGCGGCATTTTCGCAAGGTCGGCCACAATCACTTTCCCGGCGATATCCTTGCCGAGTGCGAGCGTGATGGGGGATTTTGAGGCGGCAAACTCCTTGCTGTCCACCGTGTCCCGAAGCACCACCGTCACGGTATCCTTGTTGGGCACTTCAATGCCAACCGCGGCTTTGCCGGGTATAGGCGCTTCTATTCGGACGCGCGGGGCGGCTAAAGCCAGCGCGATATCGTCCGAAAGCGCGGTGATACGATTGACGCGCACGCCGGGCGCGGGGGCAAGCTCATACCGTGTGATGACGGGGCCTACGCTGATGTTGACCACCCGAGCCGAAACATTGAAGCTTGCAAGTGTATCCACCAGCAGCTTGCCTTTTTCCGCGGGGGATTCGGTGCTGCGCCCGTAGCTTGCAAGCGCGGGGTTTAGTAGGCTGAACGAAGGCGGTACATAAGGGATATCCTGCGCAGCATTATGCGGGGACGGGGGGACCTCCGCTTTTTGCTTTGGTTCCAAATTCAGCTTTACCTGCACCGGCTCGGAGAAAGGCAGCACCTCCGACACCGGCTTTTTGGGGGTACGCAAAGGCGTTGCCGCAAAATCGTCCGGCTCAAAGGGCGGGAAATCATCCATATCCTCTTCCACCACAAAGGGGGCGGGGGGAACAGTCCGAGTCAGGGGAGGAATAAACGGGTCCTGCGCCTCCACAGGCTGCTCCTTCTTTTGAAGCGGTCCTCCCATGGGCATAAAGCTCGGACCTTCCTCTTCTATTTTCGCGGGCCTGCGCACAGGCCTTGTGGGCTTATGGAAACGCGGGGCAGGGACCGCCTCTTCTTCATCTATCGTCGCCGTATACAACTCGCGTCTTGCCGCATGCGCCTGGGCGACCTGCTGGAACCCTTCCTTTACTTTGGTGGTGACCTGCTGGCCGGTCACGCGCAGGGAAATGCTTGTGACCAGCAGTACGATAATCAATATTCCCGCGATCAGGAAAATGTACGAGCCTGCCTCGCCCGTTAAAAGCAGCAGCGGGAAGGAAAGCAGAGCGCCCACTGCGCCGCCGCCGGAAAGCTGACCAGTGCCGTACGCGTAAGCGTCCCGCACATAGGTGAAGAAAGGAGTATCTCCCAGCACGGGCCGGGCGATGACATGCAAAAGCGCCAGCACAAGCCATATGCCGGTGAACACCAGGACCGTCCTGCCCTTTCTGGGTCTCTGGTCCGCAATGGCGATCAATGCGATGCCGCCTATGAGGCAGGCGGGCGGAAACGCGTATGCAAACAGGCCGCTCAATCCGTAGGAAACGGACCGGATGGCTTCGCCAATCAGCCCGGCCTGTCCGAAATAAATGCAGGCGCCAAGGAAGACGCCGACGGCGGCAAGCGCCACGCCCCAGATTTCGCGGCGGGACTGTTCTGCCTCCTTGCGTTTTTTCGGCCTTCTCTTTGCCAAAGCCGCACCTCCATATGTATTGAACCGCTTGTGTTTGCGGCAATGCCGCGCATAAAAACTCAATTTATTATACCGCATTCAAAAGCAGGGTGCAAACGGCATAGTTCAGGGGCTTATACAGTTCACCAAGGGCATGCCGCGTTGCGGCAAGTCGCCGCCTCTGGAAGGATTTCTCCATGAGCTTTCTGAGACAGGAGGATAAGGAAGGGGTGTGGGGAAACGTAGTTTCTCCACATTAAAAAAATCCGCGTCGGCGCTGCAAGCGCCGATACCTTGAAACCCGGTTGACGTATATATATTGACGTAACTATTCCATGTGCTATAATGGCGAAAGTGTGTGTTGTTCAGGGGAATATGTCGATTTTTGGGATTCGGAGGATTCATTTTACCGTGCGGTTGCTGAAGGGGTTTACCGGGATGCTCAAAAAGGAGTTTTCGGGCTACAACGCAAAAACTTTGGGGAAAGATATGCTGGCGGGAGTGACTGTGGCTGCGGTCGCGTTACCCCTCGCTTTGGCTTTTGGGGTCAGCAGCGGCGCTTCGGCCGCCGCGGGCTTAGTCACCGCCATACTGGCTGGGCTTGTGATCGGCTCGTTATCCGGTGCTTCATACCAAATTTCGGGGCCGACCGGGGCCATGACGGCGATATTGGTGTCCCTTGTGGCGCAGTACGGGATGAAGGGCGTGTTTTTAGCGTGCCTGCTGTCCGGCGTCATGCTGATACTCGCGGGCGTGTTCAAGCTGGGGGATATCGTTTCCTTTATTCCGCTGCCCGTCATCACCGGCTTTACCTCCGGCATCGCCGTCATCATCGCGCTGGGGCAGGTCAACAACCTGACGGGCCTTGCTTCCGCAGGCGAGGAGACCATAGAGCGCATCACCAGCTACTTTACTTTGCCGCAAGTATTCAACCCGATAGCGCTCATCTTGGGCGTTGCCGTGATACTGTTCATGGCGTTCTACCCCAAGAAGTGGGCCAAAGCCTGCCCGGCCTCGCTTGTCGCCATCATACTGGCGACCGGAGCGAACCTGCTGCTGCGCCTCCCTGTCGCAAGCGTGGGAGAAATTCCCCAAACGCTGCTGCTGGGGGAGAGGCTTACGCTTTCCGGCATTTCATTCAGGCAAATTCAGGGCCTTATCATGCCCGCGTTCAGCATCGCAGCGCTGGGGATGATTGAAAGCCTCCTTTGCGGCGCGAGCGCCGGGCGCATGAAAAACGAAAAGCTCAATGCCTCCCAGGAACTCATTGCCCAGGGCATCGGCAATGTGGTGCTGCCGTTCTTTGGCGGGGTACCCGCCACTGCGGCGATCGCGCGCACCAGCGTCGCCATCAAGGCGGGTGGGCAAACGCGGCTGACCGGCATCATCCACTCGGCTGTTCTGCTGCTCTCCATGTTTGCGCTTGCTGGAGTGATGTCCGCCATCCCGCTGTGCGCTTTGGCCGGGGTGCTGATTATGACGGCTTGGCGCATGAACGAATGGCACGCCATAAAAGAGATATTCAAAAGGCGCATTACAAGCGCGATCCTCCAGTTCTTTATCACCATGGCCTGCACGGTGGTGTTCGATTTGACCGTAGCCATCGTCATCGGCGTGCTGTTCTCGGTGATGACGTTCGTGATCAAAGTCTCCAACATGCAGGTGACCGTAAGCGACGTCATTCCGGCTAAGCTGCCCAGACAGGCCGCGTTTACCGAAAAGCTCTCCCGCACGGGTGTGGTGTATATCACGGGGCCGCTCTACTTTGGCTCCGCGCGCCGTCTGGAGGACGCACTCGAGGCGCTTTCCGGCAAGGAGCAGATCATATTCTCGCTGCGCGGCGTACCGCTTGCGGATCTTTCCGGCGTGCAGGCGCTGCAGGAAATCTGCCTGCGGCTTACAGAAAACAATACCGAGGTGTATTTTGCGAGCCTCCAGCCTCCGGTCAAGGAGATATTCGAGAAGCTGGAGCTGATCGGCAAAATCGGCGAGGACCATTTCTATTGGAGCACCGATCAGGCGCTTGAAAAGCTTGCCGCGTAGAAAGCATGAAGTAAGGGCCGCATTTGCGGCCCTTTTGCTATTCCCTTGTCTTGCTGTAGATCAGATGCGGCATATCCTTGCCGCGATAGTGTTTTACAAATTCCCGCTCTACCCGCATGCCCAGCCGTTCGGCCACCCTGCGGGAAGGGAGGTTTTCCGGGCGGATCTCCGCTATGACCTTTTCTGCGTGAAGTACGGTAAACGCATACTCCATGCAGGCTTTTGCACCCTCTATCGCATAGCCTTTGCCCCAGCATTCCTTCTTGAGAATGTAGCCAAGCCCCATATAGGGCACGTCCTCCACCATCTCAATAATGGGGCCAACTACGCCTACAAACGCACCCGTTTCTTTCTCAATCGCGGCAAAGTGACCAAAACCGTCCTCTTGATAACGGACAAACGTCCGCTCCATCCAGCCGCGTATCTCTTCCTGAGAAAAGCCGTGCTCCCAGGCGTACATGACCTCTTCGTCCTGGAGCAGCCCGCAAAGATTCGAAAAGTCCGCTTCTGTAATGTGCCGGAACCGCAGACGGTCCGATTCAAGTATCCAATCCATATTGCGTTACCGGATAAAATTCGTGACCTGCCGTGGCTCGACCTCGGGAAGCGATACGCCGTGGAGTTTTCCCGCCTCGATGCACTGTAACAGCCACGCCATGTTTTTTGCAAGCGTCCGCATGGTTTGCAGGCCTTCCAAGTCCCGCTTGATCTCGTCGGGCGTGTTACCGTGCGCCATGTTCCAATACTGTGAGGAAGCAAGCGGCATGCCGGAAATGAGGAAGTACTTGTTCAGCTGGTCGAACGCCGCCGTAGCCCCGCCGCGGCGGCAGGTGACAATGGCCGCCCCTGGCTTGAAGGCAAAACCTCCGCTTGAATAGAACATGCGGTCCAGGAAGGAAGTGAGTGCCCCGCAGGCGCTTGCGTAGTGCACGGGGGAACCGACGATCATGGCGTCATACTGCTCCATTTTGGAGATCGCTTCATTGACGGTATCCTGGTAGACGCACCGGCGGGACTGTGTCTTTCTGCAATAGCCGCAGGCGGTGCAGCCGCTGACGGGCTGTGTGCCAATGTGGAACAGCTCCGTTTCCACGCCGAGACGGCTCAATTCGTTCGCGATTTCAGTCAGCGCGGTATACGTACATCCTTCCTTGTGCGGGCTGCCGTTGATGAGCAGGACTTTCATGGGTCAGACCTCCTGAGTAGCGATATGTTTCTTTCACCATATACCAAAACAGCCCGAAGGTCAAACGGCGCGCCGTGCGTGCGGCAGGATGCTGCACAATACCCGTTTAATATGGAAAAAACGCTTCCTGGCCGCGGTGCGTCATTTTTTCAATGAGCGTGGCGATCTCCTGCGGGCTTTTTTGCATACCAGACTTGATCCATCCTTCGATGACGGCGACGCTGCCGCTTGCCGCAAAGGAATAAAGGAGTTCCATGTCTTCCCGGTCGAGAGCGCCTGGCTGCGCGCTCCACTCCGCAATGCTCCAGTCGTGCGCTACCTGCATGATGCGCTTTAAAAACTCCTTGTCCCCGTGTTCGGACACTAAAATCCTGCACAGATCTCCGTTTGCCGCGATAGACTGGCAGACTTCGAGCAGGAATGCGGAGATGGTACGGGGGGACAGCGAGCGCTCCACCGAGCGCATGATTTCTTCGTACAGTTCATCCTCGATCTGCATCAGCAGGTTGAACGGGCTTTCGTAGTGCGAATAGAACGTGTTGCGGTTGACGTCCGCACGGGTGCAGATGTCCGTTACCGTCAGCTTTGTGATCGGCTGTTCCCGCAGCAGTTCCAAAAGGCTCTGCCGGAGCACCATTTTGGTGTATTTAACCCTGCGGTCCGTCTTTTCCTGCTTCATATGCATGCCCCCGTTCACAATAAGTTTGAATTTCTGACGCCCGGTAAACAGACAACATTAAGCCTAAATGGCCGGTAACGGGCAAACGATACCGAACTGTCTGTTGTTTATACGGCAAGATACATCATAATATAAGCATGAGCGTTAATCAACACGATGTTCGATATTGCGGCATCAAGACGACAGAATTGTGATGATGGAAAGACAGGGGATACCATGGAAAAGCAGATTTATATCGTAACGGGGGCGGCGGGCCACCTGGGCGGACATGTGGTGCAGGAGCTTTTAAAAGAGGGCAAAGAGGTTCGCGCGTTCACGCTGCCCGGGGAAAGCTGCCTGCCCTTTGCGGAGTGCAATAATGATTTGCTCTCGCAATATACGGGCAACGTTGTAAAACGGAAAACGCTGGATCAGCTGTTTGAAAATCCTGAATCTGCGCAATTCATCGTCATACACTGCGCGGGTATCGTCTCCATTTCCGGGCATGCGGACCAAAGAGTGTATGACGTCAACGTGAACGGTACGGCCAACGTTGTGGATGCGTGCGCAGCACACCATGCAAAGCGGCTTGTGTATGTAAGCTCTGTCCACGCCATCCCGCTGCTGCCGTTCGGGCAGGATATGAAGGAGATTTCCTCGTTTAGTCCCGACGCCGTCACGGGGTATTATGCCAAGACCAAGGCGGCCGCCACAAATCTTGTGCTGGAGGCGGCAAAGCGGGGCTTGGACGCTGTCGCCGTCCAACCGGCGGGCATTATCGGGCCAAGGGGGTTGCCCACCGGCAACATGGCGCATCTGATTGCAAGCTTTGTGCGCGGGCGGCTGCCCGCCGCCATACAGGGTGGGTTTGATTTCGTGGACGTCCGGGACGTAGCGCACGGCGTCATACTTGCGGCGGAGAAGGGCAAAAGCGGCGAATGCTATATCCTCTCCAACCGCTTTATCGACCTTCGGGAGCTGTTTGATACGCTTTCCGAGGTGGCGGGGAAGAAAAGGCTCAAACTCTACTTGCCGCTGTGGGCCGCAAAAGCCGTCGTGCCCTTTATGGAGTTCTATTATAAGCTTTTCCGAAAGACTCCGGTATTCACGTGGTATTCGCTCTTTACGGTGACGCAGAATGCCGCCTATTCGCATGAAAAGGCGACGCGGGAGCTTGGCTACAGCACGCGGCCGCTGAAGGAAACGCTTTCTGATATCGTGCAGTGGCTGAAACGGGCAAAAGGCCATAGGCCGTTGCCGCAGTGAACATAGTGTGCGTCATCTGTTTAAATATGGGTTCTGAATCGTTATGACCCTGGACGGGGTTTGCGGAGAGTAAGGAAGTCCATTAAAATCATATCCATAATTGTGGATCAAAGCTCTTTGGCCATGAGTATTAAGTGATACCCTTTTTCATACACGTTGGGCTGAATTCCAATCACCCTAAAACCATAGCCGAGCATCCATTTATAGTCGATTCTATCGCAAGTAAGATTTTGAATAGCGTTTGGAATATCCTCAATATACTGCCCGTGAATGTTAAAACCGACGGAGCCTATGCCATTTCGAAATGTCAGATAACCCTTTTCTTTTGCATACTGTGAAGCGATGTCAATAAGTTTTTCCAGTTCATGCCCCAATTTAAAACGCCGCTATCGTTAAAGCCACTGCATTCCAACTCAATTGTCCGGTAGCCAACAAGTTCCCGACAAAATACCCAGCCTTTAGGATTGACCTCATCTTCCCCAAGATACCATCCAACAGTTTTGATGCATTCATTAATGTCACTCAGTTGTCCAAATGCCCCATCATAATCCCACCACTCCGGTTTTATGGTACACATTAATTTTGCAACTGCGGGGACGCGCTCCTTAGTTAATTCAAAAACCTTCATAAGTACCCTCCTCCGCATATCAATAATGGGCCTGTGGTGACGGGTTTCAAACGGCATGGATTGCAACATGTTGTTTTTGCAAAAGGGAAAACTTACTAATAATTATACTTCCTGAAAGATAGAAGCACAATTATAAGGCAAACAAACATTTTGGGCCTATCCGTCTATATTCTGCGTTGTGTTTATGTAACATAAAGCGCAACCAGATATTCCCCTGCTTGTATATCAGAAATATTTGTGATAGCTTGAATGCATATCAAAAAGGTTGGTTATCAATAAGGCAGGAGGAAAGACGACATGCAAAGCGTGCGGAAGGTTACGGAACAGGTGTATTGGATCGGGGCGAACGACAGGCGCATTTCACGGTTTGAAAACATGTTCCCGCTCCCCAACGGCGTAGCCTATAATTCGTACCTGGTGCTGGATGAGAAAACCGCCATATTGGATACGGTGGATTCCTCCGTAACCGCGCAGTATCTTGAGAACGTGGCGCATGTATTGAACGGCCGAACGCTTGATTATTTGGTAATCAACCACATGGAGCCGGACCATTGCGCGAACATCGAGGAACTGGTGCGCCGGTACCCGAACGTCAAAGTGATAGGCAATAAAAAGACGTTCCAGTTCTTCAGCCAGTACTACGCAATGGACATTTCCATGAACCAATTGGAGGTCCAGGAAGGGCAGCAACTGTCATTGGGCAAGACGGCCTTAAGGTTCTACATGGCGCCCATGGTGCACTGGCCGGAAGTGATGATGACATATGAGGTAACTGGCCAAATCCTGTTTTCCGCGGACGCGTTCGGCGCATTCGGCGCACTCTCCGGCAACCTTTTCGCGGATGAAATGGAAATTGAAAATCTGTTCCTGGATGAAGCGCGCCGCTACTATGCCAATATCGTAGGCCGTTTCGGCGCACAGGTGCAGGCGGTGCTTAACAAATTGAAATGCGTTCCCATCCGTGTCATTTGCCCGCTGCACGGGCCGGTCTGGCGGGAAAATCTCTGGTACCTATTGGAAAAGTATGACAGATGGAGCCGGTATATCCCGGAGAAAAAGGGCGTGGTGCTCTTTTACGCGTCCATGTACGGCAATACGGAAAACGCGATGCTGGCCCTGGCGAACAAGCTTGGGGAGCGGGGGGTAACGGATATGCGCATGTACGACGTGAGCAACACCCATGCTTCCTATATCATCGCGGACGTATGGAAATACAGCCATTTTGTGATTGGTTCGCCAACCTACAATATGTCGCTTTACTATGGCATGGATACTGTGCTGCATGAGCTGACCGTACTCAACATGCAAAATAGGTCCGCCGCCATCATAGGCAACCATACCTGGGCAAGCGCGGCCAAGAAGGGCATGGAGGAACGATTGAAAGCCATGAAGGAGATTACGATTTTGGGTACCCTGGATATTCGCTCCTCCTTAAAATCCGAGACGGAACTCGATTCAATGGCTGATGCCATAGCGGCCTCCGTGCTGGCCCCGTAACGCATATTCCGCCCCGAGCGGCGTGAAAATAACAGCAAGAAAATATCTTATAAAGGAGTTGCAATTATGTTGAAGCAGATAGAATTGACATATGATTTCAAGGCGCTTGAGCCCCATATTGACGAGCTTACCATGGTTACGCACTATACCAAGCATCATGCGGCGTATACCAACAACCTCAACGCGGCGCTCGAAAAAGATTCCGCGCTTTCAGGGAAGTCCATTGAGGCGATTTTGACGGATCTTTCCGCCATCGCGGATGAAGGCTTGCGTACCGCCATCCGCAACAACGGCGGCGGCTTTTACAACCACAACCTCTACTTCGGCACGCTTTCCCCCAACGGCGGGGACCCGGACGGCGCGCTTTTAAAGCAGATCAACGCCGATTTCGGCAGTATCGATGCTCTAAAAGAAAAAGCGACCGCGGCGGCCATCGGCCGGTTTGGCTCGGGCTGGGCATGGGTGAGCACGGACGCTTCCGGCAAGCTTATGGTAAGTTCCTCCCCCAACCAGGACAACCCGCTGATGGAGGGCAAAGGGCTCATCCCCATACTGGGCATAGACGTATGGGAGCACGCGTATTACCTCAAATACAAGAACCTGCGCGCCGACTATGTGAAGGCGTTCTGGAACGTGGTGGACTGGGCGGCGGTGAATAAGCTGTACGATGCCGCGCGCAAATAATTCCTTACTATAATCAGAGATTTGAGCGCCCTGCGGGATCTTCCGCAGGGCGCTTTATTTTGCTTTGTCAGCAGATGATACGCAAAATCGGATATAATATATTCTTTCACTTCTCTTGACTTTGCACCCATATAAATATATCCTATTATTCATATTATTTTAATATGAAATAATGCGATGGAGCATGGTTTCCTGCGGCGGGGGAACAGCGGGGCAATGTGGCTTAAAAGCAGCGGGAAAGAATGGATATGGAACAGTTTAGCAATCCAATGATCGAAATACGCAATCTCTCGAAGACATTCCGTGGCGCAAACGGGGAAGTGCAGGCGCTGACGGACATCAATTTGAGCGTACAGCGCGGGGAGATATTCGGCATCATCGGCATGAGCGGCGCGGGCAAAAGCACGCTGGTGCGCTGCATCAATTTCCTGGAAAAACCGACCGAAGGCACGGTACTGCTGGACGGGCAGGACCTTTCCCTGCTTTCGCAGCGGGAACTTTTTTTAGCGCGCCAGTCCATGGGCATGATATTCCAGCAGTTTAATCTGTTCATGCAGCGCACAGCACTCCAAAACGTCTGCTTTCCCTTGGAGATTGCCGGGCGGGCAAAAGCGGAAGCAAGACAGCGTGCAAGGGAACTGCTTTCCCTGGTGGGGCTTTCGGAAAAAGAGAACGCGTACCCGTCCCAGCTTTCTGGCGGGCAGCGGCAGCGCGTGGCTATCGCCCGCGCGCTTGCGACAAACCCCAAGGTGCTTTTATCCGATGAGGCGACAAGTGCATTGGACCCCGCCACCACCCGCGAGGTACTCAACCTGTTAAAAGATATCAACCGGCGGCTCGGCATCACAATCGTGGTCATCACGCATGAAATGGGCGTGATTGAGGAAGTTTGCAGCCGCGTCGCAATTATAGACGACAGCCGCATTGCGGAAACCGGAAGCGTAAAAGACGTGTTTACCCGCCCGCGGTCCGAGGCCGCGCGCCGCCTGGTGTATCCGTTTAAACAAGAAAACGCGCGCTTTGTCGGCTCCCGATGTTGTCGCATCGTATATGGCGGCGGCTCCGCCTTTGAGCCGACCATCGCCGAAATGGTGCTGGAGTTTAAGGAAACCGTCAACATTCTGTTTGCGGATACCAAGAACATCGACGGCAAGGCGTTCGGGCAAATGGTTATTCAATTGCCGGAGTCCGACCGTACGG
The DNA here is from genome assembly GCA_023409435.1 of Bacillota bacterium. Taxonomy (GTDB): domain Bacteria; phylum Bacillota; class Clostridia; order Christensenellales; family CAG-138; genus JAEYLA01. The sequence continues at coordinate 8,957 of JAEYHP010000086.1, read as the reverse complement.
CTAGCGGCATGATGGAATATCTCCGTTCCCGGGGGCTGAGCGTGGAGGAGGTGTACGGCTATGTTTGAACCTGCCGTGGTGCAGATGATTATAAAAGGCATCGGCGAGTCTCTGTACATGGTATTGACATCCACTGTGCTAGCCTACGCGCTGGGCCTTCCGCTTGGCATTGTGCTGGTGATGACCGCGCAGGATGGTATTCGGCCAATACGTTGGCTGTATAAAACGCTGGATATTTTCATCAATATCGTCCGGTCCTTGCCGTTTTTGATACTGCTGCTCGCCGTGACCCCCGTCACGCGTTTTATTATGGGGACAACCATAGGTTCCGATGCGACAGTGGTGCCGCTGGTGATTTCCGCGGCGCCCTTCATTGCGCGGCTGGTGGAATCCTCCTTTAAAGAGGTGGACCGCGGCGTGGTGGAGGCGGCGCAGTCCATGGGGGCAACGCCATCTCAGATCATATTCAAGGTGCTGCTCTCGGAAGCCAAGCCCTCGCTCCTTGTGGGCGGGGCCATCGCCATCACCACCATATTGGGGTATTCCGCCATGGCCGGTTTTGTGGGCGGCGGCGGGTTGGGCGATATCGCCATCCGCTACGGCTATAACAGGTATCAGACGGATATCATGCTGGTAACGGCCGCCCTGTTGGTGGTTCTTGTTCAGATATTCCAGGAGGTTGGCATGAAAATTGCCAAGCGCTCGGATAAAAGAAAAATTTAAATTCGGAGGAAACAATCATGAAGAAGTATTTTGCTTTGTTTGCCGCAGTCCTTATTGCAGTTGCCCTGTTCGCAGGCTGCGCGGCCCCTGTTGCAGCGGAACCCACCCCGGCGCCCGCGGAAGCAACCGCACAACCCACTGAAGTTCCGATAGAAACCCCTGCGGAGACCCCCGCGCCCATCGTGATCAAAATCGGCGCGACACCCACCCCCCACGCGGAAATTCTGGGCATCGTAAAAGAGCTGCTTGCGGCTCAGGGATATGCGCTTGAGATCGTTGAGTTTACGGATTATGTGCAGCCCAACCTCGCGCTCGACAGCGGCGACCTGGACGCGAACTATTTCCAGCACAAGCCGTATCTTGACCAGTTCAACGCGGAACAGGGCACGGACATCGTACCCGTCGTGAACGTTCACTTTGAGCCGCTCGGCATATACGCGGGCAAGACCGCGACGCTTGACGCGCTTGCTGACGGCGCACAGGTGGCGGTTCCCAACGATACCACCAACGAAGCGCGCGCGCTGCTGCTGCTTGAAGCGCAGGGCCTCATCAAGCTTAAGGAAGGTGCGGACCTCAGCGCCACCGTCAACGATATCGTGGAAAACTCCAAGAACCTCAAAATCGTTGAAATCGCCGCGGAGCAGCTCACGCGCTCCCTGCAGGATGTGGACATCGCTGTCATCAACGGCAACTTCGCCATACAGGCCGGGCTCAACGCCGCAACCGACGCGCTTGCAAAAGAGGATTCCGCTTCCGTCGCCGCGACCACGTTTGCGAACTTCATCGCCGTGAAGAGCGGGAACGAAAACAATCCGGAAATCCAGGCGTTGGTACAGGCGGTTGTGAGCCCCGAAGTGAAGGCGTTCATCGAAGACACCTATCAGGGCGCGGTCGTGCCTGTGTTCTAAACGTATTAAAAAAGTAAACACAAGAGACTGGAGCGCCCTGCGTATTGCAGGGCGCTCTAGTTTTTAAAATTAGGACATTCCAGTTTTTTTATAATTCTCCCGAAACCCGTTTCGCCTGCATATATTGTAGGAATAAGTAGGAAGGCGGGACGGGGTATGAGCTGGGATCAGAGAATCCGGGATCTATGGATCGATTTCCTATTCTGGGTCAGATATTATATCCGGAACCTGGTATTCAGTCCGCGCGGCCCAAGGTATCTCGCTCCCCGGCTTTTGCAGAACGCCAGCGAATTCGCCGAGGCATTTATACCGTTCTACAGGGAGGAAAACGCAAGACGGTTTGGAGAGCTGTTAACACAGCATGTCCTGCTTTTGCCGGAGTTTGCGGCCACCATCAGAGCGGGGGAGGATACTGAAGCGCAAAGTGTCGACTGGTATGCACATGCAGGCGAGATTGCAGGATTTCTTGCCTCAGTCAATCCGTACTGGGACGAAGGCGTATGATGGAGCTTCTCTACCGGCGGTTTTCCTTGGAGGAGTCCCTGCTGCTGCGGCTGCAGGAAGGTGATTTTATGGGAGCCATTGAACAATTTGACGCCGCCCAATCGAATGCGGAACAGATTGCAAATTATATGATCGACGGCATTGCCATGCAGTTTCAGTTGCCTATTACCTCGCAGTAATCCTATATAAGTTGCATAATTATTATGCGTTGTTCGCTGCGGGGCTCTTTAATCTAATTGTTACAAAATCCAAAACATTTCCATTTCCTGTGCGGTATTGTCCGGAATGTTGTTATACCCGCATATATTACAGGAAGACAGGAAGGCGGGCGCATAAAATGGACTGGAAGCGAAAAATCCGGGACTTATGGATTGATTTTCTGTTCTGGATCCGGTTTTATATCCTGGGCCAAATGTTCCAACAGCGCGGCCTGGGGTATGTTGCCTCAAGAATCATGCGCAACGCAACCGAATTTGCCGATGCCTTTGTCCCTTTCTACGGGCAGGAAAATGCGAAACGGCTTGAAGAACTGTTAAACCGGCATATTCTGCTCTTATCGGAATATGCCGCCACCCTCAAAACCGAGCAAAATATAGAAGAACAAAGGCTCCTTTTGTATGCGAACGCTGCTGAGCTTGCCGAATTTCTTGCCTCTGTCAATCCCCACTGGGATACCGCAAAATGGATGGAACTTCTTTACCAGCGGTTTTCTCTGGAAGAATCTCTGCTGTGGAGGCTGAAAAGGGAAGATTTTCGCGCGGCGATCGAACAGTTTGATGTCGCGCACCTGAATGCCCAACGGATCGCGAAGTACATGATAGACGGGATCGCCGCGCAGTTCCAGCTGCCGGCTCTTGCGGAGGACGATTCTATGCTTGAGCCTGCTGCGCAAATGCCCGGGCAATCATAATGGGGGATTAATACCTCCCTTCCAGGTCGATTTGGTTCAAAGCGCCTTGCCCGGCCGTATATCGCTCATACGCCTCTGCAAAAAGCTCCACGCATTTTTGGAAATAGTGGCGGCTCAGTCCCGAATTGTGCGGCGTAAGAATCACATTGGGGAGGGTCCAGAGCTTGCTTTCCGGCGGAAGCGGTTCTTCATGGAACACGTCGAGACCCGCACCTTTTATCCAGCCGTTCTCTAAAGCATTGATCAGGGCTTCCTCGTCTACGGTATCGCCCCGCGAAATGTTGATGAATACGGCGCTCTTTTTCATGCACTGAAATTCCTTTGAGCCAAGCATATGGTAGGTCTTTTCGGTCAGGGGGGCTATCAGCACGATATAATCGGCAAGTTTGAGCGCGTCGTGCAGATGCTCCAGAGTATAGACCGCGTCAAAGCCGGGCAGTGCCGCAGGGGTATTTTTGACCCCTATGACGTTCATATAAAATGCCTTTGCCTTATGCGCAATCTCCCGGCCTATGCTGCCCGTGCCGATGACGCACAGCGTTTTGCCGGAAAGCTCGTCTACGTCCGTCAGCCGTTCCCAGCGCCTTTCAAACTGGTTCTTCATCATCGTGTGGAATTCCCTGCAAAACGCGATCATAACGCCCAGCGTGTGCTCGGACATCTGCTCCGCATGGACGCCGCTTGCGTTGGAAACGATGATTCCCCGCCTCTTCAGCTCGTCAAACGGCAATTCCTCAACGCCGGCGGATAGGCAGAATGCCCATTTGAGCTTTTCCGCTGTCGCGATATATTTTTTTACGGTGGAGGGGAACGTAAGCAAAATTTCCGCCTCCGGTATCAGGCGCGCACGTTCTTCGCTTGTGACGGCGGGAACAATCTCCGCAGCCGTTCGCAGCTTGAAATAAAGATAGTGCTCTTCCTGCAGCTGTTCCTGAGGTATTGTGCAAACGATCATGGGGCCCCCTTGTTTTTTCTTAAAATAACCATACGGCAAGGAAATCCGCCGCATTTTATTGAACCGATAACGTTTGACCAGACGGTTCGAAAAAATATACTTCATTGTAAACTAAAATGAGCGGGACTGCAAAGACGCTTAAGTTCTGGAAGTTTTTACCGATATCATTGGTTAGTGGGTGTGCCGGATATAAAGGTGCATATTTTCCACACAATAGAAGGAGATGTATGATATGAAACAGTACTTTGTGCTCACGATGAAGGACAAGTGGTTCTCCGGCAAGTTCGATCCGCAGAAGCTTCAGGAAGCCCTCAATGCGTATGCGCAGCAGGGATGGCGCCTGGTTTCTTGCGCGACGGCGGATGTTCCGGGGTTTGGAACGGCGCGGCAGGAGTTTATTGCCATTATGGAACGTGAAGCATGAAAGGGTATCCTACCCTATTTGATCAGATCATTTTTATTGAGTCCGGTCTGCCGCAAATGCAGCCCGTTTCTTCCGTTGCCGTCGATTTGAGCTTTAAAATCGGCGCGCAATTAAAAACCCTCAACGATGTAAAAAGAGGTCTTGCACAGCAAGCACAGCAGCTGGGCTGCAATTGTGTTGCGGAATTCCAGTACGGGCAGAAGTCGAGGTGGCTGGCCATAGACGACGTGGCCTACTTCGGCAAAGGCATGGCCGGGAGACTGTCTCAGGCGGACTACGTCCAGATCGTGGCGTATATCACGAACAGGGACAATAGCTGACGGATAACGAAAAAACTACTATGACAAAGTCCCGTTTCCATTGGTTTGGGAACGGGACTATATTTATTTAGTGCGTTCGCAGGCTTCTGCGATCTCCTTTGTCTTATGAACCGTGCCAAATGGATGCTGCGGCGGCGCGTATATGGAATACAGCTTGATCGGCCCGTTGCCGATATTGATCAGGTTGTGCCATGTACCGGCGGGAACGATGAATGCGAAATCCTTCTCTACGCGGGCCTGAAAATCCAGCCTGTTTTTTGTTTTGCCCATTTTTACAATCCCCTGACCTTCTTCCAGGCGTAAGAACTGATCTAGGTTCGGATGCATCTCCAGACCGATGTCTTTCCCGGGGTTGATGCACATTAAAGTAAGCTGCAAATGCTTGCCCGTCCATAATGCGGTACGGAATGTTTTGTTCTGTATGGTGGCATTTTCTATGTTCACTGCAAACGGCTTCGGCCCAAAATCATAGCACCGTTTTGCGCAGACGGGAGTCGGGTTTTTATTCATATTGTTTACCGCATGCATTTGAGGAGCAATGGCTCCACCCTTTCCTGGATTTTACATACTATACTATGCCTTTCTTGTACTCCATGGTGAGAAACGTGCGCTTGCCCCGGCAATGATCGAAACGATCTTTCTATATACCCATCAACAAGCGGGGCAGAATAACGATTATAAAGTATACGAGGATGACGGAAGGATTTTTGACAAAGGGCGGTATGCAAGTTTTTCATAAGCTTTCAAAGAATTTATTTTTGAATACTGATTTCAAGAATAGCGAGGAATTTAAAAGAAAGTATACCGCGGTGAGTCTGCAGCGTGCCAGGCTGTTCAAGTGGGTAACAGTTCTTGTATGCGTTTTTAGTCTCTATCTTGATCTGCTGTTGAAAAAAGACAGCACGATCAATGTGAGCTACCGACAGACTCTGATTGCCATACATATCGCAGGACTTGTCCTGTCGCTTGCTTATATTTTTATTTACGGAAGAATTGAAAAATCGTGGAATCATCAATGTCCCTGGGCTGCCAAGACCGCAATACTATTGGATCTGTTTTTAACATTATTGACTGGGGCGATCATGTCCATTAACAGCCAGAGATTCAATGGAAACATTGATGCTTACATTATAATCGTTCTCGCGGCGTCACTTGTCGTCCCCATGTATCCCAAGTGGGTGGTGGGAATATACGGATTCGTCCATATTGTGTTTGCATTGTTCCTCTCTTCCTTTCACCAAAGCGATACCTTTATGAAGGTATCTAATTCCACAACCCCTGTCGTCTTGGCGCTCGTGCTGTTCCTTTCCTTGTACCGGTACAATGTAAAGAACTTTTTAAATGAAGAAATGCTCAAAGAGGATAAGACGACATTCATTAAATTGTTTGAAATCAATCCCTTTCCGTTGGTCATATCCGGGTTTGAGGATGGGAAGATATTATACGCCAATCAAAGGGCCATGGCGTTTTATGGGATTCGAAAGGAACAATGCAATGCGCTTTATCATAGGGACCTCTACAAGGATGCCTCGGATATGGACGTCATCTGCAAAATGCTGGAGATAGACGGGAAAGTGAACGATTATGTGGTGGAACAGAAAACGCTCTCCGGGCAAATAAAACGCGCGATTGTAAATTACGAGCTGATCGACTATTTCGGGGAAAAATCGATTTTGAGCGGAGTAGCGGATATTGCGGAAATCAAGCGCATGGAAAATGAACTGACCATACATGCATCCACAGACAGCCTGACAGGCGTATTAAACAGAAGGATCGGCATGGATATTGTAAGGAAAAGGCTTGAGACCGCCAAACGGGAGAAGGCTGGCTTCCAGCTCTGCTTTTTTGATATGGACAATCTGAAAATGGTGAACGATCAATTCGGGCATGTGGAGGGCGATGCTTTCATTATTGACGTTTGCAGATTAATCAGGGAGCAACTAAATCCCCACGACGTCATTTTCCGCTATGGCGGGGATGAATTCATGATATTGTTTCATACCGATGACGAGCAGGAAGCGGATAAGACCTTCCGCAGAGTTGCACAAAGATTTGACGCTTTGAATAACGGGAACTACAAGCCCTATCCCATCAACGCAAGCATGGGATTCTTCTCTTATCGGCCGGAAATGGACCTCACCCTGGAGCAGATCATTTCGATGGTTGATAAAAACATGTATGAGGATAAACTGAAGAAAAAGTGAGCGGCGTATCTGCGGGTACTGCCGGCAAGCTCGTGCCCAATCGAAACAAAATCGAAACCTCTAAAATCCCTTTCCAACCATGTTTCATAATGGTAAAGTAAATGTGTGGCCGCGCCTTATCTTGGCCGCTGCCGCATCGGAATTCATGCGCTCATATTTGATTTTTTCCAAAAGTGAATTGATCAGGAGGGACTTATGCAATATTTGATCGGTGTGGATATTGGGACTTCCGGTACCAAGACGGTATTGTTTGACGAGGCGGGGAACCGAGTCGCCTCGGCGATGCGGGAGTATCCGCTTTACCAGCCGCAAAACGGCTGGGCGGAACAGGAACCGGAAGATTGGTGGCGCGCCGCTGTGGAGACCATACGGGAGATCGTCTCCCGCTCGGGCGTTGAAGCCAGGGATATCAAGGGCGTGGGCCTTTCCGGCCAGATGCACGGGCTTGTCATGCTCAACGCAAAAGGTGAGGTATTGCGCCGTAGCATTCTGTGGTGCGATGGCCGCACCGCGGCGGAATGCGCGGAAATCACCGAAAAGGTGGGCAAGGAAAAGCTGATCGCCATTACGGCCAACCCTGCGCTCACCGGCTTTACAGCGGGCAAAGTGCTTTGGGTGCGCAAGCATGAGCCGGAACTGTATAAAGAGTGCCGCATGATGCTTTTGCCCAAGGATTATATCCGCTACCGGCTGACCGGCGTATATGCCACCGAAGCGTCGGACGCCGCGGGCACCAACCTTTTGGATGTTCCCAAACGCCGCTGGTCCGAAGAGGTGCTCTCCATACTGAATATCGACGGCGCTCTGCTGCCCAAAGTCTATGAATCGCCCGATGTCACGGGGCATATTACAAAAGAAGTAGCTTCGCTCACCGGCCTTAATGAAGGCACGCCCGTCGTGGGCGGCGCGGGGGACAACGCGGCCGCCGCCGTAGGTACCGGCGTAGTCAAAGAAGGCCGCGCGTTTTTGACCATAGGCACGTCGGGCGTTATATTCGCCCATGCGGACAACGTCCGCATCGATCCCGGCGGGCGGGTGCACACGTTCTGCCACGCCGTGCCCGGATGCTATACGGTCATGAGCTGCACGCTTTCGGCGGGACTTTCGCTCAAATGGTTCCGCGACCATTTCTTTACCTCGGAAATGGAAACCGCCGCGGGCATGGGCGTGGACCCGTACGAGCTGATGAACGCCCAGGCCGCGCGCGTGCCCATCGGCTCCAACCGGCTGCTGTATCTTCCTTATCTAATGGGAGAGCGTTCCCCGATACTCGACCCCGACGCCCGCGGCGCGTTTATCGGCCTTTCCGCCATCCATACCAAGTACGACATGCTGCGCGCCGTACTGGAAGGCGTCTCCTATTCCCAGCGGGAGTGCCTGGACGTACTCCACGGCATGGGCATCGTGCCCAAGGAACTCTTGGCGACCGGCGGCGGCGCGAGGAGCGTCCTGTGGCGGCAGATGCTTTCGGATGTACTGGATTGCCCGGTCGCCACCGTCGCCTCCTCCGGGGAAGGCCCGGCTTTGGGCGTGGCGCTTCTTGCGGGCGTAGGTGCGGGCGTATACAGGAGCGTCCCTGAAGCGTGCGATGCCGTGATCCGTCTCAATCCGCTCCAGCAGCCGGATGAAGCGAGCGTAAAGGCGTACGCACCCTATTACGCGCTCTATAAGACCGTGTATCCTTCGCTGAAAGCCCAGTACGCGGCACTTGCGGCACTGTAAGACGCAGAAACAAGGCCCGTTCTCCGGGAAGCGGACTGTGTTGATATACATGTGCAAGGCAGAGAGGATATGCTCTCTGCTTTTTTGAGCAAATAGCGGCTGTGGAACAAACGCGGGATCCGTAATGATATAATTGGATTGCTTCATGTTAAAATAAAGTGGCCTAGAGTCTGTTTTAAAACCATCAAAGTAACCAAACGAGGATACAGGCAAGAAACGTAACGGCACTGAAGAAGATCGCCTTTTTCTCATATCTGGTAGCAAAGCGGCGGTTGTTTTTGAGTTTG
>JAEYHP010000084.1 GCA_023409435.1 Bacillota bacterium | reverse complement strand
CAAACTCAAAAACAACCGCCGCTTTGCTACCAGATATGAGAAAAAGGCGATCTTCTTCAGTGCCGTTACGTTTCTTGCCTGTATCCTCGTTTGGTTACTTTGATGGTTTTAAAACAGACTCTAGTGTCCAAGGCGTCCCCCGCCGAGACACGGCGCTTGAAAGCGCCGATACTTTAAAGCCCATAAGACAATAAGCGGGCCGCCCAATTGGGCGGCCCGCTTTTTTACCCTACCGGCCAGGCTTAGGGCCCGACCGGAATCCTTCAGCTGTGCCTGCGCCCGGAGTTGGAGAAGACCATAACCGGCAGGCCTTCGGTGAGCGTATCGCCCGCTTCCGGGTTCCACTCCTGAAGCTGGGCGACGGTAACGCCATATTGCTTGCCGATATCCCAGAGCGTTTCGCCGGCATTTCCCATATGGACATAAATGCCGTTTTCCCGCGAGACGGGGGCCGCCTCCTCCATACCCACGGCAAGCTGCAGCTGCTGCCGTTCATACAGCCTTGCTTGCGTTTCCAAGAGATAATCCACCTGTACGGAACGTCCCGAACCCGTGCCGCGCACTTCCAGCGCGCGTACGCGCACAAGCGCATCCGATGTATACGGTGCGTCCAGCACGCAGCGGAACGGGATATCCTCCTCAAACACGTTGGTGGCGCCGTTTGCGTCGGCATAGACCACAGAGGTGACCAGTATGCCGTCCGCCCCAAGCTGGCCGTTGTTATCCGTAAGGCCAAGCACGGTGGGCCGGGCGGAGGTGAATATGACGCGCGAGATATCCGGGTCTTCATCCGGCACGCGCAGCGTTTCCGCAATCCTGCACAGGCCGGTGACGGTAGAGACCGGCGTAAGCTGCTCCACCGCTTGGCGCTCTACGTCTACGCTGCCATCCGCCGAATAGGCGTCCGAAAGCATGCTGACATTGTCCCGCATGATGCAGGTGACTTCAAGTTGCAGGGTGACGCCGAGTTCCAGGCTCTCTCCTTCCGTGAGGACGGTGCCGGAAATGTCCCTCACGGTGGGGGTGACGGAAATCCGGGAGCAAGTGGAGGTATCCATCTCCAGCGGAATGAGTTCAGAAAACGGGGCGCGCAGCATTGCCTGGTTCAACCGCCGGTCTTCATCCAGATACAGCGCATAGAGGTACAGCGTGCCCTCTACGGCTGCACCGTTTGCCTCCAGCGTTACGTTATCCACATGCGGGGCAGCGTTGACGCGCAGCACCTGGATTACGCCCGGAGCCTCAAGCTCCTCTCTCGCGCGCACGGAGACCTGTGCAAGGGGCTGGATGCGTCCCAGCTGCGCCTGCTCATACCGTGTCTGCAAATTTCTTGCGTTGCGCACATCCGTTATGACGCGCATGTTCTCATCCCGCTGCACGGTTGCGTTTAAGTCCGCCACCGCCTCCATGCGCGCACGGTTGTTGTCCAAAGCCGTACGGATATCCATGAGCTGCGGGGTCACCTCCGCGCGCATGCCATCCTCAGCGTCTTCCATGGGAATGCTGTGACTGTATCGCGTGGATGCACGCACATCAAAGGGTTCCCCTTCCGTACTGAGGCAGAGCATCTGCAGCGTGAGCGTGCCGTCCACATCCACCCGGCCGTTTGCGCTGCGCGCCGATTCGTTTTGAATTTGTGCATCCGTCTGCAAAATACGCTGCACGTCCCGCCCGGCAGGCAAGGGAATATCGCCCTCTACAAACGCCTGCGCCGCGGTCCGGCCCGCCGTGCGCTCCAGTTGCAAATCGCTCCAGATGGGTTCCATAGGCTGCACCTCTCATTCGTCGTTCTGTCGTAACAATATATGAGGCACAGGACTTGGACATACCTCTTACATCATTCAATATTGAAATAACTTTCCGTCCAAAAGTTTTATTCATGACAACTATATGTGTTGTGCAGAAAACGCACGCTTTCGGTAAAGCGCAATGCCATACGTTCTGGTATACTCTTTTTGTATAGAAAAGGAGGATGCGGCATGCACAACATGGAACGGATGAATGATGCGATTTCTTATATTGAGGCGCATTTGCTGGATGAGATCGATTCCGAGCAGGCAGCCGCCATTGCCTGTTGCCCGGTCCATCAATTCCCCCGCATGTTTGCGTATGTCACGGAAACCACGCTCACGGATTATATCCGCCAACGGCGGTTAAGCCTTGCGGCGCTTGAACTGCGCCAGACTCGTCAATCGGTTCTTGAGATAGCGCTTAAATATGGGTATGATTCCCACGCAGCGTTTTCACGTGCGTTCCGGGAACAGCACAATATTCCTCCTTCCGCCGCGCGCAATCCAAACGTTGCGCTCAATATCGTACTGCCTTTCGTATTTCACACGCCTACCCCATCCGAACCCGGCCTTACCTACCGCATTGAAGAAGGCAAACTTAAAAAGGCCAGCATTGCGAAAATCTCATTTATACCGTTCGGTGCGTACAAATTTGTGGGCAGGCAAATCCGAGTTAATCCCATGTCCAATCAGATTGCCCGGTTTTGGGGCGAGTGCTTTTTGGATGGCACATATGATACGTTGTTTGACATGGCAGATTATTTGCCTGAAGCAATCGCGCATGATTTTGTAGGTTGTCAAAGGAACTTTGATCAAGCAACCGGTACGTTCCTTTATATGGTCGGCCTCTTTATGAAGCCCGATGCACCCGTTCCCGAAGGCTTTGTGGGGTTTGACGTTCCCGCCTGTACGCTGGCCGTTTCTTGGGTACAGGGAGAGGAATATGAACTCTATGCGAACTCCCATCCGCTCACCGTTGCAGCGATCCAAGCCAATGGCTACGATGTGGATTGGGAACACTATTTTTTATGTGAAGTCTATACCAAGGAACGCTTTGAACAGCCCAAGAACAACGGAGAGCGCGTCTATATTCTGGACGTCTACATGCCCTGCATCAAAAAATGAATTCCAGCGCTCGGCAACTGCCGAGCATTATTTTTCCATTAGAAACATAGCGGGGCGCTCCGCGCCCCGCACTCGCAAGAAACTTAGAACCTCCCTTAAATCTGTCTAATCCGGCGACCTGCGCGCCGGATTAGACACCTTGCGCAGCCGCCGGCCGCGTCTGGAGGACGCAGGCGGGCTGCGGAAAGCCCCGCCGCAGCGGTCCCCTCGTTCAATTGGCGTATGCCAATTGAACGACATATAGCAAAAGCGCCCGGTAAATAACCGGACGCTTCTGCCTCAGGAAGAAGAATATGAACGGTAAAAAGGCAAGGGCTCCCGCTAAGCCCGAACCTTATACCTCGAACAGAAGTCTGCCGTAGGACGGCAGGGGCCAATAGGATTCGGCCGTAATGAGCTCAAGCGCATCCGCCGCTTCACGCACCGCATTCATAGCGGGGATAACGGCGTCATGGCAATAGGTGGCGTGTTTGAACGAACCGCCGTTGCTTTCATGGGTAAGGACGGAGTCGAGCGCTTCGATGGCGGTATAGAGTTTGGCGGAAAGATCGCTGACTTTTCCTGCAAGGCTCTTTTCCACATCCGCGTTGACGCCGACGCTGCTCTTGGCGATTGCGGTTTCCACAAGCTTACCGGCGTAGGCGGACACGGCGGGCAGTATCTTCTGCCGGGCCAGATCCAGCGTGGTAACGGCCTCGATGGAGACGACCTTGATATAGTTCTCCAGCGTGATCTCATAGCGCGAGTGGATTTCTTTTTCGGTGAGGATGCAGTGCCTTTGGAACAGGGCGACGTTTTTGTCCGCCACCAAACAGGGCAGCGCCTCTACGGTAGACTTGAGGTTCAACAGTCCCCTCTTTTCGGCCTCCACCACCCATTCTTCGGCGTAGTTGTTGCCGTTGAACAGGATGCGCTTGTGGTCAATGATGGTTTCGCGCACAAGCTTTGCAAGCGTGGCGTCAAAGTCCGCAGCTTTTTCCAGCTCATCCGCAAACAGGGAGAGGGATTCCGCCACGATGGTATTCAATACGTAGTTCGGTCCGGCGATGGAGAACGAGGAACCGAGCATGCGGAACTCGAACTTGTTGCCGGTGAACGCAAACGGCGAGGTGCGGTTGCGGTCCGTGCTGTCCTTGGGGATGGGGGGCAGTACGCGCACGCCCATGCCCATTTCGCCCTTCTTGGGCGCAAGGTAATCGGCGTCCTTTTCAATAGCTTCCACAACGCCCATCAGCTCTTCGCCCAGGAATATAGAGACGATGGCCGGAGGCGCCTCGTTCGCGCCCAGGCGGTGGTCGTTGCCGGCGCTTGCGACCGTGACGCGCAGGAGGTCCTGATAATCGTCCACGGCCTTAATGACGGCGGCGAGGAAGGTCAGGAACTGCTTGTTGTCCATGGGGGATTTGCCGGGGTCGAGAAGGTTCATGCCGGTATCGGTAGCCAGAGACCAGTTATTGTGCTTGCCGCTGCCGTTGACGCCCGCAAACGGCTTTTCATGCAGCAGGCAGACCAAACCGTGGCGCTTTGCGACCTTCTGCATGAGCTCCATGGTAAGCTGGTTATGATCGGTGGCGATATTGGTATCCGTAAATATGGGCGCAAGCTCGTGCTGGGCGGGCGCAACCTCGTTGTGCTCCGTCTTTGCGAGAACGCCAAGCTTCCACAGCTCCGTGTCTAGGTCCTGCATGTACGCGGCAATACGGGGCTTGATGGCGCCAAAGTAATGATCCTCGAGCTCCTGGCCCTTGGGCGGGCGCGAACCGAACAGCGTACGGCCCGTGAACCGGATATCCGGGCGGAGCTTGAAAAGCTCTTCGTCGATAAGGAAGTACTCCTGCTCAGGGCCTACGGTGGAGACGACTCGGGTCACCTCGCCATGGCCAAAGAGCTTCAGTACGCGCAGCGCCTGGGTGTTGATGGCCTCCATGGACCGGAGCAGCGGGGTCTTCTTGTCCAGCGCTTCGCCGCCGTAGGAGCAGAACGCAGTGGGGATGTAGAGCGTATTGTCTTTGATGAACGCGGGGCTAGTCGGGTCCCACGCGGTATAACCGCGCGCTTCGAATGTGGCGCGCAAGCCGCCCGAGGGGAAGCTGGATGCATCCGGCTCGCCCTTTATAAGTTCCTTACCGGAGAATTCCAGAATGATGCTGCCGTCCGAGCAGGGGGAGAGAAAGCCGTCGTGCTTTTCAGCGGTGATGCCTGTCATCGGCTGGAACCAGTGGGTGAAATGGGTCGCGCCCTTTTCAACGGCCCAGTCCCGCATTGCGTTGGCCACGATGTCCGCCACGCCGGGCTCCAGGTCCAGCCCAAGGCGGATGGTCTGCTGAAGCTTGCGGTACGTTTCCTTGGGAAGGCGCGCCTTCATGACTGCACGGTTAAATACCATGCTGCCGAACAGTTCCTTAACCTCGCTCATATTCGTTCCTCCTGTTAACTTTCTTCAAATTCATTTTCTTTAAAAAATAATAGGGGCGCTGTGCTAAAAGTTAGCACAGCGCCCTTGCTGCCCTAAAGATACGACTACTTTACATGGTATGCGCATGGTTTGTCAATGGGTATTTATTGTCCGCCCTTTTTCGGCACCCGCCTTTGTACTATAATAGCCGCTTGCGGCTATTATAGGCTTATTCTCATGCCCGTGCGATTTTCGCCTGCGGGGAGGCGAACGCACATGCGCTTTTATACCATATCGCTTCGCTTCTATGGTATAATACGCATATTGTCTGAAAGGAATGCGTATTTGTGCAGGCTACGAAAAAACAGGTGCTGCTGGCGGAAGCCGCCCTTCTCTTTGCAGGGCTTATTTGGGGCAGCGGCTTCGTCGTAATGAAAAATTCTCTGGACATCTTGTCCGTCAACTGGCTGCTCGCCCTCCGTTTTGGCATTGCTGCCGCCGTATTGTGCGGCATACTCTGGAAACGCATATTGCGGATGAACAGGCAGATGCTTATAATGGGCGTTATTTGCGGCGTGCTGCTTTACGCGGGATATTATGTGCAGACGCTGGGCCTTGGGTTTACAACCGCGGGCAACAACGCATTTATCACGTCCGTCTATGTGGTGCTGGTACCTATGCTGCATTGGCTCATCAGCCGGAAAAAGCCGGGCGTGCACGCTGCGCTGGCCGCCGTATTCTGCCTTGCAGGCGTTGGCATCATCGCGCTGCAGCAAAACTTTTACGTCAACATCGGGGATGTACTGACTCTGTTTTGCGGCATTCTGTACGCCGTGCACATTGTGGCGGTGGCTCGCTTTACCGAGAAGGGCATGGACGTATTCCTGTTGACCGGGCTGCAGTTTTTCTTTGCGGCCGTCAGCGCCGCGATCATGGGTGCGTTCTTAGAACCGTTCCCTCCGCCCGAAACGCTTTTTGCGTCAGAAACCGTTTCTTCACTTGTGTACTTGGGGCTTATTTGCACGCTGCTTGCGCTGCTGCTGCAGAATATCGGCTTAAAGTATGCGCCGGTTTCCCACGCTTCCTTATTGATGAGCACGGAAGCGCCGTTCGGATTTTTGTTTGGCATCATATTTTTGCAGGAGCCGTTTACCATGCGCTTCCTGCTTGGCGCGGCGCTCATTGCTGGTTCCATTGTGCTTTCGGAGCTTGGGCATAAGCTGGGGCGCAAAAAGGCGGAGCCTGTTGAAGAAGCGTTTCCCATTCCCCCAGGCGCGCTGCAGCCGGAGCAGGAATAAACGAGGCATAAAAAGCGGGCAGATGAGTAATCTGCCCGCTTGTGTGGATAAAACTTTTCTAAGGACTATTCTCTACCCTCCACAGTTCGCAATAGTCGCGCCGCGTTGCGGCCCAACCCGCTGCCTTGCGCTCCTTTGCTTACTGGGACTTCATCTCGCTTCTTCCGCCACAGGCGGCGCGCGGTTACGTCCCCTGTCCTATCACATCTTGCAGCACCGTCTTAACGGCGGTGGAGGTCACGGTGGCACCCGATACCGTGTCGAGCTTCGAGGGGTCAAAGTCGGAAAGCGGTTTTCCCTTCAGTTCGGCAAGCGTTTTGTTATAGGTTTCGATGGCCGCTTTTCCCACGCCCTCGGTTTCGTCCGGCCCGCTGAGCGTAAGCATGTCAATATTGCCATCCTTTAACGTCAGCGTTGCGGTCACGTCCCCGCCATATCCTTTTGCCGAAGCCGTCATGCCAGTACCCGGCGAAGCCTCCGGAACGGCGCTACTGCCCGGCGACGTTCCCGGTGATACACCAGGCGAAGTTTCCGGCGAAGTTGCGGGCGACGCCTCCGGCGAAGCGCCGGGCGGCGTAATTTCCGTGGAAGGTATCCCGGATACTGCGGGGGAAGGCGTCACATCCGGCGTGGTGGTGCAGGCGAATCCCGAAGCCAGCATGAGCGCCGCAATCAAAAATACAGCTATTTTTTTCAATTTTACCAATCCTCCTGTATATTTGCTGTTAATATGCGCAAAAACAGGAAGGCTATACCGCAGCCGCAGCGCGTACCGGAAGCGCCGGCATTCTGCCCGCTTCCGTATTATGCAAATACCTCCTGTTGCGATTATCTGCAACAGGAGGTATTTGAGGGGTATTATGGGGTCCACCATGTCAGATGCGGGGTTATAGGTAGAAAATTAAACCTTGGACGTAGTGCAGCCTGTCGAAAACCTCTTGGGGTTCAGGGGCCGCAGCACCTAGGAGCTTCCAACCGCCGAAGAGCGACATGTGCGGTGGCGGCGGAAGGCCTTGCGTCGCAAGGCTTTCCTTGCAGGAACAGCCGCCCGTGCCGCAGGCACAGGATGTTCCTGTAATCCTCGAAAAAGTGATGAAAGGCACTTTTTCGAAAGTTAAGTTACGCCATGGGCGTAACATCGAACATCCACTTCTCGCAGTCTTCCATGTTGCGGGAAAGCTCGTGGATATAGTTGCTCAGGCTGCTGACCTTGGTAACGGCGGTCATACCCAGGAATTCGCGGTTGACGTCCATCAGCTGGCGGAAGTAGCCAAACAGCGTGGTGAAACGCTCGCGCTGGGCGGAAAGCTCCTGTTTCTGGTCGTTGAGTTGCGCTTTTAATTCCTGGTTCTCTTCCATGAGCAGCGCGATGTCTTCGCCGCCGTTCATTGCCTGCAGGCGCTGCTGCGCCGCGACGCCCTTTGCCGCAGATACGGCCAAAGCGCCTAAGGATTCAAAGAACGCGGATACGTCCAGTCCTTCCACGCGGTCGAGCTGGTTGACGACGCCGCCCACCACATCTAAGAGGCTGCCGCTTTGCTTGCGCGGCCTTCCGGCGCGGCGCACGGGCGCGGCCTTTTCAAACGGGTCGAAAGCGGACTGCCCCTGTTCCCGAAGTTCTTTCGCAACGCGCCTTACCATGGCCGGGTTGCTCTTCAGGAGGGAGCGGTACTTGTTCTGGTAGCGGAGCATGGCGCGGTTATCGCCGTTGCCCATCTGCAGCGTGCAGGCCCGCACGGAGACCCCGCGCGCTTGCGCGCCGAGCACCGTGGTGAGCAGGTGGTGGATCTCTTCATCCGTAAACGGAACAAACGCCGGGTTGTGCTGGAGCTGCGCGTTGCTCCCGTTTTCCTGCTTGACGCGCGCGTAGTAATAATTGCGTATGCTGTTCGGCCTTCGGCCCGTGCGTTCCGCGATATCGTCAAACACCGCCTTGAGCGGCGCTCCTGCCTCGCGGGCGATGCGGACTGCCTCGAACAGCAAGGCGTCCTCCTGGGCGCTCCAACCCAGACGGGCGGAGTGTTGCTGTGTGTATTGATGTCTTTCTACAGTCATGATTGATCTCTCCCCTGTCATACTTTGGATGCAGTGAGTATTGCCATACCAACCGGGTTTATACCTGCATGCGTGCATGAATTTTTTTTGCAATTTGTGTTCATGTTGCGAAGTTGGAGCTATGACAGCTATTTCTTAGCTATTTCTATGCACGTTGACGCGGGGAAATGAAAACCCGCCCATAAAAAGGTTCGCGGGCGTTTTTTTATTTTCTCAGGCGGCGCTGATGCCCGTACATATCCGGCTGTATGAGTTTCAAAACCAAGAGGAAATTCTTTTCCATGCATCCCATACAGGCCGGTGTAACAAAAAAAGGACGCTCTATAAAGGGCGTCCTTGCAGTCTGTCGAAAAATCTCTTAGGGGTCGGGGGGCCGCAGCCCACCGTAGGCTTCCAACCGCCGAAGAGCGGCATGTGCGGTGGCGGCGGAAGGCCTTGCAGCGCAAGGCTTTCCTTGCAGGAACTTTGCGCCCGTGCCATAGGCACAGGGTGTTCCTGTAAACCTCGAAAAAGTGCCACATGGGCACTTTTTCGACAAATTTGTCGGGCGCGGCACCATTGCCCTGCGCGGGGATATGTTACCCCCGCGCGGCCGCCGGTTGCAGCGCCCATACTGGAATACTGTAATTCAATTTATCCGGGCGCAAAAGCGCCGGGATACTTACCTGTACAGCGGCCCGAACGCGCTGCAGGCGCGGTAATCGGCAGCCTCGAGGTCATCCGTGCCGAACGCGGCCCAGGCCGCGGGACGGAATACGTGCTCCTTTTCCACGTTGTGCATGGAAACGGGAATGCGCAGCATGGAGGCAAAAGTGATGAGGTCTGCGCCCACATGGCCGTAGCAGAACGCGCCGTGGTTCGCGCCCCAGTTGGCCATGACGCTGTATACGTCCGTGAACGCGCCTTTGCCGGTGACGCGCGGCGCAAACCAGGTGGTGGGCCAGGTGGGGTCGGTGCGGCCGTCCAGCTTGGCGTGGACTTCAGGATCCAGCTCACAGCTGTAGCCTTCGGCAAGCTGCAGCACGGGGCCGAGGCCCTTGACGTAGTTGAGGCGCGCCATGGTGACGGGCATGCCGCCGTGCGTGCCGCCGATGAAGTTGGAAGAGAACCCGCCCCCGCGGAAATAGCCCTTGTTGGCGGGGCACCACTGGGTCGCTTTCAGGCAGGCTTCGGCGTCCTTCTGGGTCAGTTCATAGGAGGGCTTGATGGCATAGTTGCCGCTGGCGTCCTTGGCGGCGCCCGTGCCGTCCAGAGCGGCAGCGCCGGAGTTGATAAGGTGAATGATACCGTTCTTTGCGTCCCCTGTCAATTCCTTGCCGGTAACGCGCTTGACGGCGGCAGGACTCCAATAGGTGCGTACGTCCGCGAAGATGCCGGGCGTGTTGGTTAAGAGGTGCTCGAACAGCATGGTCATGCCGTTGAGCGTGTCGTTTTCGGTAGCGACGATGTAGGAAGGCCGGGTGCCGTTCCAATCGAACTGGCTGTTGAGCATGGCCTCCAGGAAATCGAAATTCGGCTTGTAGTCCGTCCACTGGCGCTGGCCCTGGACGCCGCCCGCGATCGCGTTGTGGCCGCAGCTTTCTTCTACAAACCCCATCTCGGCTAAGATGGGGTTCCCCACCATCAGGTCCCGCACGATCAGCATGCACTTGACGCAGAATTCCCACTGCGCGTCCTTCTCTTCACGGGTGAACTGCTTGTCGGCGGGGTTGGGGTCGAAACCTTCCTTGCAGTGTTCTTTCGTCCATTTGAGCGCGCGCTTGAGCTCCTCATGGTCGTAAATGCCGAGGTCGACGCGGCGCAGGAGCTCGGTTTCATCCACCGACTCGGAGCGCATGCCGAAGTTTTCCTGGAACATGTCCTGGTTGAGTATGGAGCCAGCGATGCCCATGCACATGGAACCGATCTGCAAATAGCTCTTTGCGCGCAGCGACGCTGCGGCAACGCCCGCGCGGGCAAACCGGAGTATCTTCTCCGAAACGTCCGCGGGAATGCTGTTGTCCGAAAGATCCTGCACGTCCCGGCCGTATATGCCGAACGCGGGCAGGCCTTTCTGTGCGTGGGCGGAGAGTACCGCCGCAAGATACACGGCGCCCGGGCGCTCCGTGCCGTTAAAGCCCCATACGGCCTTTATGGTCTTGGGGTCCATATCCATGGTTTCCGTTCCGTAGCACCAGCAGGGGGTGACGGTGAGGGTCACGCCCACACCTTCACGCTCGAATTTTTCCTGGCACTTGGCGGCCTCATACACGCCGCCTATCGTGGTATCCGCGATGACGACCTCAACGGGCGTGCCATCCGGATATTTTACGTTTGCAGAAATCAGTTTGGCGGCGGATTTTGCCATACCCATCGTTTTTTCTTCCAGCGCCTCGCGTACGCCGTTGCGGCGGCCGTCGATGGTAGGGCGTATACCGATCTTTACCATAGTAGTAAGCTCCTTTCGTGCGTCTCTATATTCTCCCGCGCGCATTCAGCATGTATCCGCACGCTTCATGCCGCAGGGGGTATCCTTCGCAATGATAGCATGAAGATTCTTTTTAATGCCATAGAAATTTTGTTAAGATGCCCCCCGCCAAGGGACGGGGGGCATTTTGCTATGCGTTATTTGCTTTTCGATTAATCGTAGAGCAAGGGAGCGATCTTGGCGTCTTCCATGTTGGCAGCAGTGTAGTACTGGAACCCGGTGTCAACGATTGCGTCAACCGCTTCGCCGTTCATGGACTTAACCGCGAGTTCAACCGCGAGGAAGCCGATCATGTACGGATCCTGCGTGATGGAGCCGTTGAACCAGCCGTTCTTGACGGCGTTCTTCTGGCTTGCGCCTGCGTCGAAGCCGATGACGGCGATGTCCTTATACTTGCCGTTCGTACGGTCGAGATCCTGGCCGTCGGTTGTGGCGGCGAGCAGACCGGAAACCGTGCCTTCGTTGGAGCAGAAGATACCGGCGAGACCGGCCTTGGCCAGCAGGCCCTGCGCGGTAGTCTGGGCGTCGGTGGTGTTGGTGGAAGCAGGAACGAGGATGTTCAGCTCCACGGAGACTTTGCCGGAGGTGGAAGCCTTGGCATACTTGTCGTGGCCGGTAATGGCAACTTCGCCAGTCTTTACGCCTTCGGCGAGCTCAGCCATCTTGTTGAGGAAGCCGACGGTACGGCCTACAACGGAGGCGGAGGTGGCATCCTGGCTCAATACGCCGATGATAACCGGGCTTTCGGGGGTAGCGGCAGCGATCTTTTCCTGAACGAGCTTGAACATTTCGTCGGCAGCGCCTGCACCGGCGTTTTCATTGTTGGTGGAAGCGGTGGAGACGATGGTGCCTTCGGGCGCATTGGGAACGCCGGAGTCAAAGCCGACAACGGGGATACCCTTGGCCTTGGTGTTGTTGAGCTGCGTGGTCACGGACTCGGTGTCGAGAGCCGCCAGGCACAGAGCGGCGGGATTCTTGGCGAGCACGGCGTTGAGCTGGTCGATCTGGGTGCTGATTTCAGACTCAGACGGGGGACCATCGAAGGTAATATCGACGTTGTACTGTGCCGCGGCGGCATCAGCGCCCATCTTTACGGTCTGCCAGAACTGGTGCTGGAAGCCCTTGGAGATGATGGCGATGTAGGGTTTGCCTGCGGGCTGTTCCGCGGGCGCTTCGGTCGCGGCGGCGGGCGCTTCGGTGGCTGCGGGAGCTTCAGTAGCCTGGGGGGCCGGAGCGGCCGTGCAGCCGAATACCGCAACGGTCATCAGGGCCGCAAGCAGTATCGCGAGGGTCTTCTTCATAAGATTCTTTCCTCCTGTTTATGGTTTCTTCCCGGCGTCTTAGCGCCAGAAACTTAAAAATCTTTCTGTATAAATCAGCCGACCTTTACCTTGTTGGCGGCGGCCATGCGGTAATTGTCGATGAGCACTGCGCCGACGACCACGAAGCCGGTAAAGAACGTCTGCCAATGGCCCTGCAGGCCCATGGACATGAGGCCCTGCTTCAATACGCTCATGACGAACACGCCGATGATTGTGCCGGTGAGGCTGCCCACGCCGCCCGCCATAGAGGTGCCGCCGATAACGACGCCCGCGATGGCTAGGAGTTCAAGACCGTTGCCGGTGCTGGGGATAATGGTAGTATAGGCCGCGGCGTAAAAGATACCCGCAAGGCCGGAGAAGAAGCCGCACAGCGTGTATACGCCGGTGATCCAGCGCTGGGTCTTGATGCCCGAAAGGCGGACGGCCTCATGGTTGGAGCCTATGGCAAACGTATAGCGGCCAAAGCGCGTCTTGTTGAGCAGCAGGTATGCGATGATGAACGCGACAATCAGCCAGGCCACGCCGATCGGGAAACCGGTTTGGGTTTTATAGAACAAATACTTGAACCAGCCGTCCGGCGTGCCCACGGTGGGGTAACGCATGGTCATAACCTTGGTAACGATGGCGCCGAAGCCCATGCCCATCATCTGGGTGCCCAGCGTTGCGATAAAAGGCGGCAGCTTCAAATAGGCAACGAATACGCCGTTCATGATGCCGATGATTGTGGCAACGACTACGGAGAGTACGAGCGCCGCGATAATGGGCCACTTCCAGATGTTGTACGCAGCGCCGCCCAAGAGCGCGCCGCACATCATGGTGGTGCCCAGAGAAAGGTCGATACCGCCGGTGATGATGACGAACGTGACGCCTATGGCCATAAAGCCGATGTAATAGGAAGCGTCCAAAATGTTGATCAGATAATCAACGGAAAAGAAGTTCGTTCCGAATATGGAGAAGAACACGTACAGCAGTATGAGTACGCCCGGCGCCAGCAGCTTTTGCATGTTCAGTTTGGTCTTGTTGCTTTTTACGTTTTCCATGTTTCCACCTCAAATGTTTGCTGTCGCATAGTGCATGATGTTTTCCTGGGATGCTTCGCTGATGTCCACGGTGCCTGTGACAGCGCCTTCGCTCATGACGATGATGCGGTCGCTCATGCGCAGAAGCTCGGGCATTTCCGAAGAGATCATGATGATGGACTTGTTTTCCTCGGCGAGCTGGCGCATCAGCTTGTAAATTTCGCTCTTTGCGCCGACGTCTATGCCGCGAGTCGGTTCATCAAATATCAGGATATCGCAGTTGCGGATGAGCCACTTGGCAATAACGATTTTCTGCTGGTTGCCGCCGGAAAGGTTCTTCGCCAGCTGTGCGGTGGCCGGAGTCTTGATGTTGATCTTGCCGATATACTCCCGCGTGATCTTTTCTATCTTGCTGTCGTTGGTGAACGGGCCCCAGGTGTAATTTTCCAGGCTGGGCAGCACGCAGTTTTCCCGTACGGAAAGCCCGGTCGCAAGGCCGAACGCCTTACGGTCCTCGGACAGGTAGCCTATCCCTAAGCGTACCGCATCGTAGGGGGATTTGATTGTGACCTGCTTGCCGTTTAAAAATATCTCGCCGGAAACAAGCTCATCCGCGCCGAAGAGAGCGCGCATGGTTTCCGTCCTGCCCGCGCCCATGAGCCCGGCAAAGCCCAGTATCTCGCCGCGCCGGAGCGTAAAGGACACATCCTTTACGTTTTTCGCCACCAGGTTGCGCGCTTCGAGCACTACGGGCGCGCCTTCGGGTACGTCGCTCTTCGTCTTGGGTTCCTCATAAATGGTGCGGCCCACCATCATGGAGATGATCTGCTGTTTTGTGACGTCCGGGGTATTGACGGTGCCTACGTACTGGCCGTCCCGCATGACGGTGATACGGTCCGTAATGACGGGCAGTTCGTCCAGCCGGTGGGAAATATAGATGATGCCGTGGCCCTTGGCGCGAAGATTCCGGATAAATTTGAACAGTTCCTGAATCTCGTTTTCCGTAAGCGCGGCGGTGGGTTCGTCCATAACCAGGAGTTCGCTGTCAAAGGAAAGCGCCTTTGCGATTTCCACCATCTGCTGCTTGGCGACGGTGAGTGATTCGATGGTAGCCGTGGGGTCGATATCGATATGCAGCGAGTCAAGGAGCTTTTTTGCCTCTCTGTTCGCCTTGGCGTCGTCCAGAAACACGCCTCTTTTGAACTCGCGGCCGATGAATATGTTTTCCGACACCGTGAGATGCGGCATGAGGTTCAATTCCTGGTGGATGATGCCGATCTTCAGCTCTTTTGCATGCTCGGGGGAGGTGATATCCACTTCCTGCCCGTGCACGCGCACAGTGCCGCCATCCTTTTTGTAAATGCCCGCGAGTATCTTCATAAGCGTGGATTTTCCCGCGCCGTTTTCCCCGATGAGCGCGTGCACCTCGCCTGCGTTGACGCTGAGCGCCGCATTATCGAGCGCGTGGACGCCGGGGAAATACTTTTGTATATTTTCCATCTGGAGCATTACTTCTGCCATGGTGTCACCTCAAAGCCATGAATTTCAGTTGACCTTGCCGGTCCCTTTGAAACGCCCCGCTTCTTTGCTGCGCGCCTTTGGGCCCGTACGTATGTAAACAAAAGAATCTGGAATTGTGTTATCCGTTTCTGCTTTCTTTTATTCTCAATAGCTTGTTTTTGAATTCCTGTTTCTTGCTCTTATTGAAACTGCATATATCACGTAACGTTTCGCTTGAATTATAACATATGCAAAATTGCATTGTCAACATGGAAATGCATAGGTGGGAAGAGGGCATCCTTTTGCGGCTCTTCTGAACAAATTTTCAAGGAATTATCGGCATTTTTCTGCATATTCCGCAGATGCGCTGCGGTTGCGTATTTTTCCTAAAAGCCAAGTTTCTTCCCGGAATAATCAGGTTCTGCGCCCGCTTGACAGGGGATAACGGGCATATTACAATAAATGAAAGGTTTCGCGCAGTTTTTTGCCCATAACAGGAGGAATCCAGTGTCCAATATCAAGGATGTTGCCAGGCTGACCGGCCTTTCCATATCCACCATATCCAAATATATCAACGGCGGAAACGTCCTGGAAGAAAACAAGGCGCTTATTGACCATGCCATCCACACGCTGGATTTTACGGTCAACCAGGCGGCGCGAAGCCTGAAGACCAGCAAGACCATGACGGTAGGGGCGCTTTTGCCCTCGCTTTCCGTGTCTTTTTTCTCCAACCTGTTCTCCCTGATAGAGGATCGCCTGGGGAAAGAGGGGTATTCGCTGATCGTCTGCAGCTACAACAACGACCCGGAGCAGGAGCTCAATAAACTCAAGTTCCTGGTCGGCAAGCAGGTGGACAGCATCATATTCGTTCCTGAGCGCGTGAATGTGGAAAAGGTAAACGCCATTAAGGAAATTTATACCCACAAGGTCCCGCTGGTGATGCTGGACCGCTGGATTTCGGGCCTCGACTACGACCGCATACTGGTGGACAATTCGGGCATTTCCTACGCCGCGGTGGAGCACCTGTTAATCAACCGCCACCGCAGAATCGGCATTATGATGGGCCCAAGCGATATCTCCACTGGCTATGAGCGCACGTTGGGCTACCAGCGCGTGCTCGCGGACTATTCCATACCGCTCGATTCCTCCCTGATGCTGCTGGGCGATTACACCTATGAATCCGGCTATCGCCTGTTCTGCGAGTTCATGGATATGGGCGACCCTCCCACGGCGATATTCGTCACCAACTACGATATGACTCTCGGCGCGGTGACCGCGGCCTACGAGCGCAAGCTGAAAATCCCACAGGATATCTCGTTTATCGGCTTTGACGAGATCCGGCTTACCAAAATGTTTAATCCGCCGCTTTCTATTGTGGTTCAGCCGATGGAGCTCATTGCCGAGCAGACCGTGGCGACATTGGTACAGCGCATGCGGGAGGATTATTCTTCTTTCCCCCAAATGATGCGCCTGAAGGCCGAACTGCTGCTCCACGAATCCGTCGCAACCCTTTGATTTATGACAAATTGCATTTCGATAGCCGGAATTGTTCCAGCGGAGCGAAACGTTTCGCTGTGTGGCTGTGTGCTGATTCGGATATGAATACCCGCATAAACGCTGCTTGAAGGAGGAAACAAGATATGTTACTGGGCGTACCCAAGGTCCTTTCACCGGAACTTTTGGCTACATTGTGCGAAATGGGGCACAGCGACGTCATCGTATTGGGGGACGGAAACTTCCCCGGGAAACGGTTCGCGCATGAGGGCAACTGCAAATTTGTGCGCGCTGACGGCATCGGCATCCCCGAACTGCTGGAGGCGATTTTACAGATGATGCCCTGCGACAGCTACGTGTCCACCCCCGTCATGCTGATGGAGCCCGCCGCGTCCGACAAAGGTCTTAAGATCCCCATCTGGGAAACCTATAAGGAGATTGTAGCGAAATATGAGCCGCGCGGCGTGAGCGCCATCGGCTTCTACGAGCGGTTCCGTTTCTATGAGGAGGCCAAGAAGTCGTACTGCATCGTGCAGACAGGGGAAGCCGCTATCTACGCAAATGTGCTGATTCAGAAGGGCGTAATCAAGTAATAAGCTCACTAATACGAACGGGCCTGCGCATGCGCAGGCCCATTTTTTTGTTCATAATCTTTTTCCCAAAGCTCCCGCTGATTTATCCGCCTTGCTCCGGCGCGCAGGGTGGTTGCGCCTTGCGCTTGAAGGACCGCTGCACAAACAGCATCATGCCAGTCGTGGCGAGGGTGACGATGGAAAGAACCAGAAACGCCGGGCGTATGCCAAAAAGTTCGGTCAGTACGCCGATGAGCGCGGGCAGCGCCGCGCCCCCCAGGCTGCCGGTAGTGGAGATCACGCCCATCGCGGTTCCCGTATCCTCCGGGCATGCGCCCATACCCAGGCTGGCGATGATGGGCCACAGCGGCCCGCACGCAATGCCGGCCGCCGCGCAGAGGATGAGCATGCCGGCTTCCCCCGCGGCAAAAAACATCATTACAATCAGCGCCGTGATGCATGCGAACCCGACAAGCACTACGCGCTGGGGCTGAAAGCGTATCTGGCCGAAGGCGATGCGCGAAAGCGCCGTGCACAGCCAGAATACGGCGATGCCGTATGCGCCGATGGACGCCGCTGAGAATTCCAGGTGGAAAAAGCTGTCGATAAAGAAGGCGATGCCGCTTTCAATGCCCACGTAAAGGAACATGGCAACGCCCATAAACGCAAGCATCGGGGTTTTGAACACCCGCAGCATATTCCCCTTTTTCTCTTCCTGCGTTTTGACGGCGGGAACGCGGGAAAGCAGCAGCAAGGGGTACAGAAGCAGGTATCCCAATCCTGCCGTCAGGAACACCACGCGCCAGGATGCGCCGCGCAGCATGAAAAATTCCGAAACCAGCGGCCCCGCCACAGCTCCCAGGCTGAACAGGCTCTGCACAATGTTCATGGTGCGCGCGGACGCTCCGCCTTTGATATCCGAGACTACCGCGGCAGAGACGGTTTCCGTTACAGAAAACGCGGAGCCGATCAAGAGCACCGCCAGAACGAATATAAGCGGCGAGCGGCTCAATACGGCAAGCGCGCACCCCAGCATGAATACAGGAAGGGTCATAATCAAAATCCGCTTTTTCCCAACCCGGTCCGCCATACGGCCCACAAGAAGCGGCAGCCCGGCCATGGCCAGGAACTGGAGCCCGGCGAGCAAGCCCATCACGGATTCAGTCAGGGAAAACTCCTGCGCCACGCGCAGCAGCGCAAGCTGGAACCCGCCCCACTCAAAGCCGATAAAGAACATCATGCCCGCCGCAATGGGCACAAACGGGATACTGACGCGCCGCACGAAAACGCCGGATTGATGCATTGCTTTCTTTTTTCTCCTCGCCAATATATGG
The DNA here is from genome assembly GCA_023409435.1 of Bacillota bacterium. Taxonomy (GTDB): domain Bacteria; phylum Bacillota; class Clostridia; order Christensenellales; family CAG-138; genus JAEYLA01. The sequence goes on along the minus strand of JAEYHP010000084.1, from coordinate 38,796 downwards.
ATGAGACGCCATATAGCATGTTACAGGAATAAAGAAAGCGCGTCAACCGTTCGCGAGAGATATCAATCCGTCAATGCGCCGTCCACGATATGCACCACGCGGCGCGCGTTGGCGGCCACCTGCAGATCGTGCGTGATCATGACGATGGTGTGACCCATATTGTTAAGCCTCTGAAACAGTTTTAAGACTTCCTGGCCGGTCCGGGTATCGAGAGCGCCGGTAGGTTCATCCGCCAGCAGCAGTTTGGGCTCGCCCACCAGCGCGCGGGCGATGGCGACGCGCTGCTGCTGGCCGCCCGAAAGCTCGTTGGGCTTGTGCAGAATGCGGTCGGTCATTTCCAAGAGTTCCAGCTTTTCAAGCGCCGTTCGCATGGCTTCCTTATGCGGAACGCCGCGCACCAGGAGCGGCATCATGACGTTCTGGAGCACCGTATATTTCGAAATAAGATGATATTTCTGGAATATGAAGCCGACCATGCGGTTGCGGATGATGGCCATCTCTTCGTCTTCCATCTCATGGATGGGGAGGCCCATGAGGTAGTATTCGCCCTCCTGGAACGTATCCATGCAGCCGATGAGATTCATCAGCGTGGATTTCCCGCTGCCCGAAGGACCCAATACGCCCAGGTACTCCCCACGGCGTACGGTGAGGGAAACATGCTTTAGCGCCTCCACCACGCTGTCCCCCACAAAAAAACGCTTATGAATGGACCTGAGGTCTATGACATTTGCCGCCTGTTCCATACCACCCTCCTTAGCCGGCGAGTATGCGCACGGCGGTAATGGTTCCTTCCCCGTTCAGGGAGAGGGCGAGCACCATGCCCTTGCTGACGTTGGAGAAATCCCCTGAGCCAATCGCCATGCCCACGGGCAGCAGGTACTTTGCCGTCTCGCCGGTATAGTCTAAAGACACGCTGCGCCCCATTCCGCCGGAATTGCCGGACGCCTGTATGGTTTGCGCGTCTTTCCCACCGGAGGGCATCTGGCCGCCGGAGCGCTCGCCGGAGCCGAAAAATGTTTTCCCGTCGGGGCGCTCGCCTTCCCCAAATGTAATGCTTTCGCCCGAGGCATCCGCCTGCGGCGCTTCGCCGATCTGGACCTTCTGTCCTTCCGGAGCTTCGTCGGTCTGGACGTCGCTTCCTTCCGGCGCTTCCAAGCTCGAAGCCGTGCTCTTTTGCGGCTCTCCCAATGCAAGCAAGACCTCATTGTCCACGATGCTTTCCACTTTTCCATATACGGTGGCGCCGCCGTTTTCCGCGGCCGGTTGCACGGCGCCCTCCTTGATAATTCCTTCCTGTTCCACTTTCGCAGCGGAGCACCCCCACAACGTGAGCGGGAGCAATAAGCACAGTAGCATGGCGATTCGTTTCATAGCGTTCTCCTTGTATTGATCTGTCCAATTGCCTTTTATCAGACGCAGGGTATCGATAAATGGGTACGTTGAGGGCTCCGCCCTCAAGCTCCCGCTTAGGGCCGTAATCGACGGTACCCAGGGTTCTGAAACCGATTCGCAGGATCGGTTTCTGCCCTATGGGCACCGAACCCGCTTTCCTTCGAAAAGCCCCTAAGAACCCATCGTCTTGCCTTTGCCTGACCTCTCCTATTCCAAATTCATGGCCTCGATCGGCACCAACCTTGACGCCTTCCATGCGGGGTAGAACCCGAATACCGTGCCGGTGATGACGGCAAACACGAGCGCAAGCAGGTACCCCCATGCACTTGCTTCCACGCGCATGCCAAGCAGTTGCACCAGCGGCAGCAGCCCGAAGCTGACGCCCACGCCGATCAACCCGCCGACGACGGACAAGATGCAGGCCTCCAAAAGAAACTCCAGCAGTATGGTCTTTTTGGAGCAGCCGATGGCCTTTAACAACCCTATTTCGGAAGTGCGTTCCTTGACGGAAACGAACATGACGTTCATAATGCCGATGCCGCCCACGATGAACACGATAGAAGCGACGCCCAGCAGCAGCAGCGCCAGGGTATTCGCGGAGCTAGAAGCCGCTTCCATGGCGCTCCCGGCGTCCGTTACGTCAAAGAAGCCGTCAGGGTAATTTTCGGTTAAGATGGCCTCGATATCCGTCATGATCCCGGGTACATCCTCCACGTTTTCGGCTACGGCCGCGATCTTGGGCTCCGAAGATGTGCCGAATATCTGCTTTTGAGCCGTGGTGTAGGGGAGGTAGACCGACGTATCCGGGCTGATGCCGGAGGAGACGTCGCCCATGCTGTTGAGCACGCCCACAATCTCGTAATTTTTGCCGTCTATGGTCAGGTAATCCCCGTAAGCGTAGGCGGCGTAGGTAAATATCTCCTCCGCCAGACCGTAACCGATGACGCAGACATAATCCTCGTATTCGGTATCCGTTTCCTCAATAAACCGCCCGTAGAGCACGGAAAGGTTGCTGACATTCTGGTAATCCCCATATACGCCCACCACGGTGGATGTCTTTTCTTCCTCAAGCGTCCCGCCGTATACGGCGGTCTCCCCGCTCTGGAGGATCGTGACCTCTTTAAGGCCGGGAACAAGGGAGCGGATATCCTCCACATCGTCTGTGTCCAACCGCACAGTGTTTTGCCTGTTGTTCACTCTGCCGCCGCCGAACATTCCACCGCCGCCTATGGAGACAGTCTCCCCGCCGGGCACGGTCACGCTGAACATTTTTCCGCCGCTTTGCTCCACCTGCTTCCGGATCGCATTGAAATCCATATTCGGCATGGCGCCGGTCATATTGCCCGGCCCCTGCAGCATGGCGTCCATATCTACGCCGTCGCCCACGCTCACGTCGATCGCGCCCGCGTTGAGGTTGCTGAACTGGTCGGCCACGTCCGCCTGCCCGCCGCGGCCTATGGCAATGACGATAACGATGGTCGCAGCGCCCACGATAATGCCCAGCGATGTCATCATCATTTTGAACTTGTTTTCAACGATGTTGATCCACACCAACCGCAGGACCTCCAAAATCCGCATCATTCGCGCCCCACCGCACTTTCCGCAAGCACCGTATCCTCTTCCTGCAGGCCTTCAAGTATTTCCACATAGCGCCCGTCGGAGAAGCCGGTTTTTACTTCCGCCGTAACCTGTTCGCCATCCACAAGCTTCTGCACGGTGGCGACACCGTTTGTGTTGGTGACCGCAGCGACATTGACAAACAGGACGTCAAACGCCGCGCGCTGCACAAGCGTGACGTCCGCGCTCATGCCTTCATACATCAGCTGCGTATTTTCGCCCTTGAGCCGGACATTGACCGTATAGCTCACAGTCGCAGCGCCGGAACGGGAGGATTCCACCGTGATGGCGTCCACTTCGGCCTCAAAATCCTGGCCTTCAAACGCGTTCATGGCGACATTCGCTTCCTGGCCGATGGAAACGTCCAGAATATCCTCCTCGGATATGGTGATGGGCACATAGACGCTTGAAATATCGGTAAGCGTGCAGAGCGTCTGCTCCATGAGCATGCCAAGGTCCTCGTTGTAGGTGACGTCAAACGAATCCCCCGCTTCCACGTTCACGCTTGCCACCATGCCCGTGCAGGGAGAAAGCACCAAACCGTCGAGCGCGATGCTTTCCTTGAGGTCCTCAATTTCCGCCGCAAGCAGGTTATATTTTTCCTGTGCGGCGTCCACCGCCTGCTGCAATTGCATCTTTTTTAGCCCCAGCGTGGTTTCCGCCGTGGAGGCCTCGCTTTTTGCAAGCGCGCTGTTCTGATCGGCGCTCGTGCTCCCCGTGTTCAGCGCCAGGTTAGCTTTGGCGAGTGCAAGCTCGGTCTTTTCCACATTGGCGGCCAAAGTCGCAAGCTGCGCTTCCACATCGTCCGCATCCTCCACGTTGTTGCCGTAGGTTTCCGTGAACTCCGTTTTATACTCATTGTAGTATTCCTGGTAAGAAGCAAGCTCGCTTTTCAGATCGGAAAGGCTGCTGGAGGAAGCAACTTGCTCCTCCTCTTCTATTTCCTCTTTCAGCTCCTCAATTTCTTCCTCCAGGTTCTCTAAGTGCGCCTTTGCGGATTTAAAACTTACGCTGGCCCTGTAATATTCCTCATATGCATCCTGCGCGTCCGCATAGGCCTTTTCGGCGTTGGTTACGGCAAGCTGCAGTTCGTCTACCGTCAGGTTTTCCTGGGAGGAAGCGAGCTTTCCGCTTTCGACGCTGCTTTCATATTCCTGCTGCGCTTTAAGAAGGCCCGTCTGCTGGTCCAGCTTGGCTTTTTCCACTTCCAGCGCCGCCTGTTCAAGCTCGAGCTCATAGGTCGCAAGGCCCGCGGCGATTTCATCGGCATTCAGCTTCATCAGCAAATCGCCTGTATTCACGGAAGACCCCGCCTTGACGTATACCTCCTCCACGGTGGAGGAAACCGGGAATGTTACGGCTTCCCGGTCCAGCGAGATGGAGGAGCTTTCATTCTGCCCGACTATGATATCGCCGCGTTCCACCTGGTATTCGCGGTAGAGCGTCTCGCTTTGCGCGTTCTGCTCTTTGGGCAAAACGAGTATGAGTACGGCAGTCGCTGCGAGCAGCGCGCCGCCCGCAAGGAAAATCCATATCGTTTTCTTTGGACGCGACCGCTCCCGCTTTTCGCCCAGCATGGCGAGTATCTCTTCCTCGCCGTGCCTGTGCATGCCCTTTTCGCTGACCTTACGTTGCATCCTGTGTTCCCTCCCAAGACAAAACCAATCACGGCCTGCATTTCGCTTTTTGCCATTATAGCGAATATGCCTTTAAGAAAGCTTAAAGAAATGGGCTTTGTCACAATCAAGCCAAAATCTGTACTTTTTTTGCCATGCTTTTTGCCGGTTTATGCCCAGAAAACGGAGGGAATGTGTGATACGATACTGTAAACACTTGGATTTCACGCCAAATGTGAGGTGATGCTATTTGAAGCTGCTATTGGTGGAAGACGAGCGGGCAATGACGGACGCCCTAACGGAAGCATTTTTAAAAAGCGGTTATACGGTGCAGGTTGCCTACGACGGAACGGAAGGCATGCGCATTGCGCTTACTATTTGCTTTGATGTGATCGTGCTGGACGTGATGCTGCCCGGCCACAGCGGGCTCTCCATTTTACGCGCCTTGCGCCAGCAAAAGCGATCCACTCCGGTAATGCTGCTGACCGCGCGCGCGGATGTGAACGACCGCGTGGTGGGGTTGGATTGCGGAGCGGACGATTATCTGACCAAACCCTTTGCATTGGAGGAATTGCTGGCGCGCATAAGGGCATTAAGCCGCCGCACCGATGATTCGGAAAAGAGCGACGCGCTGCATTTTTCAGATATCACGCTGCTTCCGCGCGCTTATACGATCTACAGCGGACAGGAAAGCATCCGGTTAAGTAAACGGGAAACAGAAATTTTTTCTTATTTTCTACAGCGCAAGTCTGCGGCTGTGCAGAAGGAAGACCTGTACACGCGTATCTGGGGATATGACAGCACGGCGGATCCTTCCATTGTGGAGGTGTATATCTCCTTCTTACGCAAGAAGCTTGCCTATATCCATGCCCATGTGGAGATACAGAGTGTGCGCGGCGTGGGCTACCGAATGGTCGATACGCTATGATGCGCAAAGAAAAGCGGCAAAAGACCGCAATCTCAACGGAGGACGCAGCGGTACAAAAGCTGCGGGCACGTATGGTGCGCATCAATATGGCGTTGCTGACCGGCGTACTGGCCGGCGTTATCGCCACTTTGCTTATTTTGCTTAGCGCGCAGGACAGGCGTATCACGCAGGAGACCCTTGACCGCATGTTGAGCGCACGCATGCAGGGCGGACCGGGCATGCGCCCGCTGTTTGGCGGCGTGTTGATCGAATACGATGAGGATGGGGACATCCTGCGCCAGACCAACCCGCCCGAGCTTTCCAAAGAAACGGTGGAGCAAATGAAAGCTCTTGCGCTTTCCCAGGGAAAGCGCAGCGGCGAGATCACGTTTGGCGAATATGCATTCGCATACGGCATACGGGAAATCGGCTCCACGCGCAAGTTCGCATTTTCGGATCTGAGCTCCCAGCGGGAAATGATGCGCAACGCCGTATTCATTTGCCTGGGTGCTGGATCGTTGAGCCTTTTGGCGCTGTGGGGGCTCAGCATGTACCTTGCTGGCCGCGCGGTGCAGCCCGTGCAGCAGGCGTTTACAAGGCAGCGCGCGTTTGTGGCGGACGCCTCCCATGAGTTGAAGACTCCGCTCGCCATACTCAACGCGAATTTATCACTGTTGAAAGACTCGCTTCCGGAGCCTGCGCCGCAGCAAAAATATCTGCGTGCCATGGAGGAGCAGGAAATGCGCATGGCCAACCTGATTGCAGATATGCTGGAACTTGCGCGGCTGGATGAGGCGCGCTCCCGCGCCGTGTATACGCAAACAAACCTGAGCGCGCTTGTAGAGGGGCAACTGCTTTCCTTTGATGCGCTTCTTTACGAACAGGGACTGACACTGGAAACTTCTATTGTGCCCGGCATCCGGATAGAGGGCGATGCGATCTCCCTGGATAAACTGTTGGGTATTCTCCTGGACAACGCCTGCCGCCATACGCCGCGCGGCGGACATGTGAAGGTGACGCTGCAAAACGGGCGGGACGCCGCCGTACTTATGGTGGAAAACACCGGCGCAGGCATCGAGCCTGCGCATCTGCAGCACCTGTTTGACCGGTTCTACCGTGCGGACAGCGCCCGCGCACGGGATAGTGGAGGATATGGGCTGGGGCTGGCGATCGCCCGGGCGATCGTAGTGGCGCACGGCGGGGAAATCCGCGCCGAAAGCGAAGTGGGGCAATACACACGGTTTATAATAACGTTCCGATAGGGCAAAAAAAAGCCTCCGTCCGGATCCTGATCCAGCGGAGGCTTTTTGGTATGCACCTTTTAAAGCAAATATGATATACTCTAGCAAATTAACCTTGCCTCAAATCACATTTAGGGGGTTACATCATGAATGAATCAGAGATGTTTCTTACCCTGGCTACTCAATATGCCCAATTTGAATCTTCCCTAAAACCAATTTCAACACTAAATTTGTTTCATTACACCTCCCCCGAAGGATTATTAGGTATCCTCGACAATCCGGATGGTATACATTTACATTTCACCAGAATGGACTGTCTCAACGATCTATCCGAGAGTAAACTGCTGGCTCAACATTATACTGAAGCTTGCAACGAACTACTAAAAAAAGGTGATATAGATCAAAAGTATTTTGATGAAATTTTCAATCTTAGTGCTCAAGAAACAATGCCCTTTGTTTACTATGCATCTCATGAAGATATCCCTACTTTAACGCCAGTTAAATATACGCCATATGTATGTTGCTTTTCATCTGACCCTGATTCTTTACCTATGTGGCGCTATTATTCAAAAAATAATCGGGGACAAGGTTATTGCATTAAATTTTGTAGCCATGTGTTTGAGGATTTTTTTAAAGGCACGCTTAAAATGCGCGTCAAAGAGATTGAGCTTCACAAAGTAAAATACGCTACAGCCGACAACAAAAGTATTATTTCTAAAATGATACTGGATTTCCAACCATATATTTTTTTGACTTCTGAAGCAACTTCGCGTGTAAAGAATATAATTCGAAGCTGTCTTACCAAGTTAAAGTTGCAATATAAAAGTCATTACTTTGAACCGGAAAAGGAAATAAGAGCAATATTATATGTTCCCCAGGAAGTGCCTGTCAAAGCAGACAACTATACGCCTCATACTATAAAATATAAAACAAAGGAAGGATTAATTATCCCCTATGTTGATGTGATTTTAAAGAACAAGGCCTGGCTCACCGGAACTACCATTGGACCTTTTATTGAGCCCAATTCAGCTAAAGAGCTATTATATTCATTTTTAAGAGACAAAGGTTATAATAGATGTGGGCCAGAAGATATCCAGACATCCCAAGTACCAATTAGATATTGAATATTTCAATAAAAAAACCTCCGTCGGATCCTGATCCAGCGGAGGCTTTTTGCGGTCATATGCTTTTGGGTTTTTCGCTTTTCGGGTCACGGGGCTGAACGTGCCCCATGTGGTTCGCTGCGTGCTGTTTAGCGCGCGTTTTGCCTTTTTGCCGAGCTTCTGTTTGGGGACGAACTTTTCCAATATCGCACATCCTTTCTGATTGAATTTTTATGCAGTAAGGCGCGTTTGCGCCGTGTTTGCGGCCTGTGGTATACTCTGAATCAGGCCTATGATGCGCAAAGCATCGGCGCATGATACCTAAATGCTGAAAAGGAGCGGGGCAATGGGACTCGATATCGTATCCTACCTGGCGCTGGACGTGGAAACGCCCAACGCGCGTTCAGACGCGCTCTGCTCCATCGGCGTGGTGTATAAGGAGTACGGGCAGACCGTATTCGAGCGGGAATACCTTGTGAACCCGGAAACGTATTTCGACCCGTTTAACATTGACATCCACGGCATTACGCCCTCCATGGTATACGATGCGCCGACATTCCCGGAAGTGTGGGAACAGATCGCGCCCTATGCGCTCCGCATGCCCGTGCTTGCGCACAGCGCAACGTTCGACCTTTCCGTGATCAGCCGCACGCTTTTACGCTACGAACTGCCCGCGCCTGTGTTTTCCTATATCTGCACGTGCCGCCTTGCCCGGCGGCATATCGAAAAAGAGCGCTTCGGCAACCACCGGCTCAACACGCTGTGCGAAGGGTTGATGCTGCCGCTTGTGCGCCACCACAACGCGCTTTATGACGCGCAGGCCTGCGCCGCGCTCTTTGACCTGTTGCTGGACAAATATGGAGTGGATGAAAGGGATGTGCTGCAATACCCGCCCGTCAAACATGCGGGCAAGCGCTCCCGCTCCGAAACCACCGTGACGCCGCGAAAGAAAAAGGGCGATGCTCCGCTTGATTTTTAGCGTTCACGCCCGCAATTCTCTAAGGCAAGGTTCAGATGGAAAAATCCCACCCCATGTTCTGCGCATGTTCATCCGCAAGGTCCTGCAGGGTCTTGCTTTCCAGATAATCCTGTATGACCTTATTGAGCCCTTCCCAGAACGGCAATGTGGGGCAGCTGCCCTTGCGGGGACACTGGTTTTCCGCATCCTCCATACAGGCCACGGGCACAAGATCGCCTTCCACCACGCGGAGTATGCTCCCTATCGTGTACTGGGTGGCGCTTTTTGCAAGCATGTACCCGCCCATGGGCCCGCGGCTGCTGCGCAGCAAGCCCGCCCGGGTCAGCGCGGTGACGATTTGTTCCAGGTATTTCACGGATATCCCCTGCCTGCGCGAGATATCCTTTAACGAGACCCAGTCTCCGGTATTGTTCATGGCGATATCCAGCATCATACGCAGCGCATATCTGCCTTTTGCAGAAATCTTCATATGATCACCTCTTTTTACTAATATACCACCATTCTACTATGAAAACAACGACAGGGTACAGAGTTTGGGGATTTTATAAAAAAAACGCCCGCAAAAAAATGCAGGCAGTTTTTCAAAAATGATTGCTTGTTATGCGGGGTTGAACATATCCTTGCCTACGCCGCAAACGGGGCATACCCAATCATCGGGGAGATCTTCAAACGGGGTGCCGGGCGCGATGCCGCCATCCGGATCGCCAACGGCGGGATCATACTCATAGCCACAAACGGAACAGACGTAAACCATACGATACCTCCTTTATTTTTTAGGCTCCATCGGTAAACTTAAACAGGGCGTTCTGCCGCCCCAGAGAGGGCGGAAGCATAACGTCCGTTTTTGTTATGCGTTCTGGACGCTTTTTGACGCCAGGTGCTCGTTGATGCGCTTCACCATGTCGTCCGCATCGATGCCGTGGACGGCGCACGCTTGGCCAAGGTCCTCGCCGTGGGCCATGATGCAGCCCAAGCAATGCATGCCCGAAGCCATCAGTATGTTCGCGATGCTCTGATCCATTTCAATGATCTCGGCGATTGTCATATCCTTATTTACCTGCATGATCGGTTCCTCCTGTTATAAGCCTCAGCTTTTGATTTCGAATTTGTTGCCGCAGCGCGTACAGGTCACCCTGAGCTTTCCCTTGCCGCGCGGCACCCTCAAGCGCTGCGCGCACTGGGTGCAAATAAAGTACTTAAACTTGCGCCGCTCCTCAAACGTGGGGTTGTGGCCCGCCGTGCGCGCAGAATTCCTGCTGAAAAACGCCCGGAATTTGTTTTTGAACGGCACCCACCAGGCCAGAAACTTTGCGTTTTCCGCAGCCCGCGCCGAGAAGTTCCGTGAGAACATCCTGACAATCATCCATACGATGAGCACAGCGGATATGGCGGAAAACGCCAGCCCCACGATGCTGTACCTGGGCAGAAACATCCCGATCAGTACGAGTATGATCGCCGCGACGCTTAATGCGCGGTTGAGATGATCGTTTCCGTAACGTCCCTGAAACATAGGCACTCTCCTTATAATACCACAACATACGCATATTTAACGCAGCGCATGAGAAAATTGCTTAGCTCGCAATAAATCCTGCGGGCTTTATTAGCGGGCAGAACATTGACAAACCTTTTTTCAGGGGCTTTGCCCCCGAACCCCCACCCAAGGGACACGTCCCTTGGGAATCCAACATCCTAAAAGGTGTTTCAGGGAGGGTTCTTAGGGCCGTTACGGCCCTAAGCGGGTGTTTGAGGGCAGCGCCCTCAACGTACTCCTTTTATGCCTTATGCACTCTTATCGCTCTTTTCCAGCAGCAGCATGCCGTAAGGCGGAAGCAAGGCTGCAAGCGTATCGTCGGAGAACGTCCACTCCTGATAGGTCAGCGCGTCGTGGAATACGCCGTTTAGTCTACAGGGAACGTCTGCGTCCGGCCCTTCCGAAAGGGATAAGGCGTCGAACACGATCTGCTGCGGTTCCGGGGAGCGGTTGCACAGCAGCAATACCGCAGTCTCCGGCGCTTTTTCTAAAAACGCGTCCCGCCCGGAAGAAGTGTAGCGCAGTATGGCGAACACGTCTGCGTTCACGGCGCCCATGCGGCAGTAGCCCGCCCGCAGCGCCGGATTTTCAGAACGGACCGCGGTGAGTGCGCGGAAAAATTCCAGCAGCTCCGCATCTTCCTTTCCCCAGGGGTAGGCCGCGCGGTTGAACGGATCTGCCATGCCAACCACGCCCGCCTCATCCCCGTAATAGATGGAGGGTACGCCGGGCAGCGCCATCTGTATGGCCGTGGCCAGCATCAGCCGCACGCGCCCGAGCGCATGGGCCTCCGGCGTGAGGATAAAATCCGCCTGTGCCTCGCGTGTGAGCGCGTCCCGGTCGGGTGCTCCGCCCAGCATGGTGAGCGCCCGCACGGTATCGTGGGTAGAAATCAGGTTCATCTGGGCGTAGTAAAACGGCTTGGGGTAATGCTCCCGCAACATCTGCAATTCGTGGTTAAGCGCGTACGCGTCCGACCTGCCCAGCAGATAATCCGCCACGGCGGCGCGGAAGGGATACCCCATGGCGCAGTCGAGCGTTTGCCCCTCCACATACATGCGAAGCCCGCCGTAGGAGACCTTGTTGGAAGCGTCCTCCCAGACCTCGCCCAGCAGCACGCCGTTTGGGTCGATGGCCTTGAGCCGCGTGCGCAGCAGACCAATAAACGCATCAGGCAGTTCATCCGCGACGTCCAGCCGCCAGTTTGTGACGCCGCGCTCCGCCCAGTAATGAAGCAGGGAATCACCTTCCCCGGCGATGAACGCAGAATAGCTTTCATCCAGTTCGTTGACCTCGGGCAGTTCCGGAAACCCCCACCAGCAGCGGTATCCATGCTCATGGCGGGGATGGAAATCGTACCAGCTGCGGTACGGGGATGCCTTGCCCTGGAACGCGCCCACCGTTGGATATCGCGCGTATTTGTTGAAATACACGCTGTCCGCGCCCGTGTGGGAGAACACGCCGTCGAGCATCAGGCGGATGCCTTCTTTTTTTGCGGCTTCGACGAGCGCTGCAAGTGCTTCGTTTCCGCCGAGTATCGGGTCCACCCGTTTATAATCCGCCGTATCGTACCTGTGGTTGGAGGCGCTTTCGAACACGGGGTTCAAATAAAGCGTATCCACATGCAGGGATTTGAGGTAGGGAAGCGCCGAAATGACGCCGTACAGGTCTCCGCAGTAAAAATCGTTGGGCTCGTACTCCTGTTGCCCTTCCTCCGGCAAATGCTTGGGCCGGGCGGACCAATCCTGCTGCACATGCACGCGCCGCCCCAACGCCAGGTGATAGGCGGCGCCGGGATGCGTGCCGTTTTGGAACAGCTCGCTGCGGCAAAACCGGTCCGGGAATATTTGGTACATGATTCCTTCACGAAACGCGCGCGGTACCGTGAAGCCTGGATCGTAAACGGTGATCTGATACCCAGGCGGTTCATGCGGATACAGCGCGCCCTCCCCGCTTTCGCCTCCGTAAAACATCGTTTTCCCGTTGGGAGGGGTGACCCGGAAATAGTACCATGCAAGGCCGGGTTCCTGTAGCTTTACCGTGGCTTCAAAATAGACCCCGCCGTCGCCGGGAGTACCCTGCATGGGGAAAAGCCGCTCTTTGCCGTTTATCCACATCCGAAGCGCAACCGAAGCGTTTAAATACCGGGCGCCGACCCACAGGCGAAGCGTAACGGCCTCCCCCGCGGGAACAGCCCCAAACGGGGAACGGAAGCGCAAAGCTCGGGAATGGTGCAGCGCGTGAAAGGGCATTGGATTCTCCTTTTGGTCTTCCTCTTTATTCTAAGCTTGTCGGCATTTTATCTCAAGTATGCGGGCGGTTATGTTACCACATTGTCACATTGCATTCACACGCGGGCGGGGAGTTTGAAGGTATCGGCGCTTTAGGGCGCCGCGTCCTCGGCGAGAGACGCCAAGGACACTAGGCCTGCGGGCCGTCGCGATAGATTTTTTAATGTGGGGAAACTGCATTTCCCCACACCCCTTCCTTAAGAACGCCATAATGGGGGCGCGAGGCTTGACATGCTCGCTATGCTAAAAGCACAGGTTTTTAGCAAACAATAATCGCTATACCCTGAGCCGCTTCATGATCTCTTCCTTGACCTCGCGCTTGCGCTCGATCAAAAACAGGATGAGCCCAATCGCAAACGCCGGGATGATGACGAACCAGGACCATTGGGGCTGCACCTGCATGTTGTTGTAAAGATCCAGCAGGCACTCTAAGCCCATCACGCCCACGCCGGCCGCCATAATCGCCACACCGACGCGCTGCCAGCCCCGCACGAAGGATGTGCGCCACAGCAGCACCACGATAAGCGCAAGAAAGCCGTAGAGCAGCACCTGCGGCATCGCCAGGAGGGTATACCAATCCGATGTCGGGTCCTGCTGGTTGATGACGCTCAAAAATAACAGCAACGCGCAGACGTCCAGAGCCACGATCACCACGGGATGCAGCCGAGGATGCAGGAAGGGGAATACCGCAAGCACCCATAAGAGCGCCAGGCTCGCCACCACGTATACGGACCAGGTAAAGCTGTCCTCATATACGAGGTTGGCCATGACGCAGATGACGGCCGCAAGCGCCAGCGCCACGCTGATGATGATGGCTGTATAGCGGCGTTCCACCTGATCCTGTATCCTTGCGATGCGCGCGCTGTACGGGCGGGGCACGGAAGGATCGAACGGCTCCTTGGGGTTCATTGCCTCCACGCCGCAAAGCGGGCAGTTCTGCAGGCTTTTTTCGAGTTCCACGCCGCAATTGACGCAATACGCCATAGACTTCTCCTTTCCTGAGGATTAAAGCATGAAAGGGGGACGTTGAGGGCTCTGCCTGACGGACCCACAGTTTGCAATGGTCTTGCAAGCCCTAGTAGGCTTGCACTCCCTTGCGCACTGAGCCTCCGCTTCGCTTGCTCCGCCACTGGCGGCGCTCAGCTTCAGCTCCCGAACACCCGCTTAGGGCCGTAAACAATGGTACCCGGGGTTTTGAAACCGATTCACCGGATCGGTTTCTGCCCTATGGGCACCAACCCCGCTTCCCTGCGGGAAGCCCCTAAGAACCCATTCCTGAAATCCTGCTATCTTTAAGGGTGGTTGGTCTCCACCAGTACATGCAACCCTTGCCGGACGAGGGCGCGGAAGAATGTCCGCTCCACATGCGGCTCCGCAACGGTGCGGGTAAACGAGATACAAAGCGTATCCCCGAAGCTTGCGATGCCGCACTCCACCGCGTTGTGCCGTGCGGTGCACAGCACAAACATAAAATGATCGATATAAGGTTCCAACCCCTTGGGAACATAGCCGTTTCCCATATTGGATATGACGGAGGAAAACCGCTTTTCGCCGGTCATTTCATAGACGAGCCGTATGCTCATTTTCTTTAAGAACAGAGGCACCACGCGCAGCACAGGGTTGCGCTCATCCCCCACGTTTTTGGAAATACGCGCGTTGAGGTTTTTTTCGGTAAACATGTAGCGGAAATAATGGTGGACCTGCTCCAGAATTTCTTCAAATGAAAAGTCGCCCAGATTGGGGTCGATGCCCGGATTGAGGTATTGGGAAAAGTTCCGTAAAGTGCGGGTAGGGTAGTATTTTCTTAAATTGACGGGCACGCTGACCTTAACGGGCTTTAACTGCCGCGGATGCCCCGCAAGCTGCATGCTGTAGAGCACGTGTATAAGCGTTGCCGTCAAATATTCCGTAAGCGAAACATGGTGGCGGCGGGCAAGCTCCAGCGCGGCGGCAACACTTAATTTCCCGGTAGTGACGTACCGGACGCCGTTAATGAGCGGGGTGCCGGTCGGGTGATAGGCCTGCGGCTCATGGCGCGTGGGGCGCGCGCCCATGCGGGAAAATCGGGAAAACCCGTCTTCCACTTCCTCCGGATGGGGCGGTTCGTCAAGCGGCAGTACGCCGCATTCGGGCAAAACCGTAGCACCCAGCTCCCGCGCGTATTCGCTGAGCAGGGTTTTAAAGAACGTCAGGCCCGCGCCGCCGTCGCAGATGACATGCGCAATCTCGCAGGAAATACGGTTGTTGTGCACCTTGACGCGGAAGGGGAGCTCGCCACGGACAAGCGGCTGGCAGGGGTAGAGCGTATCCTCCTCTACCATTGCGCGCTTATGAAGCTGCTCTAAAAAATACCAGAATATGCCGCGCCTCACCCGTACAAAAAAGCCGAGAAAGCGGGGCTGCATCCGGTCCAGCGCGCGCTGGAGCGCTTCGCGGTCCACCGCGTCCTTCATTACGGCCGTAAACCGGAACATGGACGTATAGCCCTTGTTGGCGATGACGGGGTAAATATTGGCCGCGTTGTCGAGCGGGTACCAGCTGCGCTTCTGCACGGCTACATCCCTCCGGCAGAATTTTGCGAGATGTGAGCGAGTATAAATTCGGCAATTCCCTCTATGGCGGCGTGGCTTTCGGGCGTATCGAACACCTGGAATACATGCCACATGCCCTCCCATTCGGAAAGCTGCACGTCAACTTTATCCCGTTTCATGGCGGCATGGAGCTTCCTCGAATCGCCTAGAAGCACCTCATGCGTGCCCACATGTATGAGCGTGGGCGGAAAGCCCGTAAAATCCGCAAATACGGGGGATATAAAGGGGTCCATCAGATTTTTTCCATAGGCGTAATACATGACGGCGCGTAAAAGCTTCCTGCGCTCCAGCAGCGGATCGACCGATTTGTTTTCAATATAGCTTTCATCCGAAAGCGTCAGATCTGTCCAGGGCGAGAGCGCCATGATTGCCGCGGGCAGAGGAACCCCTTCCTCCCGCGCTTTTAAAGCCGTGGCCATTTCCAACCCGCCGCCCGCGGAATCCCCCACAAACGCGATGCGCTCCGGGGAAAGCCCCAGGGACAGCAGGTAGCGGTATACCTCCATGGCGTCCTCCAGGGCGGCGGGGTACGGGTCCTCCGGGGCGAGCCGGTATTCAAATGACAATACGTTGCGCCCGGTGGCCTGTGCGAAATCCACCGCCAGCGGGCGGGTGCTTGCGATGCTGCCCGCCATGTACGCCCCGCCATGGAAATAGAGAATCGCCTCGTCTTCCGGCGCGCCGAGCGTGTGGAACCATTCCGCAAACACGCCGTTTACGCAGTCGTTGGCGACCACCATATTTTCCGGCAGCGCGCGCGTATCGGCCTCTGCGATAATATCCTGTCCGATGCGCTCCATTTCCAGGCTAAGGTTGTTCAAAAGCGGGCGAAAGCCGCGTATAGCCGCCTGTAAAATGTTGCTGACCCGGCTGGGCATACGCAGCCCCCTTCCTTGTTAAAATGAATAATTAATAATGTATAGTGAATAATTGTGGGAAAAATCCCTCCGGGATTTAATTCCCAAATGATTCATTATTCATTCGCATGAAGCTTAGCTTTGCGCCAGAAACGCGTTGATAAACGAATCCAGGTCGCCGTCCATCACAGCCTGGATGTTGCCGTTTTCCACGCCCGTGCGGTGGTCTTTGACAAGCGTGTAGGGCTGGAACACATACGAGCGGATCTGGCTGCCCCACTCAATCTTCTTCATATCGCCCTTGATCTGGGCCATCTGCTCCATGCGCTCGCGCTCCTGCAGTTCCAATAGCTTGCCTTTGAGCATGCGCATGGCGGTTTCCTTGTTCTGAAGCTGGCTGCGCTCGTTCTGGCACTGTACCACGATATTGGTGGGCAAGTGCGTGATGCGGATGGCGGAGGATGTTTTGTTGACGTGCTGCCCGCCAGCACCCGAGGAGCGGTAGGTGTCGATGCGGAGGTCGTCCGTATCGATTTCGATGCCGTTTTCGTCGTTGTCGAATATCGGCGTGACGTCCAGCGAAGCGAACGACGTATGCCGCCTGCCCGAAGAATCAAACGGGGAAATGCGCACCAGCCGGTGCACGCCCTTTTCCGCCTTCAAATAGCCGTAGGCGCTGTCCCCCATGACCTCGAACGTGACGGATTTGATGCCCGCCTCGTCGCCATCCAGTAAATCCAGTTCCCGCACCGTCCAGCCGCGTACCGCGCAGAAGCGTGTATACATGCGGTAGAGCATCTGCACCCAGTCCTGCGCTTCCGTGCCGCCCGCCCCCGCGTGCAGGGAGAGCACGGCATTGGAGCTGTCGTATTCGCCTTTCAACAACGTCGAAAGCCGCAGCTCTTCCACATTGCGGCGAAACACTTCGTATTCGCGGACAAGCTCCTCTTCTAAAGAGGCATCCTGCGTTTCCTCAATCATTTCCACCAGCGTTTCCAAATCGTCCGCGGCGGATTTGAGCTTTTCATACTTGCCGATCTTGTTCTGTACGGCCTTTACGCGCTGGTTGACCTTGTTGGCGTTCTCCACATCGTCCCAGAAGCCGGGCGCCGCCATCTGATCCTCCAGCGTTTGCTGTTCACTCTTCAACCCCGCGAGGTCAAAGAGAGTCACCTGCCTCTTTGAGCGTTTGGGCGGACGCAGCGATCTGCTGCTTGTACTCGTCCAGTAAAATCAAAGTTCTCACATCCTTTTATAGAGTACGCTACTTTTCTTTCCACGAAAGAAAAGTAGCAAAAGAAAGCGGATCTATTACTATTATTTTAATCCGTTAAATCCGGCGGCATGTACGCCGGATTTGACACCTTTTGCACAGATGCCGACCGCACTCGCAGGGTGCAGGCAGCTGTGAGAAAACCCCCGCAGGCTCGCAAAAATGGCTTTGCCATTTTGCGAAATTATGCACTCTTTCCGCAACAGTTTTTATACTTTTTCCCGCTGCCGCACGGGCAGGGATCGTTGCGGCCAATTGTCCTGCCTTTTTTGGCGGGCTTGTTGCCGTCCGGGGAGACGGTTTCAATGGGCACGGCAAGCTGCTCGCGCTTTACTACCTGGGGCTGGAGCTGCGCGCCGAGCAGGAAGCGTATGGTCTCCTGCCTGATCTCCGTGATCATGGCGTCGAACATCTCAAAGCCTTCCTGCGTGTAGGCGGCGACGGGCTCCTTCTGGCCGTAGGCGCGAAGCCCGATGCCCTGGCGGAGCTGATCCATGGCATCGATATGGTCCATCCAGTGGCTGTCCACGGCGCGTAAGAGAGCGACGCGTTCCACTTCGCGCATATCGACGCCCGCGGCGGAAATCTCTTCTTCCTTCTTGCCGTAGAGCTCGGTAACAAATTCCGTAATGCGATCCGTGACGGCCTTTGCGTTGAGCTTTTCCGCCTCATTGGGCGCAAAGAGCATGCGGCGGGGCACGCGGCACAGATCGCAGATTTCATGCGAAAGGCCGGTCAAATTCCACTCTTCCGGGTATTCGGCGCCGGGGCAGTAGGTGGAAACATAGCCTTCCACCACGCCGGAGAGCATTTCAATCAGGGACTGGTGGATGTCCTCGCCCATCAGCACCCGGCGGCGCTGGCCGTAGATGATTTCGCGCTGCTTGTTCATGACGTCGTCATACTGCAGCACATTTTTACGGATTTCAAAGTTGTTCATTTCGACGCGCTTCTGCGCAGACTCGATCTGCTTGGTGATCATGCCCATTTCAATGGGTACGTCGTCGTCCGGGGAAACCTTCTCCAGCATGCCCTTGACGCGGTCCGCGCCAAAGCGGCGCATCAACTCGTCTTCCAGAGAGACATAGAAGCGCGTGCTGCCCGGGTCGCCCTGGCGGCCGCTTCGGCCGCGCAGCTGGTTGTCGATACGGCGGCTTTCATGCCGCTCGGTGCCGATGATGTGCAGGCCGCCCAAAGTCACGACCTTATCGTGCTCCGCGTCGGTTTCAGCCTTATATTTTTTATACAATGCGCTATAGGTTTCCCGGGCTAAGAGGATTTCTTCCTCTTCGGTTTCGGCGTGGCCGGTGGCTTCCTCAATGAGCCATTCCTCCGTGCCGTCCCGTTTCAGTTGTTCGCGCGCCATGAAATCCGGGTTGCCGCCCAAAAGGATATCCGTGCCGCGGCCGGCCATGTTGGTGGCGATGGTTACGCGGTTTAGTTTACCAGCCTGAGCTACGATCTCCGCTTCCTTGGCGTGGAACTTGGCGTTCAACACCACATGCGGGATGCCCTTCCGATCCAGCAGGCCGCTCAAATATTCGCTGCGCTCCACCGAGATGGTGCCTACAAGGATCGGCTGGCCAGTTTTATACATAGCCTCGATCTCGCCCACCACGGCGCGGAACTTGCCCGCTTCTGTGGTGTATACGACGTCGTTGTTGTCCTTGCGGATCATATCGCGGTTGGTGGGGATCTCCACGACATCGAGATTGTAAATGGCGGTAAATTCCGTCTCCTCGGTCTTGGCGGTACCCGTCATACCGGCGAGCTTTTTGTACATGCGGAAATAGTTCTGGAACGTGATGGTGGCGAGCGTCTTATTTTCCCGTTCCACCTTCACGCCTTCCTTGGCTTCAAGCGCCTGGTGCAAACCTTCGCTGTAGCGGCGGCCCAGCATCAGCCGGCCGGTGAATTCGTCAACAATGATGACCTGGTCGTCCTGCACCACATAATCGACGTCCCGGTGGAAAATGGCGTGCGCTTTCAACGCCTGCAGGATGTGATGGTTGATCTCGGTGTTTTCCGTATCCGCCAGGCTTTCCACGTTGAAGAATTTCTCCGCCTTGGTGATGCCTTCCTGGGTCAATTGCACCGTCTTTTGCTTGATATCCACCATGTAGTCCCCGCCTTCGGGCTGCTCCTCCATGAGCATCTCGCTGCGGGTCTGCTTGAGGATATCCGGGCCGCGCTCCAGCTTCAACACAAAGCGGTCCGCCTTTTCATACATATCCGTCGTCTTATCGCCGTGGCCGGAGATGATGAGCGGGGTGCGCGCCTCGTCGATCAATATGCTGTCCACCTCGTCCACGATGGCGTAGGTAAGCTCCCGCTGTACCATCTGCTCGCGGTAGACCACCATGTTATCCCTGAGGTAATCAAACCCCAGCTCATTGTTTGTGCCGTACGTGATATCGCAGTTGTAGGCGGCGCGGCGCTCGTCGTTATCCATATCATGGACCACGACGCCGACAGTTAAGCCTAAAAAGCGGTGGATTTTGCCCATCCACTGCGCGTCGCGCTTTGCCAAATAATCGTTGACGGTGACGATGTGCACGCCCTGGCCGGTGAGAGCGTTGAGGTAGGAAGGAAGCGTTGCGACAAGCGTCTTGCCTTCGCCCGTCTTCATTTCCGAAATGCGGCCCTGGTGCAGCACGATGCCGCCGACCATCTGCACATCGAAATGCCGCATGCCCACGGTACGGACCGCCGCCTCGCGTACGGCGGCGAACGCTTCAGGCAGCAGGTTGTCGAGCGCTTCGCCCTTTGTGAGGCGTTCCTTGAACTCCGCGGTCTTAGCGCGCAGCTGCGCGTCCGTCAAGGCCTGCATGGCGGGTTCGAGAAGATTTATCTGGTCCACGATGGGCCTCAGCTTTTTCAGCTTTGCTTCCGGCGTAGTGCCCAGAAGTTTATCAAAGAATCCCATATCGATCGCAGCGGCGCAAAAGCACGCTACCCTCCCATTATTAATTCCATCCTATTATAGCATGGACCATAAGCAGGTACAACGCGCATACTCCGGCCCAAACTTGAACTTTACTTGAACAAGCTGCGGCAATAAATTGTTTTTGCTATGTCTCAGCCCGCTCGGACATGATTTCTTTGGTATAATGGGAATAAAAGACACGGCTTATGCCGCATGAAGCGGAGGCATTCCCATGATTGATCTTGAGAATACTCGGTCCCAATTTGGCGGCGCTATTGCCGGGTTTGCCCAAAAACTGCACAGCCGCCCGGAATTGGGGCTGCAGGAGTACGAAACTACATCGCTGGTATGCGAGGTGCTTGATAGTTTGGGAATAGAGCGCGTCGAGCTCGGGCTTACGACCGGCGCCGTGGGCGTATTGCGTACGGGAAAAAACGGCCCTGTAATCGGCCTGCGGGCGGATATCGACGCGCTCAGCCAACAGGAGGAAACGAACAGGCCCGACCGCTCCAAAAAAGACGGCGTCATGCACGCCTGCGGGCACGACGTACACACGGCGGGCTTATTGGGCGCGGCCATAGCGCTTGCCGCTATCAAAGAGGAACTGTCCGGGGACGTGGTGTTCGTGTTTCAGCCTGCGGAGGAAACGCTTGCGGGCGCGCGGCTGTTGCTGGAAGCCGGGTTATTTGAAAAAGTGCCGGTAAGCTGCATGTTTGGCCTGCACAACTCTCCGCATATCGACGTGGGTACGGTGGGGGTGCGGGAAGGGCACCTGATGGCGGCGAAGGATATGTTCCGCGCGCGCATGATCGGCCGGGGCGGGCACAGCAGCGCGCCGCAGAAGAACATAGACCCCATACTCGCGGCGGCGGCAGCCGTTCAGGGCATCCATACCATAGTAAGTCGCAACGTGGGGCCGCTTTCCTCGGCAGTGGTGAACGTGAGCTACCTGTCCGGCGGGTCGGAAGCGGATTTGATTGTAAACGACGCCGTGTTCGGCGGAACCATCCGCACGCATGAGGAAGGCGTGCGGGCGCGGGTGCTTGAACGCTTGAAGGAAATGACCCGCTCCATTGCCCAGGCGTACGGCTGCAAGGCGGAGTTTACGCACACGTCGGTCACCTCCGCCGTAATAAATCCATCACTGCTTCTCCCTGCCGCGCAGCGCGCGGCGGCCGTAACAGTAGGGGAGGGCAATATCGTTACCCCGCCTGTCAACATGGCCTCCGAGGATTTCGCGCTCTATGGCGAATGCGTGCCGTCGTTCTTTTACTTCTTAGGTTCCGGCACGCCGGGTGCGCGCAATTATTCCTGGCACAACCCGCGTTTCTGCGCACATGAAGAAACGCCGCTTTACGGCGCGGCGCTGCTTGCAAATTCGGTGTTTGCGGCGCAGGAACTGCTGCGCAAATAACGGTTTTACTTTGGGATACTGTCGTAAATGGTTTGAAAGAGTAGTATCTGCGCCCGGTCGTTTCGGGGCAGGAACAGATAGCCGCCCCCCTGTTTAAAATCGTCGATGGTGATCACACCCGTGTTGGTGATCATGAAAATATCGTGTTTTTCTGCTCCTTTTTCCTGATAAATGAGGGACAGAATGACCGCCTGCGTGGAACCGTATGAGATGACGTTGCCATCCGGAAAACGCCGTGCGTAAGCATGGCCTTGAATGGCATTTAAGACGTCTTGCGCTTCTTCTTGCCCAAGCTCCAGGTTGTTGATGGAAAGGTCGCCGTTTTGTTCCCGGATATTGACGACCACGCCGGTATACGTCCGGTTGAGTATATTGGGTGCGGGGATGCCGAAATGGAGCGTCAGAAGAAACATACATATGATAAGGAACGCGAGTATGGCTCCCGCTTTTTTCATGCCCTGTTCCTCCTGAAAAAAGAATGCGGCGCATGTCCAGTATACGCCGCCGGGAACCATTTTACAAATTCTTGTTGTATGACTCCGGTCTATGCCGCGGAACTTTCCTGTTTCTCCATAGGCCACGGGATGGGCCAGGTGTCCTGCGGGTTTTTCGCCCGTTCCGGCGGCAATCGGTATACGCCAAGGTAGGGCGAATAGGTATAGAAGCGGATGGCGCCCTTTGCTTCGTCGATGCGCAGGAACCGGATATATCCGCCGCCGCCCTGCCCAAGGTTCTGGTAGTTTGCAATGCATTGGTATACGGTGCGGTCCATTGTACCGTCGCCGTCATCGTCAAACTGGATGGGGATGTTATCTTCTGTGTACCGGTGCCCGCACAGCACCAGGTAAATGTTGCGGTTCTGTTTGACGATCTCCTCCTGAAGCGTGCGCCCGTTGGAGCGGAGACCGGAATTGCTGTCCAGATAATCGTGAGTCAGCAGCACGCCCACGCGGCCCGAATGACGCTGGAATACCCAGTTTGCCCAGGCGATATCGTCACTGCCCGGCTGGTAGCTCAGGTAGACGAACAGATACTGGGTGGAACCCATCGTTATAAGGTCATAATGGTTGCGGTTATCCTCGTATGAGCCGCCATACCAGGGTTTGTCGGTATAATAGGCTTCCCCGAAGTGCTTTTTGTAGTTACTTAGCCCGCTTTCCTTGCCGTAATCGTGGTTGCCCGCCAGCACCCCGTTGGGGATATGCGCAATGTTGTCCATGGCCGCGCGCGCGTTCATCCATTGCGATGTGCTGCCGCCGCTGCCCACGATATCCCCCGTCATGGCGATGTATTGTATGTTGAGCGCGGATTTTTTTTCTTTTAAGTAACTTGTCATGGAATAAAAGATGGGAGCGAGCGAGCCGTTGTAATGCTGCGTATCCGAAAGCCATGCGATGGTGTATTCCTTGTCTGGCGTCCTGCGCGTGACGCTGGAGCCGCTGTGTACCGTAACACCGACAGCGGGCATATGAGTGCGTTCCACAGATTCAGCAACCTGTTTCAATTTCATTTCGCCCGCGGGCGGCAACTGTAGAGGTATCGGGCTGTATATCGGCAGCAAGAGCGCTATCAGCAGCGTAAGAGCCGGGAGCACGCGCCATACGCAAGACTTCCCCATTGCATATCCTCCGATGCGTCTTTTGTTACAGCATATGAATACTGTAATGATATTGTCACATACAAGCGGACACGCGGTGGTAAGCCCTGGGAAAGGATTGTGTAAGGTTTTTTCATAGATACAATATATTGTGTTGGAAAGGAGCGTATATGAATGAATTGGGGTATATCGCCATCATCCGGGAGCAGACAAAGCGTGCGCTGTGGGAGGTGGGAAACGTGGTAGATTGCATCCCAAACGGCATGTGGGATGCTCCCTATTGCAGCATGCCGCTCTATAAGCATGTTTATCATATGCTGCATTCGCTGGACCAGTGGTTCATCAACCCCCAGCGCTATACGGAGCCGGATTTCCACATCCCCAATCTCAATAATTTGGACGTCGCGACGGAAAAAGTGCTGACGAGAGATGATCTGCATTCTTACTTCTTGCAGATAGGCGAAAAGCTATCTCGACATCTCGATTCTGTTACGGATGCGCAGCTTCTGGAGCGGCCGGAAGGCTGCGAATGGACGCGCTTTGCGCTGATGCTTGCGCAGCACAGGCATCTTCATACACATATGGGCATGCTAATGGGCTTCCTCATCGCCAAGACAGGATTGTGGCCCAAGGTGATCGGGCTGACCGGGGAGATGACAGAACGCACAGGACCGGAGTATATGTAGATTTAGCGTATGAAAACGCCTGCCTGCAAACCACAGGTGGGCGTCGTTGTGCGTATCCTTTATTGCACCGGAAAATAGCTGCTGCGGGCAAAGTGGCAGAACTCGATTTCTATGCCCTCGGTATCCTTGAAAAAGAAGGCGTAATAGTCCTTGCAATATTCCGGGTATTCCTTGGGCGGGTGGACGATATGCGCATCCAGGCGGCAAACCGCCCCATAGAGCCCATCCACCTGTTCCCGTGTCTCGGTACGGAACGCGATGTGGTGGACCGCACCCGGCCGCCTTCTTGAGATTGCAGCCTCCAAATACTCCTCCCGCGGGCTGACAAGGCCGAACGAAAGCCCGGCGTGGTGGTATTCAATGAGCTCATACGCGTGCCGGGGAACGCTCGCATGCTCTTTGTGCCTGAGGTCAAACCCGATGAGGGGCAACAGCGCGTCGTAAAACCGCTCCGCGCGGGGGAGGTCTTCTACCGTAATGTGGATGTGGTCCAATATCGGCTGCATATTTTCTCCTATAAAAGTTTCGGCCAAATTGACGTGTCAATTTGGCCGAAAGCAAGGTGTTACTTCTTCTCCACGCCCAGCGTCACGGTCTCGCCGTTGACGTCCCATTCCTTAGTATACCCTCGGGGCGCGGCGTTATTTACCTCATCCGCCAGCGTATCCCCGGCGATCTCCGCACCGAACTTCCGGAACACGTCTTCCACCACGGGGGAGCCGAAATAGGTAAGCGAAATATGGTCCGTCACGTCAAAGCCCGCTTCCTTGCGCATGGTCTGCACCTTAGAGGTCAGCTCGCGTACAAAGCCTTCTTCAATGAGCGCGGGGGTGAGGTTGGTATCCAATACCACGGAAAGCTCGCGCTCTGTCACGGTGACAAAGCCCGCCTTCTGCATGGGCTCAATGAGGACGTCGTCCTTTTCAAGTGACACGTCCACGCCCTCGACGCTGAACGTATAAGCTCTTCCCGCGTTATGGGCTGCCACCACTTCGTCGCCAATCCCTTCGCCCGAGAGGTACGCACCGATCTTGGGCAGCACCTTGCCGTAACGGGGCCCGAGGGTTTTCAACTGCGGCTTGGCGCGGTAGGAAACGAAGGAGGACGCGTCCGCCACAAAGCGGACCTCCTTGACGTTCAACTCTTCCGCGATAATAGCGACATATCCCGCCGGGAGCGCCTCTCCCTGCACATACATGCAGGCGATGGGCTGGCGGTTCTTGATGGCGGCGGTGTTGCGCGCAGCACGGCCCAATACCACGATATTGAGCACACGCTCCATGTTAACTTCAAGGTCCTTATCCACAAAGGAGAGGTCAGCCTCGGGATAATCCGTTAAATGGATGCTTTTGGGAGCAGTTTTATCCACGGCACGGACGAGGTTCTGGTAGATTTCCTCCGCCATGAACGGGGTGAAGGGGGCGGAAAGGCGCGCGAGCGTTTCAAGCACCGTAAACAGCGTCATGTAGGCTGCTTCCTTATCCGCCGTCATGTCCTTGCCCCAGTAGCGCTCGCGGCAGCGGCGCACGTACCAGTTGGAAAGATCGTCGACAAATTTCTGCAAAGTCCGCCCTGCCTCGGTGATGCGCAGGCTCTCCAAATGCGTATCCACCTCGCGGGCGACGGTATTGAGGCGGGAGAGCACCCAGCGGTCCATTTCGGTGAGATTTTCGCGCTTTAGGCTGTGCTTCATGGGATCGAACCCGTCGATCTCCGCGTACAGGATGTAGAACGCATAGGTGTTCCACAGCGTACCCATGAACTTGCGCTGGCTTTCGTTCACGGCCTCCTCACCGAAGCGGCTCGGCAGCCACGGCATGGAGCCGGTGTAGAAGTACCAGCGTACGGCGTCCGCGCCCTGCTTATCCAGTACCGTCCACGGATCGACGACGTTGCCCAGGTGCTTAGACATCTTCCTGCCGTCCTTGTCCTGCACATGGCCCATGACGATGCAGTTTAAGAATGCCGGGTCGTCGAACAGACAGGTGGAGATCGCCAGCAGCGTATAGAACCAGCCGCGCGTCTGGTCGATGGCCTCGCTAATAAAATCGGCGGGATAGCGGGCTTCGAACACCTCTTTGTTTTCAAACGGATAGTGCCACTGTGCAAACGGCATGGAGCCGCTGTCGAACCAGCAGTCGATCACTTCCGGCTCGCGCTTCATGTCGCCGCCGCACTTGGGGCAGTTCAAATGCACCGCATCGATAAACGGCTTGTGAAGCTCAATGTTTTCGGGTACGTTCTTGCCCAACTCTTTCAACTCCGCAATGCTGCCCACCACATGGGTGTGCCCGCAGTCCCCGCAGGTCCATACCGGAAGCGGCGTGCCCCAGTAGCGCTCGCGGGAGATGCCCCAGTCTATGACGTTCTCCAGGAAGTTGCCCATGCGGCCTTCCTTGATTGTTTCGGGGATCCAGTTGACGCGGCGGTTGAACTCGATGAGCTTATCCTTCACCGCTGTCATTTTTACAAACCAGCTTTTGCGCGCGTAGTAGATGAGCGCCGTATCGCACCGCCAGCAGAACGGATAGTTGTGCTCAAAGTGCATGGCGCGGTAGAGTAAGCCCTTTTCCTCCAGCGTATGGAGGATCGCGTGATCGGCGTCCTTGACATACATGCCGTCCCACGGGGTGCCGCCTGTCATATGGCCTTTCGCGTCCACCAGTTGGATGAACGGGAGATCCCATTCGCGGCCCACGCGCGCGTCGTCTTCACCGAATGCGGGCGCGTTGTGCACGATACCGGTACCGTCCGTCAGCGTGACATAATCGTCGCTCATCACATACCAGCCGCGCTTGCCCTTGGCGTCCACCGGGAAATCGAACAGCGGCTCGTAATCCGTGCCCACCAGGGATTTCCCGGGAAATGTGGCGAGGATTTCCGCGTTTTCGCCGATAACGTTCTCCACAAGCGCCTGCGCCAGGATGTATACGGTATCTCCGCTTTTTACCCTCGCGTAGGTTTCGCTGGCATTGACGCAGAGGCTGACGTTAGAGGGGAGCGTCCACGGCGTGGTCGTCCAGGCAAGGATGTAGGTGTTGTCCTCGCCCTTGACCTTGAACTTTGCGATGGCGGAAGTATCCTTGACGTCCTTATATCCCTGCGCTACCTCGTGGGAGGAAAGCGCCGTGCCGCAGCGCGGGCAGTAAGGCACGACCTTGTGGCCTTTATAAAGCAAGCCCTTTTCATGGATGCGCTTCAACGCCCACCATTCGGACTCGATGTAGTTGTTGTCGTAAGTGATGTAGGGGTCTTCCATGTCCGCCCAGAAGCCCACGCGGTCGGACATTTCCTCCCACTCGCCTTTGTACTTCCACACGGATTCCTTGCACTTTTTGATGAAGGGTTCCACGCCGTACGCTTCGATCTGCTCCTTACCATCCAAGCCCAGCTTCTTTTCCACTTCCAGCTCCACCGGCAGGCCGTGCGTATCCCAACCCGCTTTGCGCAGCACGTCAAACCCCTTCATCGTTTTATAACGGGGGATGATGTCCTTGATGCAGCGGGTAAGGATATGCCCGATGTGCGGCTTGCCATTCGCCGTCGGCGGGCCGTCAAAGAACGTATAGGTGACGGCGCCCTTGCGGTGCAGGGTGCTCTTTTCAAACACCTTGTTCTCTTTCCAGAATTTTAGCACTTCCTTTTCGCGGGAAACGAAATCCAGCGTTGTGGGAACCTTCTTGTACATAGAACCTCCTTAGCGGTTTACAGTTGAATAGATAACAGGGGTACGTGGTACGTTGAGGGCTCCAACCCACAGTTCGCAATGGTCGCGCAGAATCATTCTGTGCTTCCTTGCTCAGGGACTGCGCCTCGCTCCTCCCGCCACAGGCGGCGCTCAGCTACGTCCCCCAAACTCCCACTCAAGGGATTGTCCCTTGAGATCCCTTTTCATCTTAACTTTTACAAAACAAAAACGCCGCATCCCAATCGGGACGCGGCGTAGCCACGCGGTACCACCCGAGTTGACGCTAAAAGCGTCCTCTCTTACTTGCACACAGTATGCGCCGCTGCTGTAACGGGCAGACCCGTGGCGGCTTACTGACACTTTTGCGTTCGCCCGCCCGCTCCCAGGTGATGCATATGGCGTTCCGCCCTGCCGCGCTTGCACCGCCCGCGGCTCGCTATTGGGGGAATTTGGCCTATGCGTGTCCCGATCTTCGCTTTATACAGCGCCTATTATACAGTCCGCGGGGAATTTTGTAAAGCGGAAATGCCCGCAATGGGCGCTAAGAAACGCGGTTTTTGAGGTATTTTGTAAATACGTATCCATTCCCGTCGTTCCATTCAATCTGCGTCCATTCCCCGATCACTCCTGTGCAAAGAACGGGCTCGTTTGTCTGCAGCTCATAGAGTATGGCGGAGTCTTCCCGGCTGGTCGGCAGCGTGCGAATGTTGACGGGCTCCGTGGCGTACCGCGTGACTGGCGCGTAGGCGGGAATTTCCTCCGGCGCTTCAAAAAGATATGCGTCAAACGCGTAGGCAAGCGCGCCGTTCCATTCGATGATCGCCCACCTGCCGTACATGCCCACCTTTTTTATACACTGGCCGCTGTAGAGCTCCGCAAGCTCCGCGTACGCGGTATCCGGGCCTTCCCGCACCACAAGGTCGCCTATGACCGGATACACGGTAACGGATTCAATGGATACCGCCTGATCCAGATACTTTACTTTTTCCTCTTTCTTCTCTTGCTGCTCTTTTGTCTCTGGCGCGAACACCATAACCGCGCCCGTTGGCGAAGGATCGTCCGCGATGACATATTGATTGGTATCAAACAGCCGCTTGAGCGCCGTCTTTTCCATTGGCGCGTCCACGCGGTGGGTAACGCCGTCTATCTGCACCGACCCGTTCCAGGCGACATATGTCCTTCCCTCCACCACCACGGGGCGCACAAGGAAGCAGGCCACAAGCACCGCCGCGCAGGCGGCCGCCGCGGGGATGATTGCGCGCTGATAACGGAGCGCTTTGATGCGCCTTTCCCGATACGCCTGCTTTTCCTGCTCCGCATGGCCATAGACGGAGGAAAGCACATCGTCAAGCGGAAGAGCGTTCGTTTTCTCCCGCGCCGCGCCGTAAAGCAGTTCGTCTATTTTTTCATGATTCTTCAAAACGCTTCCTCCTTCCCCAATGTGGATGATAACATATCCCGCGCCCTGGACAATCTGGAACGGTACGTCCCGCCCGAAACGCGCAGCGCATCCGCCGCCTCCTTCTGCGAGAGGTCCGCAAAATAGTAGAGCACCACGGCCTCTCGATATACCTTGGGCAGCGCTTCCACCCCGGCCCAGACCGTCTGCGTTGTTTCCGTCTGCAAACAACTGGCTTCGGGCAAGGCCTCTATATCCGCATCCGCGCGTTCGGGCACGCAATCCGCCATCAGCTCATACCGCTCGTGGCGCAGGCGGTCGATCGCCGCGTTCTTTACCGTGTGGTATAGCCAGCTCCTTATCTGCGGCGGCGCAAGCGCATGAAGCGTATCCCACCGCACAAACGCTTTTAAAAATACCGTTTGCGTGAGTTCCAATGCGGTGTGGTGGTTGCTCGTCAGCCCATACGCCGTCCAGTACACCATGGGAGAGCAGTCCGCGTACAGAGCTTCAAATTCTTCGTCCCGCAAGAATACCCCCGGTGCCGGGTCCGTTGTCCCCCTCGTTGCCCGGCTGTCTATATAACGCTGACGGGTGGCATTTTGCTGCAAGGTTTGGAAAAAAAAGAAAGGCCGCTGTTGGGCGGCTCTACGGGCGGTATAAGGAAGGGGAGTGGGGAAACGTAGTTTCCCCATAAAAAAATCTATCGCGACGGCCCGCAGGCCCAGTGTCCGGGGCGTCTCCCGCCAAGGACGCGGCGTGCTGAAAGCGCCGATGCCTTTATTCCATTTGATCCGCCGGGAACACGATATCCGCCTGGCGTCTCAGCTCCGTCATCACGGCGTGGACGTCGCGCATGATACCTTCGAGTTCCTCATAGCGCCTACGGTGTTCGGCGGAGTCTTTATGCAGCATGATATCCGCGAACGCGTTCGCTTCCCCCAGCATCCAGTTGCTTTCCTTTTCCTCCGCCATCTCCACGGTGGTCTTTGTGGCGCGGTCGAACACGCGGATAGAGGAGATATCGTTCATGGAGCCTAAAATGATCGTACCTTCGCTTCCGTAGATTTCGCTGGGCAAAAAAGAATCGGCGATTTTCCCCGTCTGCATCACCACGTCAAAGCCGCTGTATCGGAACACGATTACGCCGATGCCGTCCACGCCCGTCTTTACCTTGGTGCAGAAATAGTGGCAGCTATTTGGCTTGCCGAACAGCGCCACGGCGGTATAGACGGGGTACACGCCAAGGTCATACAGCGTGCCCGCCGAATACTCCAGAGAGAATATGTTGGTATGCTCGCCTTTTAGCACAAGGTCGTAGCGGGGGGAATATTTCATATAGGTAAGGTTTGCGCCGCGGATTTCACCGATGCGGCCAAGCTGCTCCTTGAGCACAGGAAAATTGCGCTCATGAATATGCCGCGCCGCCTCGAACACAAACACGCCGTTTTCCCGCGCCAGGGAAAGGATGTGTCCCGTTTCCCTGCTGTTGGAAAAAGCGGATTTTTCCACAATGACATGCTTTTTTGCGGCAATGGCTTTTTTGCTTTGCTCGTAATGGTATGTGTTCGGGGAGGCGATGTATATAACGTCCAAATCTGCAAGGCCGAAGAATGTATCGAGGTCCGTCGCGTATTGTTCCGCATTATATTTTTTGCCGAACCCCTCCGCCGCCTCCATGGTGCGGGAATACACGGCATACACACGGTATTGCCCCGTCGCAAGCGCTCCCTGCAAAAACGAATCCGTAATCCAGCCCGTTCCGATCACGCCTAAGTTTAACATTGTGTGGCCCCTTTCCAAATGCACAAGTCTTTTGAACTATTTTAACACTTTCAGGCGAATGTATGGTACACTGTTTGAAATTTATCTTTAAGGGGTGAGCGATGTGCTGCGTTTACAAAAGCCGCCAAGGCTAAAACCGGGCGATACCGTTGCCACCGTCAGCCTTTCCTGGGGCGGCGCGGGGGACCCCGAAATTCTATGGCGCTACGAAACCGGGAAGCGGCGCTTAAAGGAACAGTTCGGGCTCAACGTAGTGGAGCTGCCGCACACGCTCAAAGGCTCGGACTATGTCTACCGCCATCCCGAAGCACGCGCGGCGAATCTGATGCGCGCGTTTGCGGATCCGGAGATTCGCGGCATCTTTTCCTGCATCGGCGGGGACGAAAGCATCCGCATGCTGCCGTATATTGACTTTGATGTCATTCGCAACAATCCCAAGGTGTTCATGGGGTACTCGGATACGACAATCACGCACCTGATATGTCTGAAAGCGGGGGTATCGAGTTTTTACGGCCCCTCCATACTGGCGGAGTTTGCGGAAAACATCCGCATATTCCCCTACACCGCGGAGCATGTTGAAAAAACGCTGTTCCGCGCCAACCCGATCGGCGATATTCTCGCTTCCGAGGGCTGGACGGGCGAGCGGATTGAGTGGCTGGCCGAAAACGCCAATATTGAAAAGAAGCTGAACAAGAACGAAGGGTACTTGGTGCTCCAGGGCGAGGGCAAGGTGCAGGGGCGTTTGATCGGCGGGTGCCTGGAGGTGCTGGAAATGGCCAAGGGTACCGCGCTTTGGCCGCCGATGGAAGCGTTTTCCGGCGCGCTGTTGTTCCTGGAGACCTCAGAGAATATGCCGGCGCCGGAAACTGTGCTCTACACCCTGCGCAGCTTTGGGGCGATGGGCATTTTCCACGCCGTTAACGGGCTGCTCGTTGCAAAGCCGCATCAAGGGCGCTATTTTCAGGAGTATCCGGCCATGATCAAAAAAGCGCTTGCCGAATTTGACCTTACGCGGTTGCCCGTTTTCTACAACATGAGCTTTGGGCACAACGAGCCCATGTGCGTGCTCCCCTATGGGGCAATGGCTGAGATCGACTGTGAAAACGGGACGTTCGCCATATTGGAGCCGGGGGTTGAATAAACATATGTACTGAGCTTCCTTCGTCAGAAGCTGAGGTTTCGCGGTAATCAATAAAAACGGGGATGTCACACTTTTGGCGGTGACACCCCCGTTTTTTGCAGTCTGCCTTTATTAGTTGAACGCCACGCAGATCGTGGACAGGTATCCCGTCTGCCCGTTTGCTTCGGCCTTGTACCAGTTGCCCTCGGCGGAAATGAGTTTGAGCGGCGTGCCCGCCTCAAGCTCGGCGATCACGGGGAAGCTGCTGCCCGGGCCGCTGCGGAAGTTCGCGATAATGCCGTCCTTGACCCGCGCCTGCACATCCGTTAAAGACGGGGCGGCGGTCTCCACGGGTGCTGAAACCGTGGAGGCGTCCTTGGTCAGGTATTTTACGCGCACATAGCCGTAGTCGTCTCCCACCTTGGCCGTCAGCCAGTACTTATCCGTCGTGCCGACCACCTCAATGGCCTCGCCCTTTTCAAATTCGTACAGCGTAGAGGCCTTGGTGCTGGGGGAACGGTACAGGTACGTTGTGTCCGTGGCAATGTATATGGGGTGAACGGGCGTCATGGTGTTGGGGTCCATCAAAAGGAACTTGGTCTGTACATAGCCAAGCTTGCCCTTAGACGTTTCCACCTTGCACCAGTCGGGCCCAAGCTGCAAAATCTTAAGCTTTGCCCCCGCGGAAAGCGTGGTTACCGTCGAATCTTTGGTGGAGGAGAACCCGGTCCTTACCGGCACGTTGTCCGTCACCACGATTGCCGCCACAATGGGCGGATCGGTCCGGAAGTCCACGGGCTGCTGGTAGCTGGAATAACTTACGATATCCGCCTTGAGCGTATTGCGCAACTTTTCGTTCTTTTCCTGGTTCTTCACAATGGAGCAAACGGTGCCCGGCGGGCAGTTGTAGAATATCCACTGCGCGACATGGGGCGGCACGCGCACACAGCCATGGGAAAGGGCTTTTCCCAGCCCGTTGTACGCGCTCTTTGACATATCGGTGATGGATTTGCTGTCATACATCACGGAGTGGATGTATACGCCGCGCACCACCTGTGTCCAATACTGGGCATACTGGCCGAACGCCACAAAGTAGCCGAAGCGCTCCTTTAAGTGCCCGAGCTTGAATGTGCCCGAACCCGTGGGATTTTCCGCGTTGCCCGTCGTGCACAGGCTCTGAAGCACCACGTCGTCGTACAGGCCGGTGGATCCCTTTTCGTACACGGTAATGATCTGGTTGACAAGGTCGATGTCGATCTTATACCGGTTGGGGTCGGTATTGTCGTAATCCACCTTGCTGGTATAGCCGGGCAGCACGCTGGCTTTTGCATCCTTTGCGGGCAGCATGACGGCAAGTAGGCATAACGCCGCGAGTATGCCCGACATGAACCGTTTCATATGGCATTCCTCCTGAGGTATTTTAGCCCGGAAAAACATGGGCGGCTTTCTTTACTCTAACAAGTATGGACAACAGGCACAATACTTTCGCGGCAATCTCTTACGGATTTACAAAATGTTCATGGCTGCCGCGCCATATCCCGCCGCGGAATGAACCGCGGAGCGCGCACATAGCATGTAGGAAGATCATTGCTTTCAAATAAGGATGGCCCGGCGGCAGGGGAAGGCCTGCTGGGCGGACAGGAGGGCGAGTGCCCTTGCACAAGCGCATCAGGGCGGGGGTGTTTCTTATTTGCATCACAAGCCTTTACTTGCTTTTGTTTGCCTTGTTCGGGGAGACGGCCAGGATCCTCGGCCCCTATACCTATGAGCTGATGCAGCACGACCTTGCGGCGCTTAAAAAGAAGTATCCGGATACGCTGCAGGTGGAAGTTGTCGGCCGTTCCCGCCAAAACCGCGCCATATACGCCGCGCGCGCCGGGGACTTTGAGTCAGACGTGCATGTGCTCATACAGGCGGGCATCCATGGGCGGGAATATATGACCACGCTGCTTGCCATGCGGCAGCTCACTCGCCTGCTGGAGCACGGCGTACCCGAGGGGACATTGGTGCATATTCTGCCCATGACCAATCCGGACGGCGTGGCCATCTCCCAAAATGGGGAGGCGACGCCTTGGCTTGTGGCCGTCTACGAGCGGGATCTGGAATTGAACTACACAAAGCTCCCGCTCGAAAAGTATCTTCATTCCTGGAAGGCGAATGCCGCGGGCGTGGATATCAACCGCAATTTTGACGCGCAGTGGCAGCGCATCGACACGGTGGATGCGCCTTCCTTCGCCTATTATCGCGGCCCGGCGCCGGAAAGCGAGCCGGAAACGCGCGCGCTTACAGAGTATGCGAAAAGGTACCCCTTTGGCGCGACAATAAGCTACCATGCGACCGGGAGCGAAATCTACTACGATTTTGGAGATAACGACGCCGCAAACAAGGCCGGTTATCAATTTGCCCGCGCGGTGGCGCTGGAGACCGGGTATGAGATCGTCCCCGACGATGGGACCTCATTCGGCGGCTTTAAGGACTGGGCGATCGAAAAGCTCTCTATCCCTTCGCTTACGATAGAAATAGGAAAGCGCCGCACGCCGCTTCCGGGCTATGAATTCTTCTCCATTTGGGATAAGAACAAAGACGTGCCGTATATTACAATCGATTTTATCAAACAAAGCAACAAGTAAGCCAAAGAACAAGCACGGTGAAGATACGCGTCAAAAAGCTCCGTTCGGCAGGGAATGGAGTTTTTTTTGACGAAAACAGGCGAAAAATGGCCGCCGCGGTTTGACAACCGCATAAATTGTACGTTAAGCTAAAAACAGCAGGCGTATCTATGATAAATTTTATGAAAGGGGACCGGAAAATGAAAATTGCTTTATGCGGTTTAGGTAAGGCGGGTTTGCAGCTTGCCGGTCTTATCACACAAAAGCCGGAGCACAAACTCATCATGGCGTTTTGCCGTGACGGCGGGAAGAAGGCGGGGAGAACCATATCCGACGTGTATCCCTATAAGGGCTTTGCAAGCCCCATATATGAGGTCGGAAAAGCGGAGGAAGCCTTTTTGGAGAATAAGCCGGATGTGCTGATCGATTTTTCCAACAAAGAAGCCACGCTCGAAATTTTGCCCGCATGCGCGAAATACGGTGTAAAAATGGTGGTATGCACCACCAATTTTTCCGCGGGAGACGTCGCACTCATGCGGCGGACGGCGGGGGGGACGCCCGGGTTTTCGCTTGTGCTTGCGCCTAACATCACGCTGGGGGTCAACGTGCTGATGATGCTCACCAAAAAGACCGCGCAGCTTCTGCCGCAGTTTGATTACGCCATCACAGAAAAGCACCATTCCCGAAAGACCGATGTCTCGGCCACCGCGAAAAAAATAGCGGACATGCTCAAGGGCATACTCAAAAAGCCCGTTTCGCTCAATTCCATCCGCGCAGGCGGGTATGTGGGCCTGCATGAAGTCATGGCGGTCAGCGAATATGAACGCATCACGCTGATACACGAATCCTTCTCCCGGCAGGCGTTCGCAAACGGCGCGTTGGTCGCGGCGCAGTACATAGCAGGACGAGAAGGGTTTTATGAGATGGAAGATGTGGTTAAGGATTACCTTCTGACATAGTTCGAAAAAGTGGCGTTGCCACTTTTTCGAGATTTTCCGTGTAGGCTTGATGGAGCAAGCCTGCACGCAAGGTGTGGCAGTTTAAAAGGCCGCCTGCTTTCCTGCTGAAAGCGGGCAGAGCACCCGGCAGCGGTTGCAGTTGCATACAGAGAAACCCCGCGCATTCTGCGTGTAGGTATAGCTTCGGCAGAGCTTCTGGTTGACCGTTACGCCGTTGAGCGCATGCTGCGGGCAGGCGTTGAGGCAGACGCTGCAGCCGTTTACGCAGGCAGTTTCCAAAAGCGGATCGGAAGGAAGCTCCGCGTCCGTCAATATTACGCCGATGTTGACCATGTTGCCGAATTCGGGGTTTACAAGCAGTGTATTCCTGCTCAAATGGCCCAATCCCGCGAGCATGGCGGCGTGGCGCATGGAGAGTATGCCGCAGCCCCGCCTGTTTTCTTCCTCCCAGTATTCGTACGGGCTGTCGCAGGGCAAAGGAACAGCATGTATGGGAAGTTCCCGCTCCAGCTTTAGGCTTGCCTCGTATGCGATATGGTCCACCGCAGTGAGGTTGATCTCCGTGGCATGGGAGTATGCAATGCGTGGGCTTACTTTTCGCAGTCCCAAAGGCATGCGCTTTAAAAATACGATGGCTGTACGGCAGTCCGGGTAAATATCCCGCGGATGAAAGCCCTCGGGCGCGCCGGAAAACCGTTCGATCCCGGCGAACCCGCAGGCGTCCGCGCCATGATCCCTTAAAATCCGGCGGATTTCCTCTTTCATATCGCGTTGCTCCTCCCTTTATGCGCCGAGTCGGGCGGCTAAAATATATCGCTTATCCTATCACAACAAGGTATTCAAGTATATCCCTGTTTCTTACGAAATAGTGATATAAGTAAAAACATTATATATCGGGAAGAAAATGTAAGTTAAAGGCATTGAAGGTTGAGGGCGTACCGGTATAAAATGAAACTACAAAGAAGAGTCTATCGGCGCGTAATGGATGTGTTGTTCGTTGTATGGAGGTCGGACAATGAACCATGCGGTAGAAGCGTACATCGATCGTTTTGAAGGTAAGCCCAAGCTCTGGCTTCGCAGGCTGGTGGGGTTTATGCGCGCGGAATTTCCGGAAATACCGGAAGCCATGTCCTACGGCATCCCCATGTACCGGTTCGATCAGACGTATATCGGGTTCTCCGTCGCGAAGACCCATTTTGCCATGCACACGCTGGATTTTGACCTGGTGGAACAGATGAAGCGTGAGTTTCCGCGCGCCACGTTCGGAATGGGCTGCGTGCGGCTGGAATTTACGGATGATGCGGGCTTTTCCAAGCTGTTCCCCTGCATCCGCCGCATTGTGGAGCTGCACGATTTAACTTGCAAAGTATAAAGCGAATGTTACAGAATGGGTTTTTAGGGGCTTCCGGAGGAAGCGGGTTCGTTGCGCTGTAGCGCAAAAACCGATCCGGTGAATCGGTTTTAGAACCCTGGGGACCATTCTAAACGGAGGTTTGGGGGGGCGCAGCCAAGCGCCGCCTGTGGCGGAAGAAGCGCGGCGCAGTCCCAGTGAGCAAAGGAGCATATGCGACAATTGCGAACTGTGGGGTTAGAGCCTCCAACGTGCTTTTAATAGTTTTAGGGCAGGCCGTACGGCCTGCCCTCTTTACTTTTATCAATCTGTTATTCAAAAACTTTCATGCGTGCATCCAGGCTCTGTTTCTCCTTCTGCTCGCCTGCTTCAAGCGGCTTGCCAAAGGGCATCTGCGCCACAAAACTCCAGGTTTCGGGTATCCCGAACCGGGCGCGCACCGCGTTGTCGATGAGCGGATGATAATGCTGCAGGGAAGCGCCCAGGCCCTCCGCCTCAAGCGAGACCCAGAGCGCAAACTGGTGCATGGCGTTGCTGTGCTGCGCCCATACCGGGAATTTATCCGCGTAAAGCGGGAACCCTGCGCTCAAATTATCTACTACCGTAGTATCCTCAAAAAACAGGATCGTACCGTAGCCGGATGCAAAGCAGTTTTTGATCTTCGCCTCGGTAGAGGGGAACTGTTCCGGCGGCGTTACTTTTTTAAGTTCGTCCAGCGTGATGTTCCACAGTGCGCGGTGCTCGTTTCCAAACAATACCACGATGCGCGCGCTTTGGGAATTAAACGAGGAGGGGACATAATTGAGCGCGTCCGCAACCAACTGTTTGACGCGGCTGCGGGGCACAATTTCCTCATTGCTCAGGCTATAAATGCTGTGCCGGTTTTTAATGGCGTCCCAGAAAGCATATGACATATTCTTTTCGCTCCCTTTTGGTTATTTTCATTCATTACTATTCCCTAATCAGCTTTTTCATAAGGGAATTGTTTCTTGATTGATCAATAAACAATATTTGCCGCGCACAAACGTCTGCCGTGGTTTATTTTCATTTTTCCATATCTGATTAGGTGGCAAACAATCCTTGCTCTTCTTTCTTTTCACATATGAGACTAATTCGGCGCGAAAATGAGGTTGAAATGAGACTGTTTTTGTCGATTTTTCGGGTTTGAGATGACTAACTGTCTCTTATATATAGCCTATCTCCCAAACGGGACAAGTTTCTCGCTAATCGCAAAGGATGAGAAAGGAGAATTAAAATGAAAAGACGCATGAGAATGTTTCAGAAAAAAGCGTTGATCGCGCTTGTGGTTGCACTTAGCTTAGTATTTACCAGCAGTATTGCCATGGCAACAGGACCCGGCGGCGGAGGCCCGGGCTTTGATTGGCCATGGGATTGGCCGGATTGGCCCTGGCCTACCCCAAGGCCGACCGCTACACCCAAGCCGACCGCTACACCCAAGCCGACTGCTACACCTAAGCCGACTGCCACACCGACTCCGGTTCCTACTGTTACGTCGACCCCGACTCCTACTGTGACCCCGGCTCCCACTCCCACGGCAACGCCGGCTCCCACTCCTTCGGAGACCCCGGCTCCCACTCCTTCGGAGAACCCGACTCCCACTCCCGCGGCAACCCCGACTCCTTCGGCAACTCCGACTCCTTCGGAGACCCCGACTCCTTCGGAGACCCCGACTCCTTCGGAGACTCCTGAAAGCACTCCTGTTCCGGATGACGACGATGACGACAACGATGATCCGGACGGTAACGCCATTCCTCTGGGAGGCGGTGCAATCCCCTTAGGGCCGGGTTCCGACGTTGACTCACTCTCCGCACCCAACACGGGGACGGAAAATCAGTGGCTTGGG